>JAFGAZ010000014.1 GCA_016933455.1 Candidatus Aenigmatarchaeota archaeon
CAAGATAGAGCAGATAAAAAAGGAGCTGCAAATGGGAATAGAGGACATTGAATTCGAGAAGTCAATCGACGGCATAATACTCAAGGCAGACAACCTTGGTAGCCTTGAGGCCCTAATCGGCATGTTTGAGAAAAAGGTTCCAGTCAAAAGCGCAAGCATTGGCAGCGTTCTAAGAAAGGATGTCATAATTTCCGATGCTGTAAGGGATCCTTTGATGAAAGTTATAGTAGCTTTCAATTCCAATGTCGATGACTCGGTCATCAGCTATGCAAACGACAACAACATCAAGATAATAAAGAGCAACATAATCTACAAGCTAATCGAGGACTATGAGGCCTTTGTCGATGAGACAAAGGAGAGAATAAAGCAAGAAAAGCTTGAGACAATAACACTGCCTGCCAAGGTAAAACTTATACCAGGCCATGTCTTTCGTGCTAACAATCCAGCGATAGTGGGCGTTGAAATAATAGCGGGCAAGATAAAGGCCGGCTACAAGCTGCAAAAGGATGGCAAGGAGATAGGCTATATCAAGACCATACAGTCAGATGCAAAGACTTTGGACGAGGCAAAGCCTGGCGACAAGGTTGCGCTTTCTATTGACGGGCCTACAGTTGGAAGGCACATAAGGGAAGGCGATGAGCTTGCAACTCTTATTACCAAAAAGGATCTCAAAGTCTTGGAAGAGCTCAACTTGAAAGAAGAGCTTGCTTTGGCGAGAAGCATTTTAGAAAACTAAAGATAATGTTGAAAAGTTTTTTCATTAAATTCCTGAGCAGTGTATACAGTGGGCCCTTCTTCATGCAAAAGAACGAATTCACTTATCCCGCTTGCCAGGACAAAGGGACTACATCTTGTGCAAGAGGGCTCTCCTGAAGGCTTTATTTTTCCGTCCTTTACTTTTATGTGATACATTCTTGATCCTTCTAAATCACATCTTTCTGTATTTAGAATCGCATACTCCTCGGCATGAACTACTGGACACAAATTGGGCTCCCTTATTTCTCTTTCCAATGCACAAGGATAATCACAAAGCTTTTCTATCGTAGTGTTGTTGTTGCCCTTTCCCACTATTTTTCCGTTTTTGACTATTATAACTCCGCGCTGAGATTTTCTGCAAGTAGAATTTTTTGCCACATTGGCGGCTATTTCTAGAAAATGTTGCGCTTCTTTCCTTTCTTCTCCTTCTAGCAATCTCATAAAAACAATAATTTGCGAAATAATTTAAGCTTATACTAAACCTAAAATCAAAATAAACACTGCTAGAACTGGCTGGTGCAAAAGGTATATCTTCAGAGAGTTTCTTCCAAGAAATGACATGACTTTCACAAAAGGGTTTTTTGAAACATCTGGAATCTTGAAACTTCTCTTCCCTTTTGCATAATACTCGTTGCCAGCGTATATTCCCCAAAGCGTCAAACCAAACCAAGGAAATATGGGAAAATAGTCGAATGTTTGGAAGCCTTCGGGAGGAATGCCTAGCCACAAAAGCCAGGGAAAGTTAACCGAGAAACTCATGAGATAAAAGCCAGACACGAATATCACAAGGCCCAAAACAAGATTTATTTCTTTGAACTTGTGAAAGAACTGGCCAAGTATGACAGACATTCCCATGAATTGCAGTATTCCAAACATTATGAAATAGTCGGGAAACATTGCGAAAGTTGCTAGCGTTATTGCCAGGCCCCATGCTAAAAGCTCAATGCCTCTTTTGAGAAATTTCTTGAAACCGTAATTTTTCATGTTCCTACCCAATGTTTGTGATATCCCCGAAAGAAAGATGAATGTTCCTGCTATCAGAATTGCGTAAGAGATGCCAAACTCAAAGCCTATCACACCAAGAAAATTAAGCACAAAAACATAGTTGAACAAAACCATGTTGATTATGGTAAAGCCCCTTATTGCGTCTATTTCCCAAAACCGCTTTTCCATAGAACTAATTAACAAGAGCTAAAATAAAAAGAAAAAATAAAGTAAAAAATTCTAAACACAAGCGCCGTTGTAGCACATTGTTGTTGTGTTCGTGTAGCAAGACGTTGAATAATTGTATGCAAGGTTTCCCGAGCAGTAGAACTCCACCAAAGTCATGTTGTTTGCACAATAGTCTGTGTAATTGTAGGGGTTCTCACTCAAGTAGCCTGACGCTGTTCCCTGTGTTGTCAATACAAATCCGCCGTCCGTGTCGCTGCAAGAGTCCAAAATCACGTCACATTCTCCATTAGTGCAGCCATAGTCACATGTTTCGACTAGTTCTGGTATTGAACTCATGTTACAGCTTCCAATGCTACAATAGTAATCGTTATAGTTCCTGTAGACATCGTCGTTGTAGCAGTAGTTTGAGCCGTAGTAGTCGTATATGTCACAGTTGACCACGCTTTCTGGTGTTATTGTGTAGTTGCACGCCCCCGCTGCACAGAAATAGTCATAATAATTTTTCATTACACTATCTCCGTTGCAGTAATTGCTTCCATAGCCATCAGAGTCGTCACAATCTTCTTGGAATACAGGTGTTGCACTCGAATCACACGTACCACTTGCGCAGAAATAGTCTGTATAGTCTTGATACACCTCATTTGACGAGCAATAAGAGCTTCCATAAGAGTCTGTTCCACAGCTCTGTTGCTGACTTTGCTCATAGTTTCCAGAGCAGTAGTATTCCATTATTGTGCCAGAATCCACGCAATAATCGTCACTGCTAAATGGTGTGCTGTCTAGGTAACCCGATGTTGTTCCAAAGGTTGCTATGACATTGCCGCCGTCTGTGTCGCTGCAAGAATCCGAGTAGCCGCAGTCTGCTGGGCAGTTTCCAGAAGTTTCCCCGCCTTCGCAAATTCCGTCTCCGCAGTCAGATTCGTCTGTGTCTGTTGGTCCTGTGCATCCGGAGTCGTTATAATCCACATTTCCATCTTCGTCATTGTCCAAACCATCGTCACATTCAACACTAGAATCCAGCTCGCTTTTGTCATTCTTGCTAGAACAACCGGGGTCATTTAGGTCTGAAAGACCGTCCCCGTCGTTGTCAATACCGTCTTTGCATTCGGCTAAAGCTCTGGTCGTGGGCTTTGCAAAAGCTGCTTGCACGAAAAGTCCAACTGAAATCACTGAAATCACTAACAGAACAAAAAGTTTGTTGTTCATAAAATCAAAATTTAATTGGTATTTCAAGAATATAATGTTGTGTAGCTTCTTGCATGTTTTAACAAGATTAACTTTTAAATAGTTTCTTTATAATTAATAAACAATCAAACAACCCGGATATGTGCCTAAATAAGCAAAAACTGGGGAGGTAATTTAAAATGGCATTTAAAATTGTAATAAGCGAACCAAAAAGCAAAAAGGCTTGGCAAATAGAAAAGGATGTTCCACTTCTTAATGGAAAAAAGATCGGGGAGAACTTTAACGGCTCTCTTTTAGGTCTAAACGGCTTTGAGCTTCAGGTCACTGGCGGCAGTGACAAGGACGGGGTTCCCATGAGGCCTGATATGGAAGGATCTGTCAGAAGAAAGGCTCTTCTTACAAAAGGTGTTGGCTTTAGGGGAATTAAGATAATAAGAAAAAAGAAGTTCAAGAGAAAGGGCATGAAGAAAAGGAAGCTAATTAGGGGCAATGTAATTTCCGAAGACATAATGCAGATAAACTGCAAGATCGTGAGCGGAGAGGGAGACGTTGCCGCGCTTCTAGGATTTGCACCCAAAGAGGAAGCTCCAAAGGAGGGCGAAGCGCCCAAAGAAGAGCAGCCCAAGACTGAAGAGAAGCAAGAACAACCAAAAGAAGAAGCAAAGCCTGAAGAGAAGAAAGATGGTGAGTAAATTCATACGGGAAACTGAGATAAAGTTCGTTGCAGACGAAGATATTCTCAGCAAGATAAGCTCGATCAAGTTCGAACCATATGAGGAAATAGACGAGTACTTTACCACCAAGCAGATGCTTGATAGCTTCACCTTTTTGCGCATAAGAAAGAAAAACGGAAAGACAATTCTTCAGTTAAAGGACGTTCTTGCAGGCGCTGACCAAACCAAGGACTGCTACGATTCAGACGAGCTTCATCTTGAATTAAACGATGAACAGTATGAAAAGATAAGAAAAATGCTTTTGGCAACGTTCCCGCATAACTTTATAGTTAAAAAAATCAGAAATAAAGGACATAGGAATGATTGTGAAATATGCCTAGACAAGGTAGAAGATTTGGGCATGTTTTTGGAAATAGAAGGCGAGAAGGAAAAGATACTCGAGATATGTGAAGAACTGGGCTTAGACCTTGATAAAAGGGACAAAGGAAGGGGCTATGCCATAATGATGGCAGACAAAAAGGGATTGTTATGAAAAAAATAGACGAAAAGCTAATACCGGAAGTAAACATCGGCACTCTAGGCCATGTTGACCACGGCAAGTCCACTCTGGTTCAGGCTATATCTGGCAAGTGGCCTGCTACGCATTCCGAGGAATTAAAAAGAGGAATCACAATAAAGCTTGGCTATGCAGATGCCACCATATACAAGTGTGAAAAATGCGACATATTCTGCCCTAGCGAGAAATGCAATGTCTGCGGTGGGAAGACAAAGACTGTTAGGACTGTTTCATTTGTTGATGCACCTGGTCACGAGACCTTGATGGCAACTGTGCTTGCTGGTGCAAGCCTTATGGACGGCATCATGTTCATAATAGCTGCTAATGAAAAATGCCCACAGCCCCAGACAAAGGAGCATCTCATGGTTCTAGACATTGTGGGCATAAAGAACGTTGTGATCGTCCAGACCAAGATAGATCTTGTGTCAAAGGAGGATGCAATAGAGAACTATAAGCAAATCAAGGAGCTAGTCAAGGGCACTGTTGCTGAGAACGCCCCCATAATTCCTGTTTCTGCCCAAAAGAAAATAAACATCGAAGTTCTTTTGGACACTCTTCAAAATAAAATACCAACTCCAAAGAAGGATGCGACAAAGCCCCCAAAGATGCTTGTTGTGAGGTCGTTTGACATAAACAAGCCGGGTTCCGACATAGATAAACTTTGCGGCGGCGTTCTGGGTGGTGGATTGGTGCAGGGCGAGCTCAAGATAGGCGATGAAATAGAGATAAGGCCCGGCATAAAGCTAAACAACCAGTGGAAGGCGATCAAGACAAAGGTGATAGGTCTGCAAAAGGCTGGCATGAATCTTGAAAGGGCCGATGCCGGAGGGCTTCTTGGCGTTCTAACCGAGCTTGACCCATCTCTTGCAAAGACAGACTATATCTCAGGCTCTGTCGCAGGCAGGGACCTGCCCCCTGTTTTGGACAAAGTTAGGTTCAGGCCCAACCTTTTCGAGGAATCCGACCCTTTAAGGGAGGGCGAGAAGCTCATGATAAACGCTGGGACAGCAAGAACTGTTGGCGTTGTCAAGAATTTGAAAAACAACGTGTGTGATGTCGACCTTCTTCTCCCCATTTGCGCTGACAAGGGCGAACGCCTTGTTATATCGAGAATGATTTCCGAAAGATGGCGACTCATGGGATGGGGCCTTATCGAATAAGAAAATATTTAAGCTTAAAGTTAC
>JAFGAZ010000015.1 GCA_016933455.1 Candidatus Aenigmatarchaeota archaeon
ATAGGCTCAAAGAAGATGGAAAAAATTCTAAAGGAAACAAGGCCCACAATGGCAATTCACGGCCATGCCCATTATGGCCTGCCCCTTGCTTTTGTCGGGAAGGTGCCTGTTTTCAACGTATGCCTCGAGGTAAACAGGAAGCTTGTCGAGATAGACACGGAAAAGATGCCGAAGCCAAAGAAAAGGTAAAGCAAAAAGATTTATCTGTTTACAATCATAAAAATCCTTCTATGCAAAAGAAATACAAGCCCAAAGAGGTGGAGCCTAGAATAATAAAATTCTGGGAGGAACAGAAGATTTTTGCCTTTGACAAAAACAGCAAAAAGCCCATATTCTCAGTGGATACACCACCTCCAACAATATCGGGCGAAATGCATATAGGACATGCTTGTTCTTATTCCCAGCAAGATTTTATAATAAGGTTCAAACGAATGAACGGTTTCAATGTTTTCTATCCTTTTGGTACCGATAACAACGGACTTCCTACAGAAAGGCTTGTTGAGAAAAAGAAAAAAATTCGTGCAAGAGACATGGAAAGAAACCAATTCATAAAAATATGTAATGAATTCCTCAAAATAGAAAGGCCAAAGTTCATACAAGATTGGAAAAATATTGGTGTAAGCTGTGATTTTAGTTTAGAATACTCGACCATTGATGAACATTCGAGAAAAATTTCTCAATGGTCATTTATTGACCTTTTCAAAAAAGAAAGGGTTTACAGAAAAGATGCACCTTCAATGTGGTGTCCTGAATGCAAGACAGGTGTTGCTCAGGTTGAAGTTCAAGACAAAGAAATGGATTCTACTTTTAACGATATAATCTTTAAAGTAGATGATAATGACATCATCATATCAACTACCAGGCCAGAACTGCTATCTGCATGTGTTTGCATATTTTATAATCCAGAAGATGAAAGGTTCAAACATCTAAAAGGCAAGATGGCAAAAGTTCCGCTTTTCGATTTCAAAGTTCCTATAATGGAAGATGAAAGAGCTGACCCTGAAAAGGGAACAGGTCTTGTTATGTGTTGTACTTTTGGTGATCAAACAGATATGGAATGGCAGAAAGCACATAATCTTCCGATAAAGATGGCACTTAATCCTGAAGGCACAATGACAGATATATCTGGCAAGTATGTTGGCATGAGAATAAAGGTTGCAAGAAAAACCATAATAGAAGATTTGCGCGAAGCAGGTCTTTTGCTTTCACAAAAACCCATCAAGCATGCTGTTAACGTTCATGAGAGATGTGGGACAGAGATAGAATTTATTAAAAGCAAGCAATGGTTTGTAAAGTATCTTGATTTGAAAGATGATATGTTGAAATGGGGCGAAGAACTTAACTGGTATCCTGAGTACATGAAGCACAGATACTCTAACTGGGTAAAGGGTCTTCAATGGGACTGGCTAATATCGAATCAGAGATATTTTGGAGTGGCTTTCCCTGTTTGGTACTGTTCTGATTGTGGTGAGGTGATACTTGCCGATGAGAAAGATTTGCCGGTTGAACCTTTGAAGGACAAACCTCCTTTTGACAAATGCCCAAAATGCAAGTCCAATAAAATAGAGCCAGAAAAGGATGTTCTAAACACTTGGTTTACCTCTTCGATGACTCCACAAATTGCTGCTAAACTTATGGATGAAGAGACTCAAAAGAAGCTTTTTCCAATGGATTTAAGACCACAGGCGCATGACATAATAACTTTTTGGCTTTTCAATACGGTTGTAAAGTCTCGTTTACATTTTCAAAAAAATCCTTGGAAGGATACCATAATATCAGGTTTTGTAACTTTGAAAGGGGAAAAAATGTCAAAATCCAAGGGAAATGTTATAAAACCTCAAGATGTTTTAAAGAATCATTCTGCAGACGCCTTGAGATTTTGGTCAGCTTCTGCCAAATTGGGTAGTGACCTACCATATAACGAAAAAGATGTTGTTACGGGTCAAAAAACCGTAACAAAACTTTGGAACGCATCCAAATTTGTCGGTCAATTCATTTCTGATATAGAGAAACCAAAGCTGGAAATAATAGACATATGGCTTCTTAGCAAGCTTAACAGCTTGATTGAAAAAAATACTAGTAGTTTCAACAATTATGAATATGCTGATGCCAAAAGAGAAATAGAAAATTTCTTCTGGCATACTTTTTGTGATAATTATCTTGAAATGGTAAAACACAGAGCTTATGATGACGATAATTCTGCAAAGTATACATTGTATCAAGCCTTGATACGCATACTGAAGTTATTTGCCCCGATAATGCCTTTTGTTACAGAAGAAATCTATCAAAACATGTTCAAGGAGAATGAGAAAGACAAATCTATCCACATATCTTCATGGCCAGTTGTAGAAAAGGACCTAATTGACGACGAGATAGAGAGCACAGGCGATTTGGCTGTTGCAATAATATCTGCCGTGAGGCAATACAAGAGCACAAATAGCCTTGCCCTTAACTCTGAGGTAAACAAGCTTGTAATAGAAAGCAATGATGAGGAAACAAAGCAAAAGATAGGCCTTGTTTTAGACGACATAAAGGGAACCATGAACATCAAAGAGATAGAGTTCGGTACCGGGGAAATCGATGTTGAGGGCTACAAGATAAAAATAAAAATAATTTAAATAATTAGGCGACAAAGAATGCTTGTGAAAGAAATGAAAATTTCGAATTTTAACGATTGACTAATTTCTTTAGAGTGATTTATATGGTAGACGAGAATACATACAAACTAAAAAAAATGCTTGACGAGCTAGACAAGATAAGAGGAAGGCACACGGAAATGGTTACCGTGCTAATTCCCGCGGGCTACAACTTGCAGGAGATAGTTAGCATGCTCAAGCAGGAATACACTCTTACTGAAAACGTCAAGAACAAGACTGTGAGAAACAACGTGCTTGGCGCTATTGACAAGATACTAACCGAGATTAGGCAGTTCAAAAAGACTCCAAAGAACGGGCTTGCCCTTTTTGCAGGCAATGTCGCTGAAAACGAGGGCCAGACCGACATACAGCTATGGTCGATTGAGCCTCCCGAGACCTTGAATGTCAAAAAGTACTGGTGCGACAAAAAGTTCGAGGTAGAGGCTCTAAGGGAAATGGTTGCAGAAAAGGAAGTTTACGGGCTTTTGGTCTTGGACAACAAGGAAGCTGCCATAGGAATTTTGAAAGGAAAGAAGATCAAGATGCTAAAGGAGCTCGGGTCTCTTGTGCCGGGCAAGTTCAGAAAGGGCGGTCAGAGCGCTGCTCGTTTCGAAAGGGTAAGAGAAGGTCTTATCAACGACTGGTACAAGAAGGTAGCTCACACTGCTAGGGAGTATTTTGAGCAAACTCCGAACCTCAAAGGAATAATAGTGGGCGGACCTGGGCCTGCCAAGAACGACTTTCTTGACGGCGACTATCTTTTGACTTCTCTAAGAAAGATGGTTTTGGGTTACGAGAATACTGGTTATACTGACGAGCAGGGTCTTGAGGAATTGGTGCAAAGGGCCGAGGGCATACTTGCCGAGGCTGCTGTTGCAAAGGAAAAGGCCTTGGTCCAGAAATTTTTCGAGGACCTAAAGAAGGGAAACGGCCTTGCCATTTATGGCAAGGACAAGATAATGAAGATAATGCAGATGGGGGCTGTTGATGTGGTTCTTATTTCCGAAGGATCTGAGGACGACGAGATAATAGAAACAGCTGGAAATTTCGGAACAGCTATAGAGATAATATCCAAAGACACAAGAGAAGGCGAGCAGCTATTTAGCCTAGGCGGTTTGGCAGCTTCTCTTAGATGGAAAGCTCAATAATATTTCACATTATTCTATGAATTTGAATCTAGGAAACTTTTTACCATCTCTTTCAATAATTTCAAGAAACATTTTTTTTGGTCTTATCCACAATGTGTTTTTGCCGAATTCTTTACTTTCATAAAGCGCTCTGTAGACGATAAATTCTTCCTTTGGATTTTCACTATGCCTTGCGACGCCTATAACTTCGTAAAAGTTACCTTTGAAATGTTGATATTTTCCAAGTTTTACTTCCATTATTTTTCTATGTTATTGTAGACTTAAATTATTTCAAAATTTCTACATGATCGGATGCGTGCTTCAAAGATATTGCAAGACCAGAGTCAACTGCTATAAGAATTGTTACCTTGCCTTTTTCCTTGGCTTTCTGAACCAACGGCAAAAAGTCGGCGTCCCTTGATGAAAGCGCTATGATATCAATGTCAGGGTTGTATATGGCTTCCATGGCATGCACTGCTATTGAGACATCAACATCTGTTTTTTGCTCAGGATCTCCCAGGGCCATGACAGTCTCAAAGCCCTCGTTGGCAACAGCCTCGATTAGCTTTTCAGAAGCGAACTGGTTTAGGAAGACCTTTCCTATGGTTATTCTCCCGTATTTTTCAACCCTTCTTTTTAGGTCTTTGAGGTTGAGATTGAATTCTTTTCTTATCATGTTGGGTCCGTCGATGAAAAAAGCCACTTTTGGCCTATCTACCATCTTTTTTCTTATTTTATCAAGACCGTCTTTAACCCCGCCGAAAACCATAAATTCACCTACCCATACTGCTTATCCAATCTTTTAAAGTGTTGCTGCAAGCCTTCCCTATTCGGGCAATTTCGGTGTTGGGGGCGGTTTTGCAGCATTGTTTGGTGTAGGCGAATTTCCAGAATACCTAGTGTTTTTTGAAGACATCTCCTTTTCTATCGAGCTTCTTATCACAGGAGAAAATCTTATGCTTTTTAGAAGGAACCTCACTTCTTCTAGTTGCAAAGTCAAATCTCTTCTTAGTTTTCTTAAATCCCTAAGTTCTATCATTGAAAAAATTATGTAAAACAACATTGCGATGTTCAAAAACAAAAGAAACTCTGCTACAGGCAATTCGAATCCCAATACTTCAAGACCTAGCACCAAAACCATTAAAACACCTTATACCTTATTTGGAATGTCGGGTTAATAAAATTAGGCTATGTTCAAATTGAAGAAATTTTGGGCGTTTTCTCCACATTGCCGCCATACTTGATTGAAAGGAACGTTTTTTATCTCTGATATCTTTTCTGAGACGTTTTTAATCGTTAAAGGCGTATTTCTATTCTTTATGCCCTCTGTAAACATTCTAGGCTCCATCCAAGGGGCGTCTGTTTCCAGCATAAGCCTTTCTAAAGGCATGTCGCGTACAACTTTTTTGTGCTTTTTGCTTCTTAGGACGATGTTGTTTACTGAAACATTCCATTTGTTTTCCAATATTCTTGAAACAAGGTTATTTGCCCCCCACATGTGAAAATTAACGTTTTTAGCATCACAGTCTTCCAGTACTTTAATGGTTTCTTCGTGAACATCCCTTGAATGAATGATTAAAGGCTTGTTTAGGGTTTTTGCCAAATCTATCATCTGAATGAACAATTCTTTTTGCTTTTTTTGCCATTCATCTTCTTTAATATAGTAATAATCAAGACCAGTTTCTCCAATAGCAACTATTTTTTCCTTATTTTTTACAATAAGGTCCATAAAGTCGTCCTTTTCCTTTGTTGTAATCTCTTTTACATATTCAGGGTGTATGCCACAGGAAGCGAATACAAAACCTTTATAGTCATTAACCATTCTCATCGTGAGCTCAAAATCTCTTGGATGAGCGCAACAAGTTATAACTGCCTTTAGTTCCTTTCTGCAGGCTTCTATTACTTCTTTTCTATCATTGTCATAATTTTTCTGCTCAAGATGGCAGTGAACATCGATCATAACAAGTATTTGCAGTTGAAATATTTGAAAATTTGCAACTTTTATTTTAGCATGCCCAAAAATACTATCATGAGAATAAGAAAGTCAGTTGGTGCTTTTCTTTTCAACAAAAAAGGTAAGGTGCTTTTGGTAATACACCCCAGAGGAAACGGCTATTACAACATACCAAAAGGAGGGGTCGAGGAAGGCGAGACCCTAAAAGAAGCTCTTAGAAGGGAATTGAAAGAAGAGTTGTCAATAGACAATTTCGGAAAGATAATAAACCTTGACCTTAGTTTTGGTTTCAAGCTTCCGGAGGATCTTAGGATAAAAAAAGGAGCCGATTACCAGGAAGTTAAGATGTTTTATGTAGAGTTTCTTGGTGATGAAGAAGAGATAAAACCTGATAACGATGAGATTTCTTGGGCTGGGTTTGTTAGTACTGAAGAGTTTTTCGACAAAGTTCCTTTTGAAGAAACAAAGAATCTTTTCAGAAAGTTTTTGGAATCAAGAATTATCTAATCAAATAATTCCGTGGCAATATAGGTTGGTATATAGAATACCCCGTTTTTACCTGCTGATTGTTTTATTAGACAAGCTTCTTCAAGATTTTTTATTTTATTACCTAAAACTTTCTTATTGATTTTTAATTTTTTTGAAATTTTGTGAACATTGCTATCATCTATGTTACGTTCTTTAGAAAAAAATGAATAGTACGAGTCGCCTATCTTAACTGTTCTTTCCTTTTCTACACCCTGATAATTTTGGCAGACCAGACCAAGTATTTCAAGATTTAACGCATCATAGATATTTTTCTCTATCTTTTCTACTAGCTCTGGGTTTTCTTTTACTAAAATGCTCATGAAGCTGTTTTTCATAAAAACTAAGCGTAATAAAAACTTAAATTCTTTAAAAATTACGATAAATTTATATAGTTAAAAGTTAGAAATATATAACGTTAGAAATATATAACAAAGGGCGAAAAAAATGAACGAATGGATCTTAATTTCAATGGTAATTTTGGGCATCATAACTTTGCTGGCTTTGGTATATGTAAGAAAGCTAAGCAAGAATAGTTGGAAACATGAAACAGACTACAGGACCTTTTTTACAATGGGTATTATCTGGCTTCCTCTTGGAATAATTCTTGACATGCCCTTCTTTTTCATCATGTCGCTAGTCTACATCGGAATAGGCTTGGCTAACAAGGACAAGTGGGGCAAGAAGGCTAAAATGACAAAGCAGCAAAAAAAGATCCAGATTATAGCCGCATTGTCAGGCTTGGTTTTGCTTGTAGTGTTTGTTGCGATGATGTTTGTTTTCGGATGGTGATTTTATGAAAGAAAAGATTACTATAATTTTCGGAGTGGGTATAATCTGTCTTGTTAGTATTACAGCTGCCTTTTATTTTAACAACATAGACATTTTCAATGTTTCAGACATGATTACGATTTTAGCGATAATTGTTTTGATAGCAGGGTCAATGTATTTGATGAGAGACAGGCTTAGGAATTTGCGTTTGGGTCTTCCAAGTTCTGATGAGAGGATGAAAAAACTCCACTGGAAGGCAGGCGCATATTCATACTATGCAACCATATGGATAGCTGTAGGTGCCATGTGGTACAACATAATTTTTGCGGAAAACATGGGCTATCCTGAGCTTACTTCAGGGCAGATCGTGGGTGTTATTGTCTTGCTGTCTGGAATGATTTGGTTTGCTTTGCAGCTATACTTTATGAGAAGCGGGGATGCGTAGTGAAGACCAAAATCAAGGAATTTAGAGCAAAGCAGAAGCTTACCCAGGAAGATTTGGCAAGAAAGGTGGGTGTAAGACGCGAAACAATCCTGTTTTTAGAAAAGGGAAAATACAACCCTTCCCTTAGGCTTGCTCATGATGTTGCAAAAGCCCTTAAGACAACAATAGAGGAATTGTTTGTTTTTGACAAGAAATAAATACAACCCTTCTCCTTAATTACTCTATGAAGAAAATTTTGGTTTTAGGAATTGTTTTGACTTTGTTAATTTCTGGGGTACCTTTGGTTTCGGCCAACATGGAAAACCAGAACCAAAACCAGGCAATGGGAATAGCACCTGACAGCCCGTTCTACTTCTTCCAGGGATGGATGGAAGGCTTTGGCGGACTTTTCAGGGGAGGAGACCCGGAGTTTCATGAGGAACTTGCCCAAAGAAGACAAGCTGAAATACAGTATCTTCAGGAAAGAAATCAAAATCAGCTTATAGAGCAGTTGGGACTTAGAGCAAAACTCCAGGAGCACCAAGAGGAGGCTCAAAGAGTAAGAGCAGAGGTTCAGGCAAGAGAAGGCAATGGCTCTGGAGTGCAAACGGAAACTCAAACGCAAAACGAGGGCGAAACCCAGCAAACTGGTTCTGGATCAGAAAACAGCCAGAGCGGAGAACAAGGTTCAGGAAACAGTGAAAGTAGCGGACAGCAAAGTGGCAAATAATATTATTTTTCTTTCTTTCATTTTTGATGCTGTTAGCTCTTGGAATAATTCAGGAGAGTTTGTACCTGTCGCACACATATTTTAACGCGTTCTTTTGGTTTTTGTGAGTTAGTATTTCCATTGCTTCATTCATGCCTAACCACATGTATTTGTCATGCTCGTTTTTGTCCACTTTGACTTTCTTGCTAAAGAGCTCGACAACAAAAACATATCCCTTTGCTCCGTGATAGATGTGACCGTCTTTTAGAAAGCCTTTTGGAAAAGGGTATTTTATAAAGTGCCTGGTCTTTGCAATGATTTTGATTTTTTTCTGACCAGTTTCTTCTCGTAATTCTCTGTTTAGACAAACAGATGCCTTTTCACAGTCTTGAAAACCGCCTT
The DNA here is from genome assembly GCA_016933455.1 of Candidatus Aenigmatarchaeota archaeon. Lineage (GTDB taxonomy): Archaea > Aenigmatarchaeota > Aenigmatarchaeia > Aenigmatarchaeales > Aenigmatarchaeaceae > JAFGAZ01. The sequence goes on from JAFGAZ010000015.1 coordinate 8,549, forward strand.
TTGGCAATTCCCATCCTTTCCAATTCTTTGTCCGGTGAAGCAGTAGAAACTGCGGCTCCTTTCTTCTAAGAAATGCCACAGCGAAAACATATCTTCGGTATTTTCTCTTCATTATTGTCACTATTTTTTATAGTAAAACTAATATGTATAATTTATGAAGGCTGTTTTAGACACCAATTTTCTTGTTTCAGCCATGAACTTCAAAGTGGATGTTCTTTTAGAGCTTAGAGGATATGAAGTATGCATGACGCAGCCTGTCATCGAAGAGCTTGAGGCAATAGCTTCTGGAAACGACAAGGACGCGGTGTCTGCTAGGCTTTCTCTAAAGCTTGTCGAGGACAAAAATCTTGAAATCATCAAGACAAAGGAAAAGGAAGCTGACTATTCTTTGCTTGAGATGGCAAAGCAGGGCTTTGCTGTTGCAACCCAAGACAAGCGCCTCAAGGAAAAGCTTAAGATTGTTGGTTCCGAGATTATATTTATAAGACAGAAAAAATATGTTGTTTTTGAGTGATTTTGTGGATATTACAAGGCTAGAACCAGGGACAAAGGACATTGTGAATGTCTTTATCGAGTCCGAGAAGGGATCAAAAAGCTACTACAAGTACGACCCAAAAACAGGCCTTTTCAATCTAAACAAGCTTCTAAAGCTTCCCTTTACAGGTTCTTTTGGTTTTGTGCCAAAAACTCATCACATTGACGCAAACACGATGGATGTTATCATACTTGCATCTGACTCTATAAAGCAAGGAATCGTTGTGCAGGCAAGGCCTATTGGAATTGTTCGGTTAAAGGCGCCAATACCAGACGAGGTTTTAATTGCCGTGTCATTGGCAGATGGCGAGTACAAGAACGTCAAGGACATATCTGACATTGATGAGGAGACAATGAAAAATTTAAAAAGCTTCCTTGAGGAATTTAAAGAGCTCAAAGTGGACAATGTTTTGGATTCCCAGCATGCCAAGAACTCTGTTAGAAGATCAATTGAGCTTTACCAAAGGAGCAGGATGGAATGAACAGAATACTGCGCTCCTTTTTGCCAAGCGGCGGAAAAATACTTGGTTTGATAATAATATTTGCTCTTATTGCAACATATGCATTCGTGCCTGTTATAACTAATCCTTCGGCATGCGTGAGTAGCTGCACAATTGAAATCGGCTACCCGCTAAAGTTCATGTTTTACGAGATGGGCGCACAAACACAAGGCTTTAAAAGTCCTGTGCTCGTTAATTTAATAATCGATTTAGCGCTTTTTTATTTTGTGTTGTGCTTATTTTCATTAATTGTAAACTTAGGAGGGAGAAAAAATGTACCAGATAGTAACAGCGGAGGACGAGGTAGCAGTCCCGCCGACCAAGTTAGGGTCTAACATAGAAAAGGCTGTCAAGGAGTCCATAGAGGAGAGCTTTGAGGGCAAGATAGACACCACTGTTGGCGTAGTGCTCTCAGTAACAGAAATAGAGGAAATAAAAGAGGGCTCAATAAATCCTGGTAACCCTTCGGTTCTATACCCTGTAAGATTCAAGATGCTAACATGGATGCCCAAACAGCACGAGATAGTCGAAGGTTCTGTTGTGGACATAACAGAATTCGGGGCATTTATCAGATGCGGCGCTTTGGACGGATTGGTGCACGTTTCCCAGATAATGGATGATTTCGTGAGCTATGACGAGAAGAACGGCCAATTGGTGGGAAAGCAGACGCATAGGATTCTAAAGGAAGGCGATTTGGTAAGGGCAAGGATAATTTCCGTTTCCTTTACCGAGCAAAGCAAGCTTGGCTTGACCATGAGGCAGCCATTCTTGGGAAATGTAAAGTGGCTTGACGAGAAAAAGGAAGAAAAGAAAGCCGAAAAGCCTGCTCCGAAAAAGGCCAAGAAAAAGTGATTGAATGGTAGAAAAAGCTTGTAGAGTTTGTCGAAGAATAGTAAAGGGTAGCATGTGCCCAATCTGCAAGAACACGGACTTGACAAAGAGCTGGAGAGGCACTTTGATAATTGTCAACGCGGATTCTGACATCGCCAGGGAAGCGGGCATAACAGCCCCTGGAAGGTATGCAGTAAAAGTAAAGTGATTATTTCTTTCTTTTTTTCGGAACTTTTTTCTTGTATCTTTTTATCAAATAGTTTGCCAAAACTAGAAACGCCCCTGCTATTATTAGGGCTATTGAGAGGCTCATCATTCTTTCAAGGCCGCTACCCATGTAATCTGATATCATGTTCTGCGCTGTTGTGCCTGAAACCAACAAAACAAGTTCTGGCGTTAGAAGCGCTATAAGCAGTGTCACTGATGCGACTGATACTATGTCCTTGCCAATTGTTGAAAGAGGATCCTCTGATATGAAGAGTATCATTGCAACCGAGACAGCTGTTATGGCAAGAAAAAGCACTGTCTGGTCCATGAGCATTAAAGCGTCGTCCATTGACTGGCCCATTATGCTTTTTTCATAAAGGTTGTCAATAATTTCTCCTGTCTCATTGACCCTAAGCTCCACGCTCGATAGGCACTGGTCAATACATCTTTCCAAAATCTCATCTGTTATGCCTTCGAATTCAAGGCACTGGTTTCTGCATTCGGGTTCCATTAATTCGGGTCCCATGCTTGCCTGCGCAAAGGCCTTTAGGCTGTCTTTTTGAAGTGTGTCGCCTATTGTCTGGGTTGTAACAAGTGTTAGAAGGGCGAACGTGAATATCGTTGAAAGCGCAAAAATAGCAACGCTCTTTAGGATTGACATAAATTTATATAGATTGCTTATATAAAATAAGTGTGATTGTGATGGAGTTCAAGATACTACAAGAAAGGGACAACCCGGTGCTCAAGAGAAAAGAGATAGTCGGTTCTCTAGACTATGGAATGGGCTGCACACCAAGCAAAGCTGCTTTGCAAAAGCACCTTTCGGAAAAGCTCAAGTCAAATGCGGACAGCATTGAAATAACAAAGATAATTTCCGAATCCGGCATGGCAAAGGGAACTGCTTGGGTTAAGGTCTGGCAGGAAAAAAAGATTGAACTATACAAGACCAAGAAGGGATTAGAGGAAGCTCCAAAGGAAGAGACTCCAAAAGAAGAAGCGCCTAAAGCTGAAGAAAAGCCAGCAGAACAGCCAAAGGCAGAAGAGAAGCCAAAGGAAGAAAAACCCGAGGAAAGTAAAGACGGTGAGTGATTATGGGTAAGAAGAAAAAGTCAAAGGAAAGAAAAGGAAAAAGAGCACCAAGCAAAAGCAAGCACAAGAAAGTGCAAGTCTGGACAAAGTACAAGGACGGCAAAGTCCAAGGCAAGTTCTGTCCAAGATGCGGCCCTGGCGTTATTTTGGCAAAGCACAAAAACAGGGTAACGTGCGGAAGATGCAGCTATTCTGAAATAGAAGTTGCGAAAAAGTAATAAGTTTCAAATTTCTGTTATATTATTATGATATGCCTAGGTATAGAGTCAACTGCGCACACTTTCGGCGCAGGTATTGTAAATAATAATGAAGTTGTATCTGACGTAAAGGACATGTACATACCGCCCAAGGGCTCTGGTATAATTCCAAGAGAAGCCGGCATACATCACATTGAGAAATCTACTTCTATTATCAAAGAGTGCCTTGAAAAGGCTGATATGACCATGAAAGACATTGATGCTGTTGCGTTTTCCCAAGGACCTGGTCTTCCACAGTGCCTAAGGGTGGGTGGTGTTGTTGCAAGGATGCTTGCATTGAAGCACAAGAAACCTCTGTTAGGCGTTAACCACTGCGTTGCTCATATTGAGGTTGGAAAGAACTGTACAAGTTCCAAGGACCCTGTTGTGCTATACCTTTCCGGGGGCAACACGCAGGTAATAGCCTTTACAGAGGGTAGATACAGGGTGTTTGGCGAAACGCAAGACGTTCCAATTGGCAATGCTTTGGACATGATAGCAAGGAGTTTTGGACTTTCAATGCCTGGCGGCATTCACATAGAAAGACTTGCAAAAAGCGGCAAGTATTTCGAGCTTCCCTATGTTGTCAAAGGAATGGACCTTTCTTTCTCAGGTCTTGCCACAGAAGCCATAAGACAGTACAAGAAAGGCGTTAGCATGGAGGATGTCTCTTATTCTTTCCAGGAAACATGCTTTGCCATGCTTGCTGAGGTTGCTGAAAGGGCGATGGCACACACTGGAAAGAGGGAGCTTTTGCTTGTTGGCGGGGTTGCTGCCAACAAGAGGTTGCAGGAGATGCTAAACATTATGTGCGAAGAGCGCGGGGCAAAGTTCTTTGTTGTCCCAATGAAGTATTCTGGAGACAACGGCTCCATGATAGCTGTGACAGGCTCTATCTATAATCGTCCAATAGAAATTGAGAACAGTGATGTTCGCCAGAAGTGGAGAGTTGACGAAGTAGCTATTGATTCCTGATATTTCTTTTGCTATGCTCCAAGATTTGCTTGTGTGTGTAAATGAAAAAATTTTTGTCTTTAGGCCTGTAGTTTATTGCAACATCCTCTGAAAAACCGCCATCCTTTTCCCACTTTTCTATTAGAAACAATGGATTTTCCATTATAGGCACAGTTGTAAAAGTTTCTGGTATGATGACAGCATCTGATGCTATTGTTGTTGAAATATAGGGGTTTTTGGATCTTAGTTTTTTTGTTATGTAATCCTCAATAGAAGCGTGATGGGAGTATACCCTAACATTCACATCATCCTTTTTGAAAACGTTTACCTGAGAAATGTTTTCAATCGGTACTCTTAATTTGGGGAATTTTTCTTGAACTTGGTCAGACGGAACCTTTTTCACAAAGCCCACGGGGTTGTTGGTGAAGAATCTGCTTTCGAAGACGTCGCTATGGAATTGGTTTAGCTGTGCATATTCCCCTGCATGACTAAAACCCATATAGTCGCAAAGCAAAGAGCGGCATTTCAATTGGAATACTCTTGATGAGAGCTGCTTTGGCTCATGAGAAAATATCTCCAAAAGGTCCTCTTCTATTTCTTCCAAATTCTCAGAAAGGTTCATAATAATATTCTATCTTGGAATAATTTAACACGATATGTTGAGCATTCTTTTTAGCATGTGCTTGTCGTCAAGCAATTTCTTGTACTCGTCATAGTTTCTTATTGCACGAAGAAATATTATGTTTCTTTCTTTTGTCACGCAGTACAGTATGTGCTTCTTGCCTACTTTGGCTCTGAATATGATGTTGTCATCGATGTTTTCCTCGTACTTGTGAAGTTCATGGAATTCGGTGTGCGAGGTATCGGTTACCTTCTTGACTATTTTGTCTATTTTTTCTTGATCCTTTATGTCCCGTTCAAAGTGCTTTGTTATTATAACTTCCTTTATCAGAGGCTGAAGTTTCATAAAGTGGCTGTTGCAAACATCGCATGATTCTTTTTTGCACGAATGAAAACTCATAGAATGAATTTGGTTTATCTTAATAAAAATAAGAGAAAAAATTATTTCAGCCTGATAGTTTCCAGATTCTTGGGGCAGATGGTCTCTGTTCTGAAAAGTTTGTGAAGGGTCTTTGCAAGGCTCATGCATTTTGATGCTTCTCCGTGGTCGACTATTATCCTCTCCGGCCTTTGCTTTAGCCTTGAAAGATAGTTTAGGATCTGCTTGTGATCAGAGTGTCCGCTAAGACCGCTTACATTGAATATCTCAAGGTTCACAGGAACAGCTGATGTCCTGCCGTTCTTGCTTTCCATTGGCACTTCCTTCCAGCCCTTTTGTATTCTTCTTCCAAGGCTTCCTTCTGCCTGGTAGGAAACGAACACAAGCCCGTTCTTTTCGTTTTCCGCTAAACTCTTTAGCCACCAAACGCTAGGTCCGCCTACAAGCATTCCAGATGTTGCAATTATTGCGCACGGCTCTCCTGCTTCCAAAATCTTTTTCCTCTCTTCAGCAGAACCTATTCTCTTGAATATTGGGTTGGTGAAGGGGTTTTCTCCCTGTTGTAGTATCTGCTTTTGCAAGTCCCTGTTGAAATACTCTGGATATGCTGTGTGTATTGCTGTTGCATCCCACACCATGCCGTCAATGTAAATAGGATACTTGAAGCCTGCTTTTGAAAGCATTGCCATGACGTCCTGCGACCTTTCAACAGCAAAGCTTGGGACCAAAACAATGCCGCCCCTGTCGCACGTCTTCTTGCATGCCTCGACTAGCTGCGCTTCCGATTCAGCCCTTTTTGGCGTTACGTCTTCCCTTGCGCCGTATGTTGACTCTGTTATCACTGTCTCAGCCCTTGCAAAGTTTGTGCTTGCCGGCTCGAAAAGAGCAGTCCTGTCAAACTTGTAGTCGGATGAGTATAATACATTGTGGAAGCCGTTTCCAACGTGTATGTGCACAAGGGAGCTTCCGAGTATGTGGCCGGAATTTAGAAGCGTAAGCCTCATGTCAGGGGTTATGTCAGAAACCTCTCCGTATTCTAGGCATATCGAGTGCTTGACAGCCTCCTTTATTCCCTTTGTCGTGTAAGGAGGGGTCTTGCCTTCCCTTTGGGTAAGCTCGATATAGTCCATGCAAAGTAGAACCATTAAATCTCTGGTAGGCGCTGTAAGATACAGCGGACCGTCAAAGCCCATCTCGTATAGCAGAGGAACAAGGCCGCAGTGGTCTAGGTGAGCGTGAGATAAAACCACGGCGTTTATTTTTGACAAGTCAGCTTCTGATATTGTAAGATAAGGGAACTCGTTGGAACCTGGCTTTATGCCGCAGTCAAGCATGACCCGGCTTTCTGGTGTTTGAAGCAGTATGCAAGACCTGCCGACTTCCCTAAAGCCCCCAAGAGTCGTGAGCCTTAGCCATTCTGTTTCCTTCCATCCGCTGTGTATGTGCTTTCCAACCTTGTCTAAGAACTCCTTTCTAAAGTCCGACTCCTTGTACATGAGGTCTCTTAGAACCTTGACAATGTCTGATGGTATCACAGGCGCCCTTTTTACTGTTGGCAGCCACGATGTTTGCTTTCTTATCTCCCTTAGGTTCTCGCCGCCCTTGCCTATGACAAGGCCTGGCTTTTCTGCCTCTATTGTAACTGAGCCGAAAGCTGGCTCAAAGTCTATGTCAACAAGCCCGGCTTCTTTTGGCACTAGCTTTTCAATTATTATTTTCGATGCTTCCGCATCCAAGCATATGGAAGGGTCCGGCCTTAGTATGACCCTTTTCTTTAGGCTAGATACTAGCTTCTTTATTTCAGGCGGGTCTGCTGTGAAAAAGTCCTTGTTTTTTGTGTACAAAACAATTTCGCAGCCCTCGTATCTTATGTCAGAAATATTCGCGTCGCTGGGCAAACTCTTTTTTACTTTTTCGAATAAGTCGCTTGTTTTTTCCTCTACCATTTAAACACTTTAGAATTCTTGATATTATTCAAATTATGAAAATAAAATTACATGTACTTTTTGATTTCCTGCTCGGTCAATTCTCTAAATCCGTTCTTGTCAATCACAGCCACCTGGAGGCTGTCGCCGCCTGATGCAATGTCTCTTTGTATTGCTGCCTTTATTGCTTTCACTGCCAAGGCGATCGCCTCTTCGACTGTAAGACCTTCCTTGTATTCTGCTTCCAAAACACCATAGACATATGGAGAACCTGAGCCTGTTGATGTAAAGTTGTCATTGCCGTCATAACCGCCGAATGGGTCAAAAGAATAAACCTGAGGCTTTGTGTCATAGCCGCCTAAAATGAACTGGTTCATGAACGGATAGTACTTGGAACCCTGAAGAATGTTTGACAGAAGCGATGTTGCTGCCTTTAGGGATATCGGACCCCTTTCGAGCTTGTATAGCTTGAACTGAGCCTTTAGCAGCCTGACCATTGCCTGCGCGTCTCCGACCCCGCCAGCTACTGTAAAGCCTATGTGGTCGTCTAGCTTGTAGAGCTTTTGGCATTTCTTCGAAGCCACCATGTAGCCCATGCTGGCCTTTCTGTCTGTTGCCAAGACAACTGCGTCTTTGGCAATCATACCAAGTGTTGTTGTTCCTTTCTTTGCTTCCATTAATTCACCAGAATTTGACAATTATGATATTATAGAATAAATGTATATAAAGATTATGGTGACCTCTAGTAGGTCTTTGCAACTAAAACAGAGTATTTTGCCTTCTTTCCGCAGCAGATACATTTATTCACATTTTCCTGTTTTAGTGGGATTGTAATTATCTTTGCAGTTGTGTCTTCCTTTATCTTTTCCTCACATTTCTTTTCTCCACACCAACACACCTTTACCATTCCCATTTTTGTTTTTATTATTTCCTTTAAATCATCATAGTTCTTTGCAATATGTGTGTGATTTTCCATTATTTTTTTTGCGTTTTCCAAAAGATTGCTGTGAATACCATCAAGCAAGTTTTCTATTTCCTTTGAAATATTGTTAATCTTTACAATAGACTTTTTACCAGTGTCTCTTCTTACCAATACTACCTGCTTTTTTTCAATGTCTTTAGGTCCAATCTCAAGCCTTATCGGAACTCCTTTTAGCTCCCATTCGTTGAACTTGAAACCAGGAGAAACGCCGTCTCTGTCGTCGACTTGAGTTCTGAAATCTGATAATGTGTTTTCTATTTTCCTTGCCTCTTTCAATACATCATTTCTGTTTTCAGTTTTGTATATTGGAACTATGACCACTTGCGTTAAGGCCACCTTTGGTGGAAGTACCAGTCCCTTATCATCTGAATGTAAAGAAATCATAACACCTATTTCCCTTGTTGAAATGGCAAAAGTGTTTTGCCATGCGTATTTTCTTTCCTTTTTTTTGTCAAGAAATGTTATGTCGAATGCTTTGGCGAATTTTTGTCCGTCGTGATGAAAATCAGGTCCTTGAATTGCCCTTCCGTCTGGAAGCATGTGCTCGAATGCTATGGTGAATACTGCTCCTGCGAACTTTTCCTTTTCGGTTTTATTTCCAATGATGCTCGGTATTGCCAAGACATTTTCTGTTATGTTCTTGTATATGTTCACTATCTCTTCCTGCTCTGCCAAGGCTTCCTTTTCTGTTGCAAAAACAGTGTGCCCTTCGTTCCAAAGAAATTCCCTTGTTCTAAGGAAAGGAACTGCGTGCTTGAACTCCCACCTTACAACGTTGTTCCATTGATTGAAGCGCAAAGGCATGTCCCTCCAGGACCTTATCCATTTGGAATAGCTGGGATACATTATCGTTTCTGAAGTAGGCCTTACTGCAAGTCTTTCATCCAACTCTCTTTCACCCGCATATGTTACCCATGCCACTTCAGGATTAAAGCCCTCTACATGTTCCTTTTCCCTGTTAAGAAGTTTCTCTGGTATGAAAAGCGGGAAATAAACGTTCTTTATGCCGACTTTTTTGAATTCTTTGTCAGTGTATTTTTGTATCTGCTCCCATATGAAATAAGCGTCAGGTCTTAGAATCAAGCAGCCTGAAACGTCGCTATAATCCGCTAATTCCGATCTCAGAATTGTTTGGATGTACCACTCGTCAAAGTTTTCTTTCTTTTTTACTGTTATTCCCAATTCCTCGGACATTTGACTCACTTTAAATTTCATGTGTTACAATTTAAATCTTTATTAATTTTTGATTTCATTAACTATTATTCGTGGTTCTAATGAAGATAGGTATATTTTCCGACTGCCATTGCGGCTACAAGTTCGGTGAGGAAAGGGGCGAGGATAGCTTCATTGCCTTGGAAGAGGCCATGGAAAAGACCATGGACTGTGACATAATCCTTATAGCAGGGGATTTGTTTGACACAAGAATTCCAAAGCCAGAGATATACGCCAAGACCTCGAGGATTCTTAGCACTGCCCAGCACTTTCCTTCCAGAACAAAGCTAATCGAGATAATAAACAAGGAAAAGCATCAGCTATCCCCCTTGGCCTTTAGGGGAATACCTGTTGTCATGATACACGGCACGCATGAAAAGAGAAGCAAGTACACGACAAATCCCATACAGTCGCTTGAGGATTCTGGCCTTATAGTGCATTTGGACTGCGCAACTGCCGTGTTTGACATCGACGGGGAGAAGGTCGCAGTGCATGGCATGAGCGGAGTTTCTGACAGGTATGCGATGGACAAATTGAAGGACTGGGATCCAAAGCCCATCGAGAACGCAAAGAACATATTCATGATACACCAGTCGATTGACCCATACATCTACTCTCCACTTGAGCCTCCCACGATAAAGATAGACGACCTTCCCCAAGGCTTTGACATCTATGTTTTGGGCCACATGCACTGGAACGAGATAAGGCCTTTGCATCAGGGAAGGCTGATACTTTGCGGCAGCACCACTCCCACTTCTTTGCACAAGATAGAGGCTGACCAGCCCAAGTGCGTATACAAGTACGACGGCAATGAGATAGAAAAAGTTGAGCTGGAAAAGCAAAGAAAGATCGTGTGGAAGGAGTTTGATTTCGAGCCCAACATAAAGGAAAGAATAGAGGACTATGTTAAAACAATTTCCGTGTCAGACAAAAAGCCTATCGTTAACATAAAGGTCAAGGGCCTTGTCAAGAAGGACAGCATGCTTCCCAAGTTCTCTGAGATAGAGGAAAAGTTCGGCGACAAGTCGATACTTAACATAAACAAGAACCTGGAAGTCGAGGGGCTTCAGGAGCAAATAGAGATGCTAAAGACCTTCAAGACAAACAGGCTGTCCCCAGAGGAGCACGGCCTTAGGATACTCCAAAACAACCTGGACCAGATGAACTGCAGAATAAAGGTGGAAGACATATTCGACTATCTTGTGGAAGGCAACACCGAGTTGATATTCAACTTGCTGACAGGAAACCAAAAAACCTTAAAGTGAAAAAGATGAAAACAACAATGACAATAGACCTGGAAAATGCCTTTTTTGTTTTCAATAAAAAAGATGCTGAAAAAATATATTTGGAAGGGAACAAAAGCATCAATTATCTTAGCAAGGCAGAAAGAGAAAGGTTTGCAGAAATAACAGGTAAAAAAAATATCAGGGAAGTTGTCCCCCTAAGAAAAAGGATGATGCAAGGCAAGTACAATGTTCTTGATTTCTACTATCTGATGAAGGCAACAGGTCAAAGTCCTGCTGAAATATTGTCAAAAAATAAGCACGACACATACATTGTTAGCTCCATCAGGCGCAGCGGAGGAAGGAAAAGGAAAGTTAAAAACGAACTAAAAGAAGTAATCGACATGGCTATGGGCGAGGAATTATGATAACAAAAATAAAACTAAAGAACTGGAGAACGCACCTTGACAGCGAGATAAAGTTCTCAGAAGGCACCAACTGCTTTATCGGTCCCATGGGTTCTGGCAAAACATCGGTTATGGACGCTTTGTGTTTCGGTTTGTTCGGTACTTTTCTAAACCTCCAACAAAGAAAAATAAAGCTAGAAGACATTGTAATGAAAAAGCCCGTCCCAAAGGACAGGGCTGAAGTTACGATATTTTTCGATATGAACGGTTTTGAATACAATGTCAAGAGAATTGTCAACAACGGCAGGTCCACTGCGGAGATAAGAAAGAACGGGGAGCTTATCGAGGGACCCCAGGCCACCAAGGTTACAAAAGAGGTCGAGAGAATTTTAAAGATGGACTATGATCTATTCACTAGGGCGATATACTCTGAGCAAAATCAGCTAGACATGTTTCTTACCATACCCAAGGGTCAGAGGATGAAGAAGATAGACGAGCTTTTGGCAATAGACAAGTTCGAAAAGGCAAGGTCCAACACAAAGTCATTGATAAACAAGTTCTCAGACACCCTGAATGAAAAGAAGAAGATGATAGAATCCATGAAAAGCGACGAGAGCTTTAGGAACGTTGAGAACATAAAAAGGGAATTTTCGGAGCTAAACGAGAGGGGCGCAAGGCTCAGGCAGAGATTGGCCGAGGTTGTAAGAAGCAAGGAAAGCATAGAAAAGGAGCTGTCAAAGCTAAAGGAGCAGCAAAAGCAGGTGCAGAGAATAGATGAGGACACCAAAAAGTTCAAGGCGCTTCTTGAGATAACGGAAAAGGACGTTGACAAGCTAAAAGAGGAGCTGGTTGAGTTTGCCGAGGCAACCCCCGAGCAGATGAGAAAGGACTATGATGATGTTACCGAGGAGATTAAGAAATACTTTTTCCAGATACAAAGCGAGAAGAAAAGCTTTGATGATTTGAAGGAAGAGTATGCTGATGACAATGCCAACATAAGGATAATAGAGAGCGAAAAGCTGCCTAAACTTGAGAAAGATGTCGAGGAATCCAAAAAAATATCAGAGGAGCTAAAGGCAAAGCCTCTAAAAAAGCTCCAAGCGCAGCTGGAAAAAGAAAAGGCCTTGCTTGAGAAAAAGCAGCTTTCACTGCAAAAGGCGAGCGTTAAGATATCCGAACTGGAAGAATCCATGCGCGAGCTTGAGAATGTTGGCAATGTCTGTCCTATTTGCGATGGCAAGCTAACTGATGCGAAGAAGGAAAAGCTCCAGGCAAAGAGAACTGAAAATATCGATGCCATGAAAAAGGAGATAAAGACCCTTCAGCCCGAGATAGTCAAGATACGAAGGACCATAGAGACTTTGGAAAACGACATCGGCAGGGTTTCTGTCATGGAAAAGCAATTCGAGAATATAAAGGATTCTGAAAAGAAGCTAAAGGAATTGCAAGACTTGCTTGAAAAGTCCAAAGCCAAGACAGTCGTTTTTGAAAAGCAGAAGAAGATGTTTGAAAAGAATCTCGAGATGCTTGAGGCAAAGCACAAGGAGCTTCAGGATAGGCAAAACAAGATAACCCAAGTTATTTCCAAGGAAGAGGAAGTTAGCGAAAAGATCACTAGAATGAAGGACTATGAGAACAAGCTTTTCGCCCTAAGAAACGAAAAGGAAAGCTATGTTTCTTTCACGCCTTCAATACTTGAAAAGCGCGAGCAGGAATACATGGCAGCTTTGGGCATGAAAGCCGAGGTTGAGACCAACATAAAGAATCTGGCAGAAATTTCCGAGGACAAAAGAAGGCTTCTCCAGGAAATTGAAAGCAAGAAAGACATGATAGAAAAAAGCAGGAAGGAAATAGAGAAGATGGACACTACATCCATGCAGCTTGAAAAGCTGGTAAATGCCCTTGCGCTTACTCAAGAGCAGCTAAGAAAGGACTTTGTAGAGTCGGTAAACAAGGCAATGGAGACCATATGGTCCGAGCTCTATCCCTACAAGGACATCTACAACATACGTCTTGGCATCGAGGACCGCGACTATGTTCTGCAGATGCAAGACTCCACGGGCTGGGTGCCAGCTGATGGCATAGCTTCCGGAGGCGAGAGGTCAATGGCTTGCCTTGCTCTTAGGATAGCCTTTTCATTGGTATTGGCTCCCCAGCTAAAGTGGCTGGTTCTTGACGAACCCACTCACAATCTTGATGCCAAGGCTGTCGAGGAATTGTCAAATGTCTTGAGGGAAAGAATAGCAACTTTTGTCGACCAGGTGTTTCTGATAACGCATGACCCTGCTTTGGAGAACGCTGTGTCAGGATTTTTGTACAGACTTGATAGGGAAAAGGAAAAGGATGGCCACACCAAGGTGAATCTTGTTTCCAGCCCTAGCGAGATATGAATTCTATTTGTAATAGAACAGAATTTTAATAACAAATCTCAAATATTTTTATGAAGTTTCTCACAGAGCCCGCACTGCTCTTGGACAACAATACTGTAGTAGTTACAGATTTGCACATAGGCATAGAACATGAGATATACAAAAAAGGAATAACAGTTCCATCTCAACTAGAAAGAATTAAAGACAAATTGGATAAGATAATAAAGCAGACCAAGGCAAAGCATCTGATTTTTCTAGGAGACATCAAGCACCAAGTTCCTTCTATATCGGTTCAGGAATATCGAGAGATACCCAAATTCTTTGAGCATTTTTCAAAAATCAAAATGTCCATTGTCAAGGGCAATCACGACGGAGGCATAGAAAAAATTGTCCCAAGCAAGGTCGATATCTACGAGCCCAAGGGTTTGAGATTAGGAGACTTTCTTCTCACACACGGTCAGGCATGGCCTGACAAGGAAGATTTGAGTGCCAAATATATTGTCATGGGACATGTGCATCCTGCTGTGGAATTTTGGACAGACAATTTCAGGGCCGTTGAACCATGCTGGTTGACATGCGATGTTGACAAAAAGATTCTAAAGAAAAAATTCAAGGTCGATAGTAAATTGGAACGCGGCATTATCATGCCGTCTTTCAATCATCTTATTGGCGGTATGGCATTTAATTCAGAAAAGTTCAAACCAATAGGCCCTCTTCTAAAAAATAATATTCTCAAATGGAAGAAATCTGAAGTCTATCTGCTAGACGGAACTTTCATAGGAAAGGTCTCAGATCTAAAAAGTTAATATATGAAATTCTTCATTGTCTTGGTCTTCTCTTCCAAATCATCGTCTAATATTTCATTTACAATGAAATTTTCCGCTTCATATTCTTCCAGATCATTTAATTCTGAAAGCGGGTTGTATTTTTCTAGATTCGGATGAGCAATGCTTGTTGCTTTCCTTATATACGATGCTACACCCGGCGTATTGATGCTAATTAATCCATCATTTATGACTCTTAGCATCTGGCCTGCAGCAATATCTGGGTCAGTGAATCCTAGATTTTTATTTTTATTCATATTTCTCACTAATAAAAAATAACAGAAATTAAATTATTTATACTTAACCCAAAAGAACGAGTAAACTACTCTACGGACTTTGCTGAGCCGCCCTTGCCGATTCCAAGTTGCATAATGTCCCTGAACTCTTTTGTAAAGGCGTTTGTTACCTCAACCTCTGTGCCGTTCTTGATATCCTTTGACTGGTCTCCCCAAAGAACAAGCTTTATTGAACCCGAGTCGTCTTCCAAGGTTGCCTCGGTAAGGGTTGTTACAGAACCAAACTTTGTCATGATTTCTCTTGGCTCTGATAAATCGGTAACTTTAGCTTTCAAACTTATGCCGTTCATGCCGGTTTTCAATTCACTTATTTTTACCATGCTATCAATTGTTTGGTATTATTTATAAATCTATATAATGCTGCCAGCGCAGTAAATCAAAACCAGCATGATTAGAATTATCAGATACTCACCAAAGCCTCCTGTTCTCACAGGCCCGTTGAATTTGGGCTTTTCCAACGGCCAAAGAGGCATGATGCCCCTATGAGTTAGCGAGTCTGCCATGAGATGGCTAAGAAAGCCTATTGAAAATACTATAGCGGTTAGTTGGTCAAAGAAGAAAAATCTGAATCCTAAAAACAAAAGAATAATTAGAAACCATATGTTATGGAAAACCTTTCTGTGGAATTTCTTGAACTTGATATCAATGTCAGGTATCAGAACCCCGACAAAGGCAACTAATGACATGTAAATTGGAAAGTTTAGGACAAAACCGAATATGGTCAGAACGAAAAATGCGAATATCAGGTGCGTAACTTTTTGCATAAGATTATATGTCAACAACCATAAATCAAATTAACATGAGACCAAAGGCGATACTTTTTGACTTGGACGGTACTATTCTTCCATTCGACGGGATAATAAAGCATTTGCAGCTAACTTCCAAGCATTTTTGTGTTAGGGTTCCAACCAAAAAGGAACTGCTTGAAAGGGCAATGGGCTATAGCCTAAAAGAGATAATACCTAAAATAATTCCAGAGACAAAAGACATCATCGATGAATTTCGGAAATATTACAAGAGAAATTACAATGCTGATGTGAAAAACATAAAGCCTTTTTCTTATGCCAGAGATGTCATGGTCCTTGTTAAGAGAAAGAAGATAAAGATAGGAATAGTCACTACAAAGCGCAATCACCAGTCCAGGGTTACTTTGAAATACTACAAGCTTCCCTTTGATGTTTTGGTAGGATTCGATAATGTCAAGAAAAGAAAGCCCGATCCCGAGCCCATCTTCAAGGCTTGCAAAAAGCTAAGGGTTTTGCCTAAAGATTGCATTTTTGTTGGCGACCATCCCTTTGACATGCAAGCTGCAAAGGCTGCAGGTTGTTTTGCCTTAGGCGTTACAGTGGGTTTTGGCAATAAAAAAACTCTTAAGAAAGCTGGCGCAGATTTGGTGGTTAAAGATTTAAGAAGCTTGAAAAAATTATTACAATAGGGTAAGAGACATGAACAAGTTTTACGTTACAACGGCGATAGACTATGTTAACGCAGCCCCGCATATAGGTCATGCTTATCAGAAAATAGTTGCCGATGTTCTTGCCAGATGGAACAAAGTCTTGGGCAAAAAGGTTTTCTTTCTTACAGGAACCGATGAGCACGGCAAGAAGATAGCAGAATCTGCCCAGAAAAACAATAAGACACCCAAGGAGTTTGTTGACGAGATATCGCAGAAATTCGTTACTTCTTGGCAAGCGCTTAATTTGGATTTTGACAGATTCATCAGGACAACAGACGAAGACCACAAGAAAACCGTTTTGGAATTCGTGAAAAAGATAGAGGAAAGCGGCGACATATACAAGGGCAAATATTCCGGCTGGTATTGCGTTGGTTGCGAAAGATACTATACGGAAACAGAAATGCCAGATAAAGTATGTCCGTTTCACAAAAAACCTCTTGAAGAGGTTAGCGAGGATGCTTATTTTTTCAGGTTAAGCAAATACCAGGATTTTCTTTTGGGGCTTTACGAAAAAAACCCGGAATTCATACTGCCTGTTGAGAGAAAGAATGAGATGGTGAACAGAGTAAAAGAGGGTCTTCAGGACCTTTGCATAACAAGGGCTTCTCTTGATTGGGGCATACCGTTTCCTCTTGACAAGAGCCATGTCATTTATGTTTGGTTTGATGCTTTGATTAACTATTACACTGCTATAAACAGTGATGACAAAAAGATTTTCTGGCCGGCCGATGTTCATCTGCTGGGAAAGGACAATGGCTGGTTCCACGCCATAATATGGCCTGCCATGCTAAAGTCCGTAGGAATCGAAATGCCAAAGAATGTTTTCATACACGGCTTTTTGACATTCAATGGCAACAAGATATCAAAGTCGCTTGGTAATGTGATATCGCCCTTGGTTTTGGCTGACAAATACGGTGCTGATCCCATAAGGTACTATTGCCTAAGGCAGATACCCTTTGGTGAGGACGGCGACTTTTCAGAGGAAGCTTTGGTCAACAGGCACAACTCGGAACTTGCTGACACTCTGGGCAATCTTGTTAATCGCGTTATTGTTTTAACAGAAAAGAATTTTGATGGTCTTGTTCCACAAAAAGGCGAAGATGACAATTTGTCAAAGCTGGCATTGGAAACTGTCGAAAAGACAAGAAAAGCGTTGGACAACTTCCAGTTCAATGTCGCTCTAAACGACATATTCTATTTCCTTGGCGAGGCAAACAAGTACATCAATGACAATGAGATATGGGCCATAAAAGACAAGGAGAAACTTGGCAATATGATGTATAATTTACTTGAAGCAATCAGATTTTCATCGATACTTCTATACCCCTTCATACCCGAAACTTCTGAGAAGATAACAGAGCAATTGGGTCTTGAAAAGAAATTTTGTTTTGATGATTTGAAATGGGGCTTGCTAAAAACGGGAACAAAAACAAAACGCGGAAAAGTTTTGTTCCAGAAGATAAAGTGTTAGAATTGTTTTTAACCAGTTTAGATCAATATTTAATTCCAATTAGTTGCCTTTAATAGGATATTTTTCTATTTATGAATAATTATTCGTTTAAATTGTTTTCTGTTCATTAAATGTTATGAGAAAAAGTTTGTTTTTTTTGATTTTTGTCTTGCTATTGTCTTCTATAGCCATCATAACTCTTGCAGATGATGTCATTTCTGAAAATACAACACAAGCAGAAGATATCGTGATGTCGGAAAGCATAGAAAGCACCGGCACTTTGTTCGAGACGGAAACGCCCTTTCTAATTTTAGAGAGCAGTGAGCCCTTACACATATCTATGGACGTAGTCACCTCTTCTCCGGAAATAGGCATGATCGATATCAACATAGAGGACTTTGAAGGCTTTGCAACTATTGTATTGGAGGGGTTGGAAGTTGGACATGATTATTATGTTTATACCAACAGCTATGAAAACAAACAGATTTTAAAAGCGGTTGCAAAAGAATGCGAAGATAAATGCGAAACAGAAGTCAAGGGCACAATATCTTTCAATGTTTCAGGTTCGCCAACGCACATTTGGTTACAGAACAAACCGTCCACAAAGATAATAAGGGACAATACAAATGGTGGGGACTGTTACCTTGTGGGTACATGGGACTATGCAACAAAGACATGCGTACTTAATCAGGACCTTACTGAAAGCGTCCAGATAGAAAGCAACAACATAGTTTTCGACTGCAACGGTCACAGCATAACCGGCTCAAGAACTGGTAACGGGATATACATGTATTACGCAGATTATGCTACCGTGAGAAACTGCAAGATAAGCAACTTCACATATGGCATCCGTACTTACAACGCGGATTATGGCAATATAGAAAACAATGTGATTTTCGAGAATTTGGACCGTGGTATTTACATATACTATGGTAACGGCAATTTCATGGTTAACAACGATATCATTCTAAACAACAACTATGGTATCTACATATATAGGTACTATAACAACAGGGTATACCACAACAACTTTATTGAAAACCGCATTCAACTTTACAATTACGGTGGTTATAGCAATTATTTTGATAACGGCTATCCATCAGGAGGCAACTACTTTTCTGATTATAGCGGAATAGATAGTGACGGGGATCACATAGGCGACAGCTACTATGTCTTCAATGTGGGTCAGGATCACTATCCTTTCGTGGATGACTACGGTTGGCTTGGCGCTGACTTTGACGGCGACGGCATATGCAGAATAGGATGGACCAACGAAAGTTGCATAGGTTCTGATAACTGTGTGTATATCTTCAATCCAGACCAGACCAATTCAGATGGCGATTCCTTTGGTGACGTTTGTGACATATGCCCTTTTGCGACAAATGAAGACCAGCTAGATAGCGATGAAGACGGTTTTGGCGACGTGTGCGACAACTGTCCTGATATTTCTAATAATGATCAGATTGATGTTGATAGTGATGGCTTAGGGGACGCCTGCGACAACTGCATTAATGATTTCAATCCAATCCAGACCGACAGCGATAACGATGGTCTGGGCGACGCATGCGAAAAAATGCTAGGTTTCCTGATTAATCCATTAATGCCTTTGACAGTTAGTCAGAACGAGCCTTTTACATTCACTACAAGAGTTGAATGTAACAATGGTCCATGTAGCAATGTGGTTGCAATTCTAGACCCTATAAATAAACCTTTATCATGCAAGTACATTTATTATGGAGGTGTTAGGGAGAGTGGTGTTTATACTATATATCCATCAGGTCCAGAGTCTGCTGGTTACGACGTCTTCTGTGATATGGAAACTGATGGTGGAGGCTGGACACTTGTAGCCTCTACATACCTTAATACTTTGAACGATCAGGGAGGGTCGTATTATGTTGATCTAGAAACCCTTTACCCAACTTCTTCACATGAAAGTGTTTGGGATGGTATGAGACCATTATCATTGGGAATGGAAGATGACATAAGGTTTTCGTGCAAGGTTGACAGAACTGATATTGATTTTGCTGTTGATTTGGCTTTCTACGACATTAACTGGTATTACGAGATAACAAACTCTTCAACTGACGAGGGTGTTTATTTCGAAGATAATAACGGTGTTGGACAGACCCTGCCCGCGCCTGCCAGAAAGAACATACTAACTGGAGACACCAGAGTTTTAGGTGACCAGTGGAATTATGGTTATTTGGAAGGAGAAGACTATAATGGTGACACTTATGATTTTACTGTTGATTTTGATGATAGAGGAATGGACTCTAATCAGCAGGACGGAACAGACTGGGGAGAAGATGATGGTGAGAAAAAATGCGGTTCGGTTTATCCTTCATATGGAACATGGTTCATATGGTTCAGAGAGGGAATGGATTATTCTAAAATAAAGGGTGTCGTGCCTATGGACGAAAGTGCAAAACCCTTTTACACAACAACTCAGAACCCTATGTCTGGTTCTGATATATCCTGTCTGCAAGACATGGACACTGGAGATATTTGCGAGCAAACATGGAACGTCATGCCCACAGGACAGCAAGGATCATCATACAGCTTCTTTACGATTTACAGCTTCATGGATGATGAAGCACTTACTGACACAGTCAATATAACGATTTACTGTGAAGATAGTGATGGAGATGGTGTATGTGTTGATGTTGACAACTGCCCCTTTGTTATTAATCCGGATCAGCTAGATGATGATAGTGATGGTTTAGGGGATGTGTGCGACAACTGTCCTGATATTTCTAATAATGATCAGATTGATGTTGATAGTGATGGCTTAGGGGACGCCTGCGACAACTGCGTTTATGTTTATAATCCTGATCAGGCTAATTCTGACAACAGTGCATTAGATTTCACTTTTATTATAGTGGGGGACGAGA
Source organism: Candidatus Aenigmatarchaeota archaeon (assembly GCA_016933455.1). Classification (GTDB taxonomy): domain Archaea; phylum Aenigmatarchaeota; class Aenigmatarchaeia; order Aenigmatarchaeales; family Aenigmatarchaeaceae; genus JAFGAZ01. The sequence goes on from JAFGAZ010000015.1 coordinate 28,935, forward strand.
ATGGCCATCGCTATCTTATCAAATCCAATAACGACGGAACATTCGAAGCCTCTGTTGATTTGGGCGTTTTTGGCGGCAATTTGAGGGGAGGTGCCGTAGCAGACTATGACAACGACGGCGACTATGACTTTGTGACATGCAACGATAACGATAATTGGTGCTATTTCGTTGCCCAGGAAAGCAAAGGAGTGTTTTCTTCAGGAACAAGAATCGGCAGCATTATTACGTCTTTGAGTGGTTATGAGATGGACATGGCAGCAGCCGATTTCAATAACGATGGCAACTATGACTTTATAGTTGGTGGTAATAATGATGATATTTATCTTTTTCTTGGTGATGGTATGGGTGGATTTACAACTTCCACAATAACAACTGATGCTCCAAACAATTATGGTAGAGGAAAGGATGCTGGCGATATAAACGAAGATGGTAACATGGATTTTGTTTACGGCGACAACGGCAGCGGTCTTGTCTATGCTTACTATGGCGACGGAACAGGAAGTTTTTCCTCGCCCGTGTCTTTGTTTGACACTCTCGGAAACAGCAACGATCCTTACGGTGTCACTCTTGCTGATTTCAATAATGATGGTAATCTAGATATAATTGCAATAGGTGGAAGTAGTGGTAATTTTGATTTGTGGACTGGCAATGGTGCTGGAAGTTTCACATATCAATGGCAAGTTTTTGACACCAATAATCATGGTTCTATAGATAACTATGATTTTGACAACGACGGCGACCAGGACGTTGTTATAACAACGTACAGTAATAGACAAATAATGTATTACAGCAATGATGGTGATGGTCATTTCACGTATTTATCCACTATTGCTTCAACAATCGGTTATTCATTCGGAATTTCAGCACCACCTGTTGCCAAACTCGGAGACGAATTTGGAGATGCTTGTGATAATTGCCCATACACAGATAACCCTGAACAAACTGATACCGACAATGACGGCGTTGGTGATGCGTGCGACAACTGCGTTTATGTGGTAAATCCAGATCAGATAGACAGCGATTCTAAAACCATATCTGATATTGTGGTTTTTGAGGAAGATTTTAATGATAATATGCTTAACACAACCAAGTGGACAACAGATATTGTTGGGGACAGTACATATCAGGAGACTAATCAAGAAGGCAAGTTCAATATTCTTGGTCAGGGAAGCAGTTCCACATATCATATTTACTTGGTTTCTGAGAATATTCACGTTGAGGACTGGGAAACTCTTACAGTAGAAGGCAAATGGATGTTCAGCAGCTCGGCTACAACACCTGAGATGCTATTCCAGCTAATAGATTCCGATACTAGCAGTGTAAATGGTGTGGGCTATGCTACATGGGGTTCTAGGATTAGATACTTCCTTTCAACAACTACCGAAGACTCTAGAACCATACCAAGAACATACGCTGCATTCAAAATGATAATAACAAAGACAAGCATGGAATACTGGGAGAATGGTGTAAAGATAAAAGAGCTACCAACAACATCACTTGCGTTAGGAGAAAATTTCAAGCTAAGGATAGGTGGCTGGGATTATTCTAGAATTGCTGGCCAGTATGCATATTTTGACGACATAAAAATATCCATCAACGGAGAATCAAACGATGGCTTAGGGGATGCGTGCGACAACTGTCCATATGTTCCCAATCCGAGCCAAGAGAACAATGACGGTGACAAAGCTGGAACGGCATGTGATTGCGATGATAACGATCCTTTGAATTATCCTGGCGGTGTTGAGGCCTGCGATAATAGAGACAATAACTGTAATTACATTGTTGATGAAGACTTGGTAGAGTCTTGTGGAGAGGGTGCATGCATAGGAACATCGACATGCTCTGCCGGTATTTGGGGAGACTGTTCAACCTACGGCAATGACGCGGGCACATGCGCCATATGCGATATTTCAGGCATACCTTCCTTTGATGAGACTCAGGATAGTGACTGTCCTAACACACAGTGCCAGGATTCTTGTTTACTGACTCCTGATGGAAATCCCTTTACTTGGGACTATGCTGAAGACGTTCCAAACGAGTGTTCTGCATTGTTTACATGCACATCTAACGATTGCATTTACGAACACGAATGCAATGTTGAAACATGTTCGGCTGAATGTGATGCGACTCATGATTGTGAGGATAGCACGTGTTCCCAAATATATGACGACGAATGCATTGGTTTGAAGCTAAAGGATTGGAATTCCAATATGGATTATGACAGTCTTTTGGTTGAAGAATCTTGTAGTAATTCTTGCCTTGATACATGCCTCTGCACTGATTGTGAGGTTGATTGTACAGCACAAGAACCAGAACCATATTGTGTGAAAAATGTCTGTAATGCTGAATGTGACATGGACGAACATTGTTTAGCTACAGAGTGCGACCAGAACGACGGTTGTTATGACAACATCTATAGGGACTATGAAGACGTAGACAATAACTGTCTTGGAGATTGTTCCTGCGAGAATAATGAATGTACGATATACAGTGAAGAAGCGGACAATGATGGAGACGGTTATTCGGTAAACTGTGGGGATTGTGACGATTATGATATCACTTCATATCCCGGTGCCCCAGAACTTTGCGATAGAAAGGATAATAATTGTGATGGTATTATTCCCGAAGACGAGATAGATGACGATAGTGACGGCATGACAGAATGCGAAGGAGACTGTAATGACAACGATGCGACAATGTATGTTGGTGCCGAAGAACTATGTGATCTCAAAGACAATAATTGTGACGGTCAGGTCGACGAAACCATTGCAGGTCAGGAGACAGATGCTGACAGTGACACAGTAAATGATTGTTATGATGACAAATGTTTTGGAACAGGTCTCTGGTATGCAGAAAAGACTTTGCAACCAAATCATTTCGATTCATCGAATACCAATCTTGAAGAAACATATGGTTGCAGCTGCGAGCAGATACTTTACTGCAAACCTGGAACTGATACAGGAGAGTACAAATTCGGATGTTCTGTAGGCACTATGAACGTCTGGATATACCAAAAGGCCGAAAGCTGGGCTCCCGATTGCCAGATAGACGGCAAAGTCGTCATGGAAGGTGAGGGCAAGCCTTTGTTTGAAAATACTGATGATGATTGGATGCTAGATATTATAGACTTCGATAACGACAATGATGGTGTGGATGATTCTTTGGACGACATGCCGGAAGATTCTGACCCTGAAGGATCAGAAGGTCATGGCACACCAGATTGGTATAAGAAAAAGAAATAGTTCCAATTCTTAAAAGAACCTTATTCAAACTTATTTAATGGCGACAAATTAATATTTAATTTCAATAAAATTAGAAATTGATCTCCCAAAGAAAAAAGAGGAGAAAATAGTTGAAAATAAAGCAATCACATTCTTGCTACATGGGCAAAAGACGGTGTCAGAACGACCCAGTCTTCATCAATGCCTGCAATGTCCCCGTTTATGGCTACACAAGTCTTTCTAAGCTTGTCTATGGCCCTTTTCAGTTCCGATACGTCCTTGCTTCTCAAAGCCTTTATCTTGACAAGAACAACTGAACCGTCCCTGACCTGCTTTTGTATCCTGTCAGAATCTGCAAAATCCTCTATCTTGTCAACTCTTATAATTACTTTGTCTTTTGGCTGATTGAGTTCGCTTGTGTCAAGCTCGATGAATTCTTCTTCGCTCATTTCTTTTAATCCTTTGCCGAACAGTTTTTCAAAAACCATCCGTATCTACCTCCAAAATTATTATAATTCTAATTATATCTCGAAATATAAATAACTATTTCTGTATGCTCTCCATGATGGAGACAATGTTCCAAATCTGGGTCCTGGTATACATTGGTATGTTTGGGTCGTTTGAGACCTCGTCCATGGTAGAAACAACCGTGTTAACCCTCACGGCAACGTCCTCTTTATCATCCTTTAGAATTTCTATTGACTCTTCGCACTTTGTTCTTATATTTCTTGGAACTGTTCTGTCGCTAGCGACCTGTTGGATGAGATTGATAACTTCCTCGAACATAGTAAACACGCTGCCGTATTAAACATACTAAGAATAAAATAGGTCTTGGCCGTTTAAATTGCTTTCTATGTATATTATTTCTATGTTTCTAGAGATTCCAGAGAAAATTAAATTTCCTGAGATTGTGAAGAAAAAAGGACCATTAGCTCAATTTAATTATCTTAAGGAAGGCAAAAATATGAAAGGCCTTTCTTTAGGACAAAGCTTAGATGAATGCAGATGGGGTTCTCCAACTTCTATTTTGTACGAAGCAAATACTCTTGAAATGGCAGAATTCATAAAAAATTGGATGGAACAAAACAAAGACAATTTAGATTTCTATCACGGAGAACTCACAGAGGAATTTCAGCTTCCATACATAAATGAAACAGTTTGTCCAAGAAATGAAAATCATAAGATAAAGGTAAGGGCTCTAGACGGTACTATTAGATGTGGTAATGAAGAAGTAAAAGAAATCAAAAAGGATTATTTATATTCATATGATTTTTTCGACAAATTCTCTAAATCACATGTTAGGCGATATCATGAATCAAATCCTCTTTCCGGATCTTTTGAAGATGAGGAAGAAAGATTAATGGAAAAATATTATAATTCAAAAGATACAATAAAGATAACAGAAAGATGCGGTGCCATACTTTCTGAAAAGGATACTATAGTGCCTCTTCCACTTTTGGAAGTTCTTGATAGGATAAACATATTACAAGGCAATGAGTGTTTTTGCGAATCTGATGGTGTTACAAAAGGTTATTGTTTTGAGGCGAGAGATATGGGTTTTGAGAGAAAATGTTTTGGCCATAATATACAAAATCATTTCATTGCTTCTATGAGTGGCTGGTCTATTGCGGCTAATGTTCAAAGATGGTATGAACAATTGCCCGATGGTAAAGCTCCTCTAGCCACAAAAGATCTAGTAAATAGTTTGGTTAGAAAATCAGTCACGCCTGACAAAGTTGAAAAAGAAACCAAGTTATGGAAGAAAAAACTTGGGTTAAACTAATTACTCTGCAGCTGCTGACTGGGAAGCCCCAAGTAGCTCTTCCAACTTCTTTTGACTTTCTTCCATTCTTTCCTTCATCCTGGTTTCCTGCTTGTGAAGGCTCTTTAGCCTAAGGTCGATTGTCTCTTTCTTTTCCTCAAGCTCTTTTGTCAGCTTGCCTTTTTCTGATTTTATCAGAATCGGGCCCACTGCCTTGAAGACGTCCTCGTCCTTTACCTTGCCAAGCTCCGAAAGTGCCTTGTCTATTTCCATGTTCTGGATATTCAGGCTTTCCTTTTGCATCATGACGTTTTGCATCTGCTGCTGGTATGCCTGCAGCTCCATGAAAATCTGCTGCGTTTCTGGTGTTATCTTAAGTTCGCTCATTTAATCTCCTCCGTATTTATCGCGGCTCTTATTAGCTTTATGTAAGAGTTTATTCCTGCAAGCAAGCCCGCAATGTCCTTGGACTCAACTTTGAGTTCAATCCTTTCATCGTTAGCTTCAAGCTCAACTTCAAACCTTCCAGAGTCCATGTCAGGCTCTATTGCCTTGACGACTAGTTTTGGATTTTCGCACTCTATTTTTATCTTGGCTTTCATTCTAATCCGAGCTTACAGTCACGACGTTTTTTGGGGTTTCCTTTGTTATTATCTTGTACCCGCAGTAAGGACATCTTACCTTTTCTTTTATTTGTTTCATGTCGACTTTTTCGCCGCATTTAAGACATTTGTACATTTTACTCACTCTTTGGGAAGTAGGCCGCACCTGCGAACTTGGTCTTGCATTTCTTGCAGTACCATATTCCTGCTGATACCCTTTTCAGGGCGTCCCTTTCGCAGTACGGGCATGTCTTCCTTGTTTTCTGCTTCTCTTCCATCTTCTTTATTATCTTCTTGGTCTTGGTGCCGTATCTTGGACCGTACCTGCCTGTACTACCTACTTTTTTGGTCATTTAATCATCTTTCTTAATTCTTTGCCCTTGGCAATTGATAAATCTGCCGCCTTTGCTATCTCGTCGATAGTAAAGTAGCCTGTGCCGCCCTTTTGTATGGAGCAGATGTTGCCGTTCTCCATTGTTGTTATGGTTATCCTGGCGTCAATGCACTGCTCTTCTTCTGCGTTCGTGTCCAAAAGCAATGTGTTGCCTATCTTGACTGTTGTTATTGCTATTGGCGTGTCTTTTACTGGCAGACTTCCTGTCTTTTCTTCGATGACAATCTTTTTATTCTCATACTTTGGCAAATTTGTTGCCTTGAGGGCTGCTATTGCCGCCAAAGCCGCTGCGTCCTGCAGGTTGCCATCATAGTCAAGAATATGCAAGTCAACGTTAACCATCCATACCGCTTCTCCAGGGGTTATGCACAATTTTTCAACGTCAATGCACTTACTTTCTCTTACGCCACGGTCTGTTACCCTTGCCACTTCTATTGACCTCTCGCTTGGCGGGCCTGCCTCGAATTCCGGCGAAGCCACTGGCGAGAACTCTGCATTGACTATTAGCACGCCTTCGTTTGGCGTGTCAGAGAATGGTTCTCCAACAGACATCTTCACGCCGGCAAGAACATGTGTCTTGCCTATCTTGACCCTTGCAGAGCCTTCGGCGTTCTTGATAACGTCTGTCTCAACGCTTATCTGCCTGAACTCTTCAAGCTTTCTTTCGTCAAGCCTAAGGCCGCTATCAGCCCTTTTTCTTATATAGTCTTCACTCATCAGCATTCATATCACCTGTATTGTATTTTTCTCTTATTGCCTGCTTTTGCTTCTCGTTTATCTTTGCGCATCCTTCTTTGGCAATACCTAGCATCTTAACCATCTCTTCCTTGGTTATTATGCCGTCCATCTGCAACAAGACCACCTTGTCCTCGTTGCCTACCATGGCCACTGCCATGTCAACATCGCCAAAGTTGTCCTCGATGCCGTATAGGTCTGTGGCTATCTGGCCGTCGACCTTCCCGACGCTGCATGAGCTTACCATGTTGCTCATTGGAACGCCTGCATCAACTAGGGCTAGCGACGCTGCATTAAGAGCTGCGCATCTTGTGGAAGCATCGGCCTGCAAAATTTCCATGAAAACGTCAACTGCTGTTTTGGGATACTCGTTGAAGAATACCACATTCGACAGTGCCTCGTTTATTACCATGGAAATTTCTGTTGCCCTTCTGCTCCTTCCTGGCCTTATTCTTTCCTTTGTCGAGAAAGGTGCCATAGCATATCTGCATCTTATTATGGTCTTTTGCGGGTTTTCCTGGTGCCTTGGATGCACTTCCCTTGGTCCTTGCACTGCTGCCAGAGCATAAGTGTTTCCGAACTTGAAGGTTGCTGATCCGTTGGCATTGTTTAGCAAGCCCACTTCTATTTCCATTGGCCTGAACTCATCAAGAGCCCTGCCGTCTAGTCTCTTGCCGTTTATTATCATTTTTTCCGGTTTACCTACTCCGCCCATATTAATCACCTTTCTCCAAAAACTTTGATATCTTGTCTGTTAGGCCTGACACGTGCGACTCTTTTTCTATCTTGAGTATTGTGTCTGCTGCCAGTACCTCGTTTTCTCCCTTTACCCATATCACGCCGTTCTGGCCCACTATTATCTGGCACTTTGTCTTTTCCTTTATTAGCTCTATCATGGAGCCGGACTTGCCAATGACCCTTGGGACCTTTGAAGGCGTTATTCTCATTATCCTGCCGCCAATTAGCTTTCTTGCCCTGTGGTCGTTCATTGTCAGCTGGATTCTCTTTGACTTTGATATGTTTAGCACCTTTGCGTAAACGATATCGCCTATGTCATAGTACACTGATATGTCAGTCTTGTTTAAATCTACATATTCGCCAACAGCCTCGCTTAGTGGCAGTATCGCGTCGTATGGCGAGTTTATGTCGGCAATCCATATCGTGGTCTGCATGTCGGTTATGAAGCCTATTATGCCGTCGCCCACTTTTGGCGCGTAAACGCCTGAAAGCGGTATTGCTCCCACGAACCTGTCCTTTACTTTTGCTAATCCTAAAATTTTAGACTTTATCTCGTTGTTAGCCCTAAAGCTACCTGAAGATGGCAGAAAGTCCAAACCAGTAGCTAGTGTGTCTCCTGGAATGACAAGCTGCCTTTCTTTTACCAAAACCTCTGATTTTGTTTCATTCATTTTATTCACCTACTTTTTTAACTATTTTAACCTCGACCTGACCATGTGTCAGGTTGTTTAATCTATCATAAACCTCCTGCTGTATGCCAGCAGGTATTTCTATGAGCGTAATTAGGCTGCCGTCCTTGCCCCATTCTTCTTTTAATAGGGTCCCAAAACTTCTTATAATGTTGCCGGCCTTGCCAGCGAACTGGGGCGTTATCTTAACTGCAATCTGCAGCTTTTCTATTCTAAGGGGCATGACCTTTTGCAAGGCGCTTATGGTGGTCTCTATTTGCTCCTCAACTCTTTTGTCCAATTCTATCTTGACCTTTGCCTCGTCCATTGCCCTTAGTATCCTATCCATCGGGTGGGGCAGATTTGTCTGGGGGTTTATGCCCCTTTTCGAAATTATGGATGCAATGGCCTTTTTCTTGTCCTCTGCCATCTGCCTTCTTTGCTCTGTTGTGAGCTGGACCTCGCCGTCCTTTATTATGATGTTGACGATTGTATTGACATCTGTTGTGCCAAACGCCTTGTTGATGTTTTCGCTTGAAGCCCTAAGGCCTTTTTTCGAATCCTCGAAAACCTCCTCAGAAGCTATCAAGTCGTCTAGTGGAATTTGCTTGCCCATCTTAACTTCTAAGGATTTATCCGGATCAACTAGCATCTCGAATTTGTTTCCAGATTTTACCAGTTTAGCTATAACAGCTTTGTCTACAGAAATCATTTAATCGCCTTTGTAAGTTAACCATTTAATTACCAGTATTTTTTGATGAATTTGATTCCGTCGCTACCATGATACTTTGTGAAACCCTCTTCGTTGACAACAGCCAGCTCGACTTCTGTTATCTTTATGCTCTTTTCGCCGGCTCTTAGGGCCTGTATTGCCAATTTTATCGCGTCTTCCTGCTTTAGGTTTTCCTTCCAGCTCTTTCTTAGAAGCTTCAACGCCTCGGGTGCGCCTCTTCCTATTGAGTGCGCCTTCCATCCGTAGTATGCAGATGACGGGTCCACTTCAAAAAGCTGCGCTCCGTTCTCGTCTATTCCTCCCATAAGGAAAGCCACGCCATAAGGCCTGACCCCGCCGTACTGGGTGAAGAGCTGCATTCTGTCTGATATCTCCTTGACAGATCCCAGCACGTTCATTGGCTCGTCGTACGTAAGCTTGTAGACCTGAGCCTTTACCCTGCTTGCGTCGATTAGAACTCTGCCGTCAGCTAAAAATCCTGATATTGCTCCTCCGAGATGATCGTCTATCTGGAAGACCTTTTCTCCGCTGCCGTCAGGCACTGCTAGTTCCATAACAGGCTTTGAACCCACAAGGACTATGCCCTTGTCGAACACAAGACCCACAGAGGTTGTACCTCTTTTAACGGCTTCCCTAGCGTATTCTACCTGAAACAATCTTCCGTCCGGAGAAAACGTTACTATTGCTCTGTCGTAACCCATCATTTCTGGTATAGCTTGTATAATATCACCTTAGATGTAAATATTTTACAACTCCTAACCTTATAAAGGTTTTTCTTGTCAGGTGAATTCTGTTAGCCTTGTTTCGCCAAAGAACTTCATCTTGGCTGCGTTCATTGTTCCTGAAATTCCAAGCACCTTGAACACGACTCTTGCATCCCCTATTCTTTGTATGAGAGCTAGAGAAGCTCTTATCTTCTCAACGCTGTCATGCGAGCACCTGATAAGGCCTGTTTGAGTTTCCTCGTTGTATGTGTCCCTTGCAATCCACATGTCTGTTTCAGATGTTCCGTGCTCTCCGAGGAAGTTTAGAACAGAATGCCATATCGTGTTTGTTATATCGGCAAGAAGAACCTTCTCTTCTGAAATTACCTGGTAGGCAATGTATCTTCTCCTGCTTCTCAAAGTTGATGGCAGCGGCTTTGGCTTTTTCTCGTCAATGAAATCATTCAACTATCTCAACTCCCTCTGTTATTTTCTTGCCTTCCATTGTCTTTTGGTTTTCCGAAACCATCTGCTGCGGAACTGTTGTCACTCCTAGAAACGCCTTGCCTAGTTCCAGGCCTAGAATATTGGCAATAGACACAAGTTCTCTTGGCGCCCTCATGTCCCAAACGCTTTTTGCACCCGAGCATATTATGACAGGTGTTCTGAAATGGTTTGCCAAGTTCATGTTCTTTCCTATGTGGTTTAGAACGTATGACCTTTGCTTTCTAAAAGAATCAAGTATCTGGCGGAAGTTTATTTCGATGGCAACATTGTTTCTTGCTGCGGCCTGCATGCATATGTCGTCAAGACCGTTGTCTATTCTGTTTAGTTCAGGATGCGCAAGCACGTCAACTCTTGGGTCTTCGCATGCGGCCCGATTTATCTGGTACTTGCCGCCTGAAACAATCACAACGTTTACCTTGTCTCTAACCTTTGTTATCTTGTCCTTTAGGTCTGAGACGTTTTCAGCGCTTATCAGAGCGCCTGTGTATAATTCCAAGTCTGTTTTTGTTTCCTTTATTTTTGCTTTTATCTCTTCCAACTTTTCATCGCTTTCATAATCATCGCATATTGCTATGCCGCTGTAGCCCAATCTCTCCGCAAATCTTACAATTTCCTCAAGCGTGTTTTCCCCGTCGGAAAGCTTTGTCTTTATGTACAGGTCGTAAAACTTCATTGTTTTCACTCTTTAGTGCTAATAGAATATTGTGATATACCTTTAAAAAATCAGAATTCGGCATTAAATCATCGAGTACCTAAAATGACGAAATTGTAAGAAAAGAAAGCTAATCGAATTTAATGTCATATGATTCTCTGATAATATCGTAGTATTCTGGATTTTCCATCAAAAAAGTTTCAGGGTTGCCTTCATGCGTGCCATTTCTGATTTTGTTCGCTTCCTCTATTATGTCTGTTGGGCTGCAACCAGGCCTCCATGAATATGTTCTTGTGCCTTGGAGAACGTCGAGACATGCCATCACACCGCTTGTGTTTATTGCCTTTCCTAGAAATGTGGCGAATTCGCTTTCGTTCTTTCCCAGTTGGGAAAAATCGCCTTTTTTTATCATAACATTATATACAGCTCTGAAGAATCTTGTCTTTCCACTGTCGTCAAACCTTGTAAGAGCTTCATAATGCGGCAATGCTTTTAGTTGTTCAAATGCAGAAACATCCTTGACTATGCTGTTCATGCTAAACTTTAGTACCTAAAAGAATAAATTACTGCTTCTTGCCAGGTTTGTTTCTTCTCTCAAAGCCACGCATTAGAGCCCTTGACTTTTTGCCAGATGATGTAAGACCTCTATATGATCTGCCCTTTGTCTCGCACACCCAGTTTAGCTTCTTGTCTTTCTTTATGCACGGGTGCTGCGGGTCGACTAGAATTACCTCGAACCACTTTTTCTTGCCGTCCTCTGCAACATAGTAGGAATTTAGAACCTCCATGTTTGGGAACTTTTTGTTGACCCTCATTTCGGCAATGTGCTGGGCGTTCATCTTGGGGTTCATTTGCGTTTGTCCTGCGTGGATTGGCTTTCTGCCTCCGGACATTTTTTCTCTTTTAGAAGAACCCTTGCCTATCTTGACTCTTGCAACAACAAAGCCCTGCTTGGCCTTGTAGCCTAGAGCATGAGCCCTGTCAAGCCTTGTCGGCCTTTCCAGCTTTAGGATAACAGGCTCCTTTCTCCAAGAAATAAGTCTTTCCTTGATTATCTCTTTCTGCTGTGGACTTTTCCATAGTTGCTTCATGTATTTTTGATATCCCATCTCACATCACCTTTCGGTTTCAAGTTATTACTAGAATAGATTAGGTCAAAGGTTTTTATAGCTTATGGTTGTTTGGTATTGTAAATTTAAAGCGTTTTTTTTCGAAAGTTTTTTATATCATTATCTCTATAAGGACAGTAGGTGAAACAATGGGTCTAGGAAAAATACTAATAGGATTGATTTTCGTTATAATTGGCGTTTGGGCAATAATGCCCATTTCCTGGAACGGCCTTGGACTATGGGGAGCTTTTTGGACCGTTATCAAGGGAGTTGTGCCGATTTTTCTGGTTTTCATTGGCGTGATACTTGTCTGGATTGAGGCAGAAGAGATGAAGATCACCAAGCCAAAGAGAAGCAGAAGACGAAGGTAAAAACTTTTTTAAAATATTTTTTATTTTCAATTAATTTTTTCTTAATTATTTAAGGCGGCTTTGCAAAGCTATTATTATGAAAAAGGCCGTAAATACTGGTCTAAGCTTTGGCCTTACTTCTGGAATAATAACCACGCTCGGCCTTATGGTGGGGTTGCATGGCAGCACTGGTTCTTCCATGGTTGTAATAGGGGGCATACTTACCATTGCCATTGCTGACGCCTTTTCTGATGCTCTTGGAATCCACATATGCCAGGAATCTGTCAATCAAAACACGCGGGAAGTTTGGGAATCCACGATATCAACTTTTTTGTCCAAGTTCTTTTTCGCCCTAACGTTCACAGTTCCTGTTATTTTCTTTGACATAACAACTGCGCTAATTATGAGCGTTGCATGGGGACTTTTGCTAATAGGTGCTGTTAGCTTTATCATAGCCAGAAAAAGAAAGGAAGCTGCATGGAAGGTCATATGCGAGCACCTTTTGATAGCACTGCTTGTCATAGCTATAACGCATTTCGTGGGTTTGTGGATAGCTGCTGTTTTTGTCTAGTTCAATATGGCAAAATTTAAATTTCTAAAAATAACAATTTTTTTAGTTGATTTTATTGTATACACGCGAAGGTCTTATGAAAAAGGTCTTGAATATACTCCTGATCAATGGGAACAGGTTTCTGCTTGTTGCGAATTGTGTCTTTCAAATTGCAAACCCTTTGAAACGCGAATCAAGCCAAGACTTTTCTAAGCAATAAATAATTCAGGGATTAATTTTTTGTATGATGATTTCTTCTAATAGCAATCTTTGCGCCAGATGCAAGGGAAGGCTTTGGTGCGGCAAGCAAAGATGCCCCATAGTTTCAAAGGTATATGAGCAAAACAAGCCCAAGGTTTCAACTCGTCTCGAGGGCTCGTCTCCTCCATCCGTTTTCGTGGGAAGCTACAACTATCCCAAGGTATTCGTGGGGCCCATGGTGCCCCAGCTGCACGGGGACACCAATTTCATGGACACGCCTGAATTGTGGTCAGAAAAATCCCTAGACGACATACTCGACTTTCGCTTCAAGCTGATACGCGGCAAGTTCCTAACAAATGTGGAGGACTTTAGCGGCAAGATAATAGAAAGGACAAGAGAGATTGCCCTTTGCGAAGAGTCGCCTGCAACAGAAATAGAGTTCAAGAACAAGCCCTCTGGCAAGGTGGGCATAAGCAACGAGATGCACCCTTTCGGCCCTTCGGCCTCGGTTGTTAATCTGGATGTTGAGAACAAGCCCTTCAATAACAGGATTGAGAAGGCATTCTACGACACCGACTTGAAAACGGTTCCCGCAGTTTTGGACCTATACAAGAACGGTGTTTTGATATCCAAGCTGCAAAAGGCGCTTTCTGTCGGGGCTTTCGGCATAGGCAAAAAAAGAAAATTCGTGCCAACCAGGTGGAGCATAACAGCAGTGGACGATATGGTATCCAAGAAACTTATTGAGCAGATAAGAAACTTTCCTTTGATAAACGAATACAGAATATACGAGCATGAGGCTTTGGACAATCGATGGTTTGTTTTAATGATACCGAGTGAATGGGGCTATGAGCAAATGGAGGCGTGGTACCCCAAGTCTTCATGGAACCCTTCTCAAACATTGGACATATCTTCTGGGCATGAAAATTTCAAAGGCCTTAGGGGCTATCCTGACACTGCGGGCTGCTACTTTGCGACAAGGCTTGGCGCAACAGAACAGCTTGCCCAAGAAAGAAGGCAGGCAACTGTTATTGTTTTTAGGGAGGTTCACCCTGGATACGACATACCTGTTGGCGTTTGGCACACGCGCGAGAGCATAAGAAGTGCCGTTTGCAAAGTGCCAGAAATATTTGCTTCAATGAATGCTTCATTGGACTATCTTTCCAAGAAACTTTCCATACCCATGAAAACGTGGGTGGAGAAAAGCACTTTGCTGAGAAAGACTATAATGCAAAGAACACTTTCCGATTTTATCAAGATTAAGCATTTTGTCAAATGAATTGTCTTACGCTTTCTTGAAAACAACGCCTACTTTTTCAAGCCTTTCCCTAACTCCCTCGGAAATCTCTAGTTCCTCCTCCTCAAAGTCAAAGAAACTAGGGTCGATTGTTTCCAAGCGGTTTCTTAGATTCTCCAAAGAGTCCTGGTTGGAAAATGACACCATGACAGCCGGATATGCGGGCACGCCCGCCTGCTTTAGGTTCTTTAGGGCTTCTATTTGGTACTCAAAAAACCTAGGCTCAGCGCCGGTGAGCTTGGAAAACTCTGAAGGGGTTGCTCCCTTTATGCTGACCCTGACGCGCACAATGTCCTTGAATTCCGCAAGCTCCCTTGCATAGCTAAGGTCGCACCCGAGTATTATGCCGTTTGTTTCTATTATGACATCAAGCTTTGAATCTTTTAGATACTTTAGAACCTTGAGAAGATGCTGCCATCCAAGAGTTGGCTCGTTGCCTGAAAGCCTAACCTGCTTGAAGCTGTTTTCCCTGGCCATCTTGATTAGCTGGTCTGCAACGTCCTTTGGCTTGCAGAACTCGCCACAATCTTCCGGCTTTTCTACTGTTTTCCAGGACTTGCAGAAAGCGCACCTAAGGCAGCACCCGACGCAGTCAGCTGTTGCTATGCCGCCGTATGACTTGGATGGTTCGAAACTGTAGAACTTTTTGTCAGAGTTTCTGCACACAATGCTTTCGGTTTCCTTGGCTAGCTCCACTGGATTGAACATATTATTAATACGGGGCATTAAAATATAATCTAGGTGAAAATATGAAAAAACTAATTGTAATGACAATGCTGTTTCTTATGCTAAGCACAGTGACTGTCCTTGCAGCGCAAGAGCAGGTCGGTGTTACGGCAACGGCTACAGCAAAAAAAATATCAGCTTCTCCTGGCAGGATAACTGCTGCGCAGAAGAACCAGTTCAAGCAGACCCTAAGAAACTATTTCTCAACAGCAAACCACGGCTACGGCATAGGCTTTACGGAAGATAACTACATAACAGCCAAGTGGTACATAAGCAATGTCAAGATAATTGACAGAGCCCAGGTAAACCAGATGGTTATGGAAGCCAAGCATAATGACGAGACCGACTGGGACGCTGTTCGGGAAAGGGTAAGAGAGGCCCTTGGTTCTGAGACGGCCACTGTAAAGAAAGGCAGGATAAGGATATCTAAAACAGACTATGCCCTAACAAGCATAATTGTTTCCGAATCAGCAGTAACAGCAGACATTAGCGAATTGCCGGACTATGTTGCATGCGACGAGGCAGAGCTTTCAGCAGAGGAATGCGAAACCAATGCAGAGAAGGTCGGAGAGCTTTCGATAACAAGAAAAGCCAGCACAAGCGATGCGAACGAGCCGAATGTGTGGGCAGGAACACTGACATTAAGCGATATCGTGTACACTTTTGTAACGTTCGCTTACCCTAGGTGATTGCATGAGAATGACAATAATTGCAGCAGCCATTTTGATTGTAATAGCAGCTGTGGCAATACTCATGCTGCCAATTCCCGTTAGTCGAGACACTGGCGGCAACGAGCAGGAGGTCACCGTAGAGGACAGTGTGCAGGTCGAGCAGACAACAGTCGACGAGGAGTATGTTTTGGAAGATTTGTACACCGACATGCTAAGCGACGAGCTTGAGGCTATGGACACAGAACAAATGGACTATAACGAGGAAATGCAAGACACCATGGCAGAAGACCTAAGCCAGTTCTACTATGATTGAAAAACCATTCCCTTTCTTTTTATTTTTATTAAAATTTCTTAGAAATCATTAGAAAAAAATCAACACAACATCTCAAGCCTTCTGACAGCGTCTCTTACTGCCTCGGACCTGTTGGGATATATGCCGTTGTCTATCAGGACATCTATTTTTTGGATCAATTCTCTTGTTAAACGTATCTGTATTGGGTGCAAATTACCACTGTCTATTTATTTAGAGCAAAAAGATTTAAGCTTGTTTTGAGATAATACGACAAGAAATAGACATGTGTAGTTTTTGCGTAATGTCAAAAAAGAATATATAGTTTCAAGTACCATTAATGTTGTGTGTTTTCTAAAAATACAACAAAAAAATTCTGTGAGAGGTGAGTAAATGAAGTTATTCGGTAATAGGTTAAAAGGTAGTTCTGGTGTCGCTATCGGCGCCATGGTCGTACTCACACTCGCTTTCATAGTTGCTAGCGTGAGCTATATGATGCCTGTTTTGGCTGCTCATGACGCTTTAGTTACCATCACACCAAATAAAGCAAGCTGTAGTGATTTGCCCAGTACATTCAATGTTAATGTAGAAAATGTCGGTAATGGTGGTTATGGAATTTATAATGTAAAAATATACAAGGCAATGACTAACATCGTTTCGTTAACATGTGGCCCTGCTCCTTCTGGATGGACATTGGTTGGAGGCGGTCTCCAATTTGGTTCATATTGTGAATATACAACTGACCCATACATTGGTGGCGTGATTGATTATGGGGAGGAATTAGACTTTACTTTTGATGCGGTTATAGACCAAGACAATTGTCAAAGCACTTTTAGGGTAACAACCTTGGATAATCAAGCAATTGTTACTGGTAGCGGTCAGGGAGAAGAAGAGAATCATGACAAGGTGTTAAATGTAGATTGTACACCGCCTGTAATAGAAAAACAGATAACTTCTGGTACATTTGATGAAAGAGATGGTGTTTGCCCTCCCGGACTACAGGAAGAGGGAGATGTTTGCTGGATGACGCAAGGAACAATACATGTCACTGCAACCGATTCTAGCTGCAACGACGAATGTAACTTGGGTCTTGCTTATTGTGAATGGGACTATACTGTTGACGGTGTCCCAGAAGACAGCGGTAACGAAACCGCAAATACATGCGTTGAAGGATGGGACATTGTCTTTGATGAGGATTCTGAACATATTTTGACAATAACTTGTTATGACGTTGTTGGAAACAGTGTTGAAGATGTTGAAACATTCAAAGTGGATGACACTCCGCCTACAACAACAAAAGACATAGAGCCGGATGAATATGTTAGAGACGGTGCAGAATATATCGATACTGTGAATGAAATAACATTTACAAATCCTGACGGCGGAGATATATGCGCAATCGGTACGGACAAGACATGGTACAAGAATGTAGTTTATACAGAAGAAGTTTTGAGGACAATAAATAATGACGGTCCTCACGGTTATGACTATTGTTATCAGCCAGATATGTATTGTAATGGAGCATATTTGGGAACTACAACACCATATGAGAGTGGTGTAGAATGCATAAACGAAGCGCAGGAACATTGCAACGATAACGTTGTGGAAGGTTGCGACGGTTTGGACTGTCAAAGATGGGAAGCCGATGGATATGACAATTGGGAGAGGTGTGTTGAATCTTATGTATATGGAAATTGTAATGTAGATTCATCATGGAAACTATACGACGGAACCCCAATAACAAAAGACCAGGAATCATGCCACGTACTTTATTACTTTAGTATCGATGAGCTAGGAAATGTTGAAGACATGCAGTACAACTGCTTCTTTGTTGACAAGACACCGCCAGAATTATCAAAAGAAGTGGGCGATCCAAAACTACAATTTTGTGACATGACAGAAGAGCCTGAAGTATTAACAGAGGCCGATTTGTCCAATGATGTGTTTGGAGTTACAGTAACAAAGTCATCCGACGGTACTAAAGTAAAGTGGGTTGTTGATTTTGACGAAACAGATATGGAAGGTCATACGGCTACAGGAGCTCAGGTTATGATAGCCAGTGAATCAGTTCCTCTATTCAATATAGGTATGATGCAAGATGGGGGCAATTGGTTTGCAGGATACAAGCCTTATGATGGAAGTTGGGGTGCTGCTACGAATGTTCTTCCAGATGGAATGACTGTAACAGGAAGTCCTAATTCGGAGTACTATGAGATAGAGATTCCTATTGAATCTCTACCATGCCCTTATTATTGGGCAATAAATGTAGAAGCAACATGTCCAGGATGTGACGGATTCCCCGGTTCATCTTCGGCACAACAAAACTATCCAGAAGACTGGTCAAGATGGACAGCTGTAAACACAGCTTTGGGTCCACAAACAAACAATTTCTGGGTAACAGATGAGACGGACATAACATTTACTTGTAGAGATCCAGAACCACACCCGTCCGGAGACGAGGAAGTATGCTTTAAGGTTTCGTACGACATGGAACAAGACGGATACAATACAGATGTTTATTGTGCCAAGTATAGTGGAACGATGGAAGGAGACTGGTGTTGCATTGATTCTACACCACAAACACCTTTTGTTTTCAATTTCAATGCAGAGGAATATTCTTTGCATGACTTGGAATACTATTGTAGAGATGCTGTTGGAAAAGAAAGCGAGCCGAAAATACAATACTACAAGGTCTATGCAGTGCCCGAGGTTTCAAAGGAAATGGCCGACGATGCTGTGTATATAGGAGACTGCCTGCCTGGCACAGAGCCAAGCGACGACGAATGTTATGTCAAATCCGGAAATGTCGTAGAAATAACATTCAGCGAGCCTCAAGCAAACGGATGCTTGTTGCCAATCGAATGTACTTATGAGGTGAAATATCAAAACGAGATTGTAGACTTTGGCGATTTCAATGACGATATCACAATACCAATGTCAGGTGACTGTGAGCACATTCTTACAATAGAATGTGTAGATGCTATTGGTAATACAGCTTTCCATGATGTGGAAACATTCGAAGTGGATGAGACCCCGCCAGAGACAACAAAAACATACGGAGATCCGACTGTTGTTGACGGTGATTATAGATGGATTACTTCAGCTACGCCAATAACACTGACTTCAGAAGATGAAAAGGTTGGTGTCGATGGTATCTATTACACATACGAATGGGTTTCTGATGAAATGTGCGAAGCACATCCAGAGAATTCAAAGACAGACGAATACCAGTATCTACCATCGTCTGGAAATTACGTGTTCCCTTCGACCAATGAAGATAACAAGAACGGGGAAAACGTCTACAGACCAGGAGTTATAGGACCTCATGTGAACTTGGTCAGTGCAGGTTTGGGCGAAGTGACATTACAGTTTGTAAACCCGAACAAATATTTGGCATGTTTTGAATACATGACAGACGGAGGAGACCCAAGTCAGATACAAGTGGATGAAAATTATCATCCCGATGTAACAGACATGTATCCATATGTTTGTTTGACAAACGATGTTACAGAAATGATTATACCAGCAAGTGAGTTTGTTGAAGTGCGTTCAATATTTGGCGGAGAGCGTGACTGGGACTTTGACTGGACAAGATTTTACGTAATGCAGGATACAAGCAGCTGGAATTTTGTTGCAGATGATATAGTCGAATTCAATATTCCAGACGATAGTTGTCATGTCATAAAATACATGGCAGTTGATTTGTTAGGCAATATGGAAGGACTTAATGTACAGTATGTTATGGTTGATAATCAGCCACCAGAGCCAACAAAGATAGTTGGAGAGCCAAAGGACATATGGACACCTGGTCAAAACGGAGATCCAGAGAGCTACTGGTATCCAGAAGAGACGGCAAACTGCTGGACAGGAGAAGAGGGAGAAATAGAATGTTGGGAAGTAACAACCCTGACTCCTATATCAATGGAATGTACAGACCCACAGCCGCATCCAGTAGACCATGAGAGCGTCTGCTTTAAGATAGACGTGGATGGATGTGACGAGACAGAAAGATACTGTGGAAGAACAATACCAGACAAGGGCGGACCTATCTGTTTGTTTGGAATAAATGGTTGTGGAGACTTTAACATGTTCGAATACAATGAAGAAACAGGTTATTGTTGTGCAGACCAAGAGATAACAGATTTTTACTTTAAGGAAGATACAGAACACAACCTAAAGTACTATTGTGTAGATGCACTAGGAAACGAAGGACCAATAGACGAAGAAAAGTTCAAGGTAGAAGGAACAAAATTCGAAGTGCCTCTATACAAGAAATGGAACCTTGTTTCAGTGCCATTTGTCTTACTTGACGACAGCCCTGATTCGGTGTTTAGCAAGTTGCAATGGGACGGAGTTTCCATAGATGACATGGAGGGAGTAGAGTTGGGAGACTTGGTAGATTCGGTTTGGACATACGACCCAGACGACGGCATATGTGATGAAGAATGGTGCTGGTGGAAACCAGGTGTTGCAGAATCAACACTTGATTCAATAAGGCCTGGATGGGGATATTGGGTGCTTGTAACAGACAAACCCAATGGTTGTGAAGAAGAGGACGACATGATACTTAGACCTATGTGTTCGTTCTACAAGCAAGAAAACGAACAGCCTCTGTGGCTTGTTATGGGCGGAAGCCTATTCAGCGCAGCAACAACGCCTCCAAGCAGAGAATTGCAGGAAGGTTGGAACCTGGTAGGTTACTATGGAACCAATTGGGACGAGTATGACTGGAGTGACTTTGACTTTATGTGTGGAGAAGAGTATGGTCATAGCTGGGACAAATACTTGTACGGTGACCAGGCATACTGTGCTCTTAACACACTAGTTGATACCCAGGAGGGCTATCCAGAGTGGAGTTCGCTTTGGAGCTATGTGAACTGCGGTAACCACAATACAGACTGGCTTGGAATTAATGCATGCATACAAGAAAGTGAATGCCAAGCACAGGATAGGATGTATGCAGGACGCGGTTACTGGTTGTTCATGAGAGAAGACGGCACATACGCGCCAGCAACTACATGTATATGGAACACAGACTTTGAATGTGTGTGGACGGGTCTTAACTAGTCCCACCATCAACCTTTTATTTTTTTGCATTTAATTAATCAGAGGTAATGAGATGAATCTAAAACTTTTGTCAATAACAATTTGTTCATTTTTGATGCTTTCCAATATAGCTTTTGCTGTTTTGGGAACTCCTCATGCTTTTTACGGATCAGTTACTGTAAACGGCAGTCCTGCTCCTGATGGCACAATCGTTGCTGCCAGAATAGGAAATACAGAAGTTGCCAGTACAACAACTGTAGGGGGGGAATATAATTTCTATATTGATGACGACAGCAGTTCAAGATCAGGTGATGAGATATTATTCTTTGTTGCCGGAGTTAATACTGGTCAAATAGAGTATTTTTATAACGGTGATGTGACTGAACTTGACCTTTCTGTTACCTTATCCTCTACCACGACTACTGCCACAGGCGGGGGTGGCGGCGCTGTTCCTACTTCTGGAACCACAACCGATACTACAGAAACTTCGACTTCGGGAACAACGACCACATCTTTAGAAACAGGTTGCCAGGAAAGGTGGACATGTTCTGATTGGAGTACGTGTGACAACGGCATCCAGACCAGAGTCTGCGAGGACCAGAATTCATGTGGCACCAACAGCAGGGAGCCATTTACAAGTCAGCCTTGTACAGCTGGAGAAAACGAAAAAGCATCTGCCGGAGGGTCTTTGGGCTTCTTTTTCATGATGCCGTCTGACATGGTTCTAGTAGCCGTTTCTGTGGGAGTTGTAGCAGTTCTTTTTACTTTCTTCATGCTAAAAAGAAAATCTGCACCTGTTCCAGTAGTAGTGGTCGGTTAGTACTACTATTCAAGGATAAAAAGCTTTCTATGCTAATAGTGATAGCATGTCAAAGAAAATCAAATTTTTAGTTATATTAGCATTATCGATACTGATATCGGCAACAATAGCCCAAGCACTGGTCAATTTCCCGGAATTCGTGGTTTTCCCCATGAACTATGACGAGAAAATCCCAGACACGCTTGTTGACAAACTGCTTGACATAAACAGGCTTTCTTTTGTTGAGTTAGCTCAGCACGGCTACATGCACAAGAGAAACGAGAGCCTTTTGCAGGTGTTATACGGCTTTAATCTGCTTGAGAACGAGTACGGCTTTGACATAAGCTTTTTTGTGCCGCCATATGAGGATCCGCCAGAATACCCCCTGCCAGCCGACCTTTTCTACATACCCATGAAAACAGAGGGCATATACTATGAAAAGGAGAGAATGGACTATGGAGCATGCTCTTTTGATAACAAAATGACCATGTCAATACACATACAAGACCCCATAACTCCTGAATGGCTTGCCATGATATCAGAGGGAAGGCAAATAGACTATCTCAGGGTGGACGACATAAATACGGACATTGTTGATGTCGACTTGCAGATAAACAGGATATACACCCTGATAACATTCTGCGGCAAGAATAACTGCACTCTTGTGCTTGGGATAATCCCTGTTGTGCCAAGGCTTTACGAGTCTGACAAGAGCTACCTGTTTTTCAACAAGTCCATGATAGCTCTTGGCATGATGCTCCTGCTTCCGATATATTTGTTCTATTTCCTAAGCTACTATTTGAGGAGATGGCTGAAATGAGCGATGTTTCAAGCATTATAATTCCTGTATACAACGAGGAGGGCGTCATAGCCGAGACACTGAAAAAGAACGTCAGAGCCTTTGAGAGAAATTACAAGGACATCAAGGAGATAATAGTTGTTGACGACGGCTCAATAGACAATTCCAAACAGGAAATCGAGAATTTCATAAAAAACTACAAGGGAAACCTCGATATCAGGCTTATTCCCCACACCACCAACATGGGAAAGGCGCAGGCCCTAAACACGGGCATTATGCATGCCAAGGGTGACTATGTGCTGCTTTCTGATTCCGACTCCTACATGGACGGCAAGACTCCAAGAAAGGTAATAAGAACAATGCGCAAAAGCGGGGCTTCATGCGTTGTCGGGCATGTCGTGCCTGCCCAGAACACGCTTCTAACAAGGCTCCAGAAGATGGAGTACGACTTTGACCAGAAGATAATAAGGACAGTGCAATCTGTTTACACTAATGTAATATCAATACCGGGTCCTTTGTACTTTACCAAGAAGAACATTGTTCAGAACATAAAGTTCGACAAGTACAGCATTGTCGAGGACTTTAAGATAGGCATCGAGATGAACATGAAAGAGCAGAGAATAGAGCCCACTGACGCTGTTGTGTATTCATACTCGCCCACAACAATAGGGCAGCTAAGAAAGCAAAGGCTCAGGTGGTTCGGTGGAATTCTAAAGGAGTCGCTTTCAAACACGGATGTTTGGAAAAAGAACCCGTTTTACATGTTCAATGTGGTGATGTGCTTTGCCTCGTTCTTCTTTACTTTGGCGACTATCGCGTTGTTCGGCCTTATGATATACTTTGCAACAAATCCTGCCAACCTCATGGTGAATTTTGTTATATTCTTCCTTTTGTTCTGCTCTGGCATATCTATATTGTATGCTATTGCTGTAAAAAAACTAGAAGCAGACGCATTCTTGCTGTTTCCCTTCTATCTGACATTCCTTTTCCTTATCAGGACAGAGGTTGTGATAAAGGTGGTCCTAAACAAGGATTTCAAGTGGGGAACAAGGGAATTCAAACGTGAATAGAGGACTGGTTGCTGAGCATAACTCTGACAAGTTCGGGAATCTTTTCAAGGCTCTTGTCAATGCTTATCTTTATAGCATCGTTAAGTGTCTTGTATACAAGCTCCATTTGACGGTCTATGATTTTTGAGACGCCTGTTCTTTCCATGAGTTTCATTATGTCTATTCTCGGCGTTTCGTTCATTTCAGGAAGCTCGTTTATCCTTATGGTTATTTTCGGGACCATTATGGTCAGATTGCCGACAGTTATGTTGGCTGCCAGAACAGGGGACGATGTAAGCAAGAAAATCAATGCTATTGCAAGTATCCTCATGTGAATAGATTTTTCTAGCCGGCTTATATAGGTTTATTTCCTACGGGTCAGTGATTAAGTATTTATTGCTTTCTGTTCAATAGAAGCCTATGAACAAGATAGCCCTCAGGCTTATGGAACCCATAGACGAGAGAAACGACGTAGACATAATAACAAGGTTCATGCCCGAGATCGGGGACATCTGTTCCAACCAGACGCGCGCCGGAATTCTCCATCTCATGATAAACACGCCACAGACCATGCATTCCTTGAAGGTCGAGGAGATTTGCTTCAAGCTTGGCATTAGGCAGTCTGTTGCAATACACCATCTCGAGAAGCTCGAGGACTGGAAGCTGGTCGAGGTGAAAAAGTTCCAGGAATACGGCACCAAGACCAGAAGGAGCATATGGGGCCTTAATTTGAAGCATCCGCATTGGATATCGGAGTGCTACAAGAGCGTTCGCGCCCACTTTTTTTCTGAAAAGGAACTGGCACAGATAACAAACATTGACAAGAGTTTGAGATTCTGCAGTTAGTAAATCGTCCGTAATGTCAGATAGGCATAAATTCTTTTTAAAACAATAATAGAATATGAAAGCAAGTTCTATAGCTTTTGTTTTATCCGTGTTTTTTGTATCAACAATTATTATTTCAACAATTGTTTTTGCAGGTCAGGCTGTTTATAGCATAGATGTTGAGCAACCTGTTCCTGGTTCCAATGTCATAAACCCTGTTGATATAACAGGTATTTGGCATGTCTCTGCACCACAGGGAAACATAGAACAGTACAATGTTCAAATAAACTGGGGAGATGGTACTGTTGTTGATATTGTTAATATTAATAGAACAGAGGCAGGAGAAACACAGCAGACCCAGGAATTCTTTGGCAACTTTAGCACACTTGTTTTGACAGACTGTGATTCAGATGACGGCGAAGACAATTGCAATGTCGGATTACTTTCGCATACTTATGGCGGTGAGTATCTTTGTCAGCAAACAGACGTTACTGTAAAGCTTTATCATTCAACTCCTCCTGGGACGGAATCATCAGGGGATGCACAAGTCAATTTCATATTAATTCCTGGCATAGACGAGATATGTGATAACGATATAGATGATGACTGTGATGGTCTTGTGGATTGCGACGACCCTGATTGTGACGGCGATCCTGCATGTCCTGTTCAGGTATGTGGTAACGGCATAGTTGAAACAGGCGAAGACTGTGATCCAGGAGAAGACGTTTCTGGCGACTGCTGCGATGCAACATGCCACTATGAAACCAGTTCTTACACATGCAGAGATTCTGTGGGAGTTTGCGACATGCCTGAGCAATGCACAGGCTCTAGTGCTTTGTGTCCAGAAGATTCGTTTATGTCAAGTTCAACTGTTTGCAGGTCTGGTTCAGGCGATTTGTGCGACCCAGACGAGACCTGCACAGGAACAGATGCTTCATGTCCGGCAGATCAGATATCTCCAGCCGGAATGGTTTGCAATTATGGTTCGGGCGACATGTGCGATCCAGACGAGACCTGCACAGGAGTGGCAGGCGAAGCATGCCCCGTTGATTCAATTATGCCTTATATGACTGTTTGCAGGTCTGGTTCTGGTGATTTGTGTGATCCTGACGAGATGTGTACAGGAATAGAAGACATGCCTTGTCCAGAAGACAATGTTGCTTCGTCAGATACGGAATGCAGGCAAGCAGCAGGCATTTGCGATGTAGCAGAAACATGTACAGGGGTTGTGGGACAGACGTGTCCTACTGATTCATTCTTATCAAGCTCGACTGTGTGTAGAGTTTCGGCAGGAGACTGTGATTTGACAGAAATGTGCACAGGTTCTAGTGCGGATTGTCCTGATGATGCTTTTGTGCCACAGGGAACGCTTTGCTTGGATGGTTCATATTGCAACGGCGAAGAGAAGTGTGACGGTTTTGGAGTGTGTCAAAGCGGGAGTGCTGTTTCATGCATTTCGAACGACATATCCGAGATAGCCACATGCTTTAACACACCAGATGGTAACGATTACACATGGGATTCAAGAAATCCATTCACAAGCATATGTGTTGATGACGATGAAAACACTGGACACTGCACAACAGGTGATGACACCGTGACAAGTGCTTGTGATTATGAGCAATGCAATGCCGAATGCGATGAAACGCATGCATGCGACGACAGCAGTTGTGAAGAAACATATGACGATTACTGTGATGGCTTTGTCTTGACAGAGTATGATTCAGACAAAATAAAAGACAGCACAACTGTTTCAGACTCATGTCCAAATACATGCCTAGGCGACTGTACTTGTACTGATTGTGATACGGACTGCAGCGCTCCTGCAACCAGCACATACTGCGTGAAGGATGTGTGTGATGCAGAGTGCGATTCTGATGATGACTGTGATGTTACTGACTGTGATTATTTGGACGGCTGTTATGGAAAGGATTATTATGACTATTCTGACGCTGAAAACACGTGCCTTGGAGACTGCTCTTGTACAGTAAATTCTTGCACATCTCCAAGTATAAGCCAAAATGATGCAAGATGCACGGAATGCCAGACTGATTCTGATTGCGATTCCAAGGATAGAGATTATTGTGTTGGAACTGCCGTAAAGCATGACGAGGGAAGATGCGTTGACTATGAATGCAGCGTTGAAACAACTACCGTGCAAGAGTGCGATGACACTCTATGGTGCAACGGAGACGAGACGTGCTCAAATGCTGCTTGCGTTTCCGGAACAGCTCCGAATGTTGACGATGGAGTTGACTGCACAATTGATTCTTGTGACGAGGCAAATGATGTTATAATCAATACCCCTGATGATTCCTATTGTGACAACGGGCTTTGGTGTGACGGCCAGGAAACTTGTGACATTTCACTAGGATGCCAGGCAGGAACTGCTATTGACTGTTCGGATGATTTGTTCTGTACTGTTGACGAATACTGTGATGATGACTCGGATTCATGCGCTTTTAGTCCAAGGGACTGTTCTGGTAATAATATAGAAGGAATTGCTACATGCAACAATGATCCTGACAACAATCCTTTCACATGGGACTATAGGAGCGCTTTTGAAAGCTCTTGTGATGATGAAAACGATGTTTGTACTGTCGGTGACTCGGAGATAAGCTATACATGTCATGACTGCGATTTGACAGACGGCATTGGCACAAGCCTTGAAGAGAGGTGCTGCGCTGAGTGTGATCAGGATTCGGACTGCGTGCAGAGCACTGGCTATTGTGACTATGAGAACATGACATACTGCTCAAGGGATTCCTACGGAACATGTGGCGATGATTGTGGATGCATTGATGACGCATGGTCTTGTGATGCTTCCGAGTACTGCTTGTACTGTGACCATTGCGGAGACGGAGAGGTGAACTGCGGAGAGGACTGTGAAGTCGGCGACCAGGGCGACAGATGCTTGCCTGAAGGTGCTAGTATCTTTACTTGCATTAACGGAGACTCTTATGAGACACCTGAATTTGATGTGTGCACTCAAACTTGTGAATGGGATGGTTGCACTCAGATAATTACAAAGAACGATACAAGATGTGTTATGCCAGATGGTCCTGTTTGTGACAATTGTGGCAACTCTGTTCCTGAAATAGAGATACCGACATTTAACATACAAATGCCAAAGTTCACTGTACCTACATTTAGCTTTACAAAACCTTCTTTCGACTTTTCTAAGACTGTTTTCAAGATACCTAGCATAACATTCTCATCTTTCCTTAGAAGATAGTTGTCTTATTCTTGTATAGCAAAAATCGATAAATTATTTAAAGAACATGCGTTCTGTAATAGTTTTGTATTGATTCTGTACTAACATTGTGCGTAATTTGTCTCAGTGGGGATTAAATAATTTTTTTCATTCATTTAGTTTATGCTTAACTTTCTACAAGTTAGAGCGCCGAGGAGGGGCGCTATAACAAGCCGAGGTTCACCGCGAAGCTTAGGCTTTCCTAGGGAAGCAAAATACCCAAATGATATGGTGAAAACAAAATGAATAGCAAAATAATCGCAGCATTAGTTGGTTTGATGATGTTGTCAACACCTGTTTTCGCAACAGGCTGTTCTGGACCTGACTGCGTTATGCCAAACGACGGAAGCATAGACACATCATTTACAGGAAGTGGATGGAATGTTTGGTTTAATGACATGACAATAGTCGAGGAATGCCCATTCGATAGTGATACACTCACTGGAGATGACGTAATAATCGAAGATATATCTACAATGTTCGGAGAAATGTCTGTTTTGCAAAACATAAACATTGAAGACAACAGAAGGTCACCAACAGAGGTTGTTTTGAATGCACAAATCGGCGTAACTCCATGGATGTTCTCAAATGCATACGTAGACACATACGCAACATGGGATAACGATGGATCTGTGTTCAGACAAGCAACATTGGGCGACGTGACAAACGTAGTCAGTGTAGGTGCAAGCGAGGGTACATTTGTGGACAATTTGGCATACAAGGACACAATAAATGTGTACAAGTCAATTGGTTTGAACACATACAACATATGCGACATTCATACAGTACACTCAGTCGACACACCCACATGTGATTGGTGTCAGACAGATTAATAGAAAACCCTTGATTTTTTTTCTTTTCCTTTTGTTTTCAGGAAAAGACGACAAGCATTTAAAGATTTGTAATTAATTACAACCAAAAGGTAATGAAATGAAAACAACAATGATAGCAACCTTGATTATGTTTACTCTATTTAGCACTATGGCCTTTGCAACTTCTGTTAGCACAGATTACGAAGGCGTAGGAGAGTTCTCAATGGAAGTTACGATAGCTTCGTCAGTAAATCCTGATATAACAGACAGCGTCCACATAAACGCAGGTTGCTGCGGCACATGCTGCTGTCCTAACGAATGCTGCCCTGCGATCGGAGAAATAGGAGAATACCAGGGCAATTTGTTTATGACAAACAATCCCTTTTCGGTTTCATATCATTCAGCAGATGTCACCGAGGGTTGCGTTGACATAGACCAATATTATACCGATGTGATAGGTGATATGACCATTCAGAGCTACTATCATACACACCTAAACGGCACAGGCACTGCGGAATCATACATGTTTTACGTTGTTCCTGGAGCAGCAGCTAGCATACAGCTAGCAAACGGTACAGGAACTTCTCATGTTTCCTTTGGTCAGATAGCCTATGTAGGAACTGACTATGATTTTTCAGCAGAATATGGCGGAACTGTTTGGGCTTGCGCTCCTGGCTATGCTGGACTTTACAACGAGTACTATTACAGCGGCGGTCAGATTTACTACAGCAGCCAGCTTGGACTTTACTGCTCCCCGACTGACGGCAGCAAGATGAGCAGCTCTTTGTTTGCATCATCAACTGACAGCTTCAATCTGACAAGCGAGTTGCAGGTGGGTGATGTTGAGAATTGCCAGGAAGCAGGGGTTGAAAACGGTACTGCAGAATATGGATTTACTGCAAACTTTTACGACATGTTCGATGATGTTTATTTCGGTTTTGATATGATTTTAGGGTGATTTAATGAAAAAAACTATATTAGCAACAATAATGGGAATAATGCTGTTATCTACGCTTGCGTTGGCAGACCAGGTTAACATGAACATAAGCGTGAACGGTGAGGCAAACCTAAACATAACAGTTGATGCAGACGATACAGAAGCAAGGGCAATGATCGCACAAATGCAGCTCGATGCCTACGGAACCATGACAGGCTCCGGACCTGCTGACATGATACTTGACGAGATACAGACAGGTGAGGGAAACCCCATAGTGACAACAGAAGGCATGAACACGGTTTATGATCTTTGCGAGGACCCCTTCCTCAAGAACTATCTTGGAAACATAGGCGAACTTCCCCCTCTCGACTTTGTGGATTATGTAAAGGCATTGGGATACGATGACGAGGCTCACATAAACCTCATATGGACAATATGCCAGCAAAAATACATAGCTGAGAAAGAAGAGAGATGGTCATCTGACACAGGAGTTCAGGTAAACGACATGGTGAGGTTCATAGCAGGCGGCATAGAGTGGCTTGTTAGCAGGGACCCAACGCTTCCTGACGGATACAAGAAGATAGGAAGCTCAATGGATAGCTACTTTGCAAGCGACAAGGATGTGTGGATTTTGGTCAATAAGATAAAGGAACTCGAGGTAAGGCTTGAGACTTTGGAAAAGACCATGGAAAGAGTGGACACTGAGACGTACTGTGATGCAAAGCTTGAGGCAATGGACAAGTACAACCTAAGCTATGTAAAGTGTGGAGAGAACTCTACCATATACGCACAGGTAAATCCAGATGAATTCGGCATTGGAGTTGTTGGTTACACGACCAACGAGGTCAGATGTGAGGAAGACTGGACATGCACAGAGTGGGGAGAATGTGTTGACGGCGAGATGAACAGGGTGTGCACTGATGCGAACCTTTGCGGAACAACAGATAACATGCCTTTGCAAACGCAGGGATGTGTTGAAATAGAGATTATGGCAGAAGAAGACAAGTCAAACGCACCTCAGTTTTCTTACCTGTCAATGACAGCTGCTCTTTCGAACATTCAAGGTTTTCTTTTCCCATTGTTTATTGTTTAGATGGGAAGACAGAATTTTTTTCTAAATTCTCTTATAAGAGAATGCTATTAAGATTTAAAGTTTAGAAGAGTAATGAATAGTAGAAATTTTTTCTTAAAAAAATAAAAGGAGTGATAAAATGAATAAAAAAATATTAGCTATAATACCAGTGCTTCTAATGGCTACAGTCGCTTTGGCAGACGGTTGCCCTGAAGGATATTCGGCACAGTTTGTTGAGACACTAGATGTTCCTTGCGATAGCACTACATCTACAACGACAAGTTCACTTACAGAAGGTGTTCAGTACATATTTGATGCAAGTGGAACATGTTTCTGGCGTGTTGAAGGATCTGCCGGCGGATATATTGCAGATTCAAGCTATTGGTTGAGACATGATTCAATATACGAAGGATGGAGAGACCAGTATTCACTCGCTATGTGGGACAACGGCTTTGTAAACATTCCATGGATAGGAACATATGAAGGTCCAAATGCTCATGAATACGAATATGATTATGTGACATTGACATCAGGACCCGTGCAGTTCATATTCACAGATGATCAGTATGGCGATAATTCGGGTAGTTTGAATGTTGACATATACGAGTGCGTTCGAAATATTCCGGATAGGACAGCAGAAATAACTTCTCCAGAAATAGAAGAATCTGTTTCAGAATGTTCTGTGGACTTTGACGCATACCTAATAGACGATGACTATGATGCTGTTCAATGGGCAATTAGAAAGGGAACATGTGCTGCAGGTACAAATACCGTGTTTGGAAATGTCGATGGTTTCAACAACCCATTCGATTGGATATTCGATGGCGAATATACATATAACTTCCATGCGCAAACTGACGTTTCTGGATGGGAAACAGGAAACTATTGTTTCGTTTTCAATCCAAAAGAAGATTTGGGAGAGTCGGACATAAGATTGACAAGAGAATTTTCCATAAGCGATTTAGACGAAGACGGAATAAACGATTGTAGCGATATGTGTCTAGATAGTCAGAAAGACTTGATGGAACTTGGTACAAACAGATGGATGGTCGAAGATTGGACATGGGTAACAGGAGAAATAAAGGGCAAAGGAAAAGGACCCCAGCTTTCATACGACTATAAAGGTTGCACATGTAGTGACATCTTGACATGGCTGAACGAGAACTATCCAGAAGAATATGGAAACATGGAAGGTCATTGGAAATTCGGTTGCAGCATAAGCGTCATGAACGATTTCATATCTCTGACGTCCCAATGATTTTTTTGATTTTTCTTTTTCTCTTTATTTTTATTATTAGTGTAAACTTTGCGTAATTTTCACATGTTTAAACATCAGCTATTTATTTCTAGAAACCAAATATATGTTAAAATGTTTTCTTTGAATTTAATCAGAAAAGGAGGTATTAAAATGAAAAAATTGCTAGTATTACTACCTATATTTTTAATAGCGACAATGGCGTTTGCAAAACAAGATTGCATCACGATACAAGATCAAATATTGACATACTCGACAGGTCATTATCTAGCAGGAGAACCTTTGACAATAGGATATGACGCATATGGTTACAATTATCAGGGACACATGTTCAAAGGATCTTATTTCAATGTATATTCTGGCGGTGCAGGATTCACACCTTATGTAGGAGAAGATGAGATTTATCTAGAGGAAAATCCCGCAGCAGAAACGCATTGGGCTTGGCCTTATAGAGACATTCAAATATTAATGAAATGGAATGATGCATGGCTCAGTAACAAAGACTGTGATAATGATGGCAAGTTGGATAGATATTATGGATATTCTAGCTATATCGGTTCAGGTGCGTGGGAGACAAATCACCAATTTGGTGAATATGAAATGGATGGAAAAACTTGTACATGGAACTATTTTACAAAAATAGTCGCAGCACCCACTGATGCCAACGTAAACACTGGTTACTGGTATACAGCAGATGGAGTAGAAATCGGACCTGTTTTATGGGGTTCGTTTGCAACAATATTAGACGTATACAACGATCCATGCGCGGGTGATCATGGCGTTGAATATAATTCACCCGCACCGACAGGCTTCGGATTTTACATGCCTTAGAATTTTTTTTAATTTCCTTTCTTTTTTCTTTTATTTTAAGCATTTAAAGTTTTGAATATAATTTACAACATGTTGCTAAATGTTTACAACTTTTCAAAGGAAAGAAAGGAAGTTGATACAATAAAGCTACCTGTGCAAAACATAATAGTTTTCAATGAGGATCTTTTCACACCAATTCTACTTCCAAAAAACGAAAGAAATCCTGATTCTGTTGGATATTATGATAGGGAGCTAAAACTTGGTGGTGATGCCAGTAAAAAGATTCTTCTTGTTGATGCATTAGAAAAAGGAAAATTAAAAAATAACAACATATATCCTGCAATAACTAATGCTTCTCTAGAGGACCTAGGAAGAATGGATAATTTGAAAATAATAAAGGAATGGAAAAAATCTGTAAACGATAAAGTTTACTTTATCGAAATAGAAGAGAAAGATTTTCGTTCCAAAAAATACGAGATTTTACGAGACAAATTTCTTCACAAACCTGATTTGTTTACATTGTTAACTTCATATCAACTAGGTGCCGACATCGTTTCGGACAAAAGAGAACTAAGAGCTCCTGAATTGGAAGAATACACCAAAGCCTTTTTTGAAAGATGGGGAATGAAGAAAAAATTCAGAAAGCATACTTCTGAGAGCATTATTAGAAATGCAAGATGACTATTTTCTACTTTGTATAGACAAAATGTCCCCGTTCTCAAGAACATAGTCTGCTGACACACGCCTTTTTGTCTTGGCATCAATGGCGCCGATGAACTTGTCGCCGATATCAGAGTGCACCTTGTATGCCATGTCAAGGGCAGTCGAGCCTCTTGGCAGAAGGATGACATCAGGCAAGACATTGCCCTTCTTGTCACAAAGTTTGGACTCGTTTTCAACCGGGTACACCGCGATATAGTCCATGAAATCAAACACTGCCTTATTGAGACAGTCCTGAACTCCGGTCGAGCCGAATCTTTCCAATACCAGTTTTCTTATTGTCTCAAGCCCCTTTTTCTGCTGCTCGGAAAGCTCCTTTTTGATTTCAAAAGATTTCTTGCCAGGAATGTAATCGATAAAGTCTGCCTTGGAAGCCATTCTCAAAGTTATCTCAGCTTCAGCAGAGCAAGGTACTATTATGGTTTCGGGGAATTTTTCCTTCATTCTTTTCAGATTCTCTTCAGAACATGGAAGGTCCATCTTGTTTGCTGCTATTAGTATCGGCTTTGACAAAAACCTTAGTTCCTTTGCCAAGGCGTTCGGGTCAAGCCCCACCTTGTTTATTGCCTTTTCAACATGCTCTGGTCTTATGCCAAGGCCCGTCAAAGCATCGCACGCCTTTTGCTTGTCTCTTATCTTTTCCAGATTCTTTTTGATTATGCTAGCAAACCACATCACTATCTCGTTCTCAAGAAAGCCGACGTCCTCAGCAGGGTCGTAATTGTCAGTAGCGTTTCCCTCGGCATCGGTTTTGCCAGAAGCGTCAACAATGTGTATTAGCATGTCTGCTTGTATGATATCGCTTAGGAACTTGTTTCCTAGACCTTTGCCCTCGTGCGCGCCGGGTATTAGGCCCGCAATGTCCCAGAGCTTTACAGGAACAAGCCTTGTGCCGTTTATGCACTGGGAATTTTTTGGGCTGCACTTTACTTTCAGCTCCTGGCACGGGCAGGGGACAGTGACATAGCATACCCCGACATTCGGCTTTATCGTTGTGAACGGCCTTGAAGAAATCGGCACGTCTATCATGGTTGCTGCCTTAAAGAAGCTTGACTTTCCCGAGGACGGCTTGCCGCATATTGCTATTTCCATTTGATCATCTTATACAAAGATTGCAATCCAACACATAAAAAACAGAATAAAAAATTTTATATACAGGAATTTAGTTAATATAGTTATGAAATCTTCTATCTGCGAAGAATGCCTCAAGAAAAATGTTTTGTGCGACACATGCAACAAGAAACTTGCCGCAAGAAAAACCAGCGCAGAGGAGATAGATGTTCTAAGGTTCATATACAAGCTTTCCGAAAAGAACGCTTCTCTAAAGGATGTCAAGATCGTTAGGGTCTTGGACCAAAGCGCCCTTCTCATAGTAACCGGCAGGGGGGATGCTGCAAAGCTTGTTGGCAAGGGCGGCACCATTGTCAAGCTCATAGCCAAAAAGTACAAGAAATCAATCAGGATTTTAGAGGAAGCCCCAAATTTTAACCGCTTTGTCGAGAATCTTCTAAACCCGGCAGATGTATCAGGCATAAACACTTTGTACAAAGACAGTGAGGAGATAACAAGAATTAGGGTGCCAGAGTTCCAAAGAAACCGCATGATACTAACTCCAGAGGACTTTTCTCAGGTTGTCTCTTGCTTTTTCAAGAAAAAAGCAGAGCTTGTTTTCGATGTCTAGATGCTTTCAAGACCTTTTATCAGCTTCTTGTAGGGGAATGTCAAGGCTGTCATGCCTAGCAGTACTCCGTTTATAGCGCCTGCCAAAACATCCAAGGGAAAGTGGACCCCAACATATATCCTGCTTATTGCCACGAGAATTGCCAGAACAATCAGGAACGGTCTTGCCTTCTTTGACAAAGCTCCGAGAATAGTTGCCCCTGAGAACGCCCTTTGGGTGTGGCCTGAGGGGAAGCTGGGTCCTATTTCCGTGTCGAATCTGAGCATCTTTATGTCTGAAAACATCTGGTCCGGTCTTGGCCTTTTGAAAAATGTTTTCAAAACCGCAAGAAACAGCGTGTCCAAGACAAAGCATATCATCAGATAAGCTGATGCCTTTCTCTTCTTTTCCATCCAAAGAATTATTATCGAAAGTATCCAGAAAATAGAAGAGCCTGCATATGTTATGACAAAGAACATAGAGTCAAGAAAGCTGCTGTTTATCCCGTTCAGCGTTAGGAATATTGTTTTGTCCAAAGCGATAACATTTGGCAAGAAGAGTATCAGCGCAGCGCATAACATGGCATACAAAACAATGCCAAGCATAATCTTCTTTAAGGGCTCCATGAAAATAATAGATATAGACGCAATATAATGATTCTTATGAGAAAGCTGATGTTGTCCGTGGCCTTGGCAGTTGTTGTTGCCATTGTGGCTGTTGTGATATTTGTTTTAGAGAGCTATTTCGGCATGGGAGACGACTATAACATAATAGTCTGGAACTTTGTTCTTTCATTGATAATTGTTGTTGCCATAGTCAATGTCATTTTAATCAAGCGCAGGAAAAAGAAGAAAAAGAAGAAGAAAAACAAAAAGACCCTTGAAGTTTACAACAGCCCAAGGGATAGCTACAACTCGGAATATTATTAAATTTCCAATACCAATTTCTAATTCATGCCGACAAACGTTACCATCCACTATGCCAAGGCGCAGGAAAAGTACATCAAAGCAAAGACCAGGGAAGAGAAGATTGCGGCTTTGGAGGAGATGATAAAGGAGGCCCCGTCCCACAAGGGAGGGGAGAACCTACGAAAGGAACTAAAGCAAAGGCTAGCCAGGCTTAGGCAGAAAAAGGAGGCCAGCACCTCAAGAAGAAGCTTTATGATCCCAAAGAAGGGCGATGCCCAGATTTGCATTCTCGGTGCCACACAATCAGGAAAGTCCACCCTTTTATCCAAGCTCACCAATGCCAAGCCCAAGATAACTTCCCATGCTTACACGACTGAAAAGCCGGAGATTGGCACCTGCGACTATCTGGGCGTCAAGTTCCAGATGATAGAAATACCCTCGACTTATAGGCCTGTTTTCATGAGCATAGCCCATTGCGCTGACGCTCTTGTCTTGGTTTACAACAAAAAAGAGGAGCTAAAGGAAGTAAGAGAAGTTCTGGAGGGCTTTAGGATACAAAAGCCTTTCATAGAGGTAAGCCGAGACGAGGACCTTGACACCATAAAGGAGAAGCTGTGGGAAATTCTTGGCATGATAAAGATATACACCAAGGAGCCTGGCAAAAAGCCGAGCAAAAAGCCCATGGTCATGCCAAAGGGCTCAACTGTACAGGACGCTGCAAGGGTTTTGCACAACGACTTTCAGGATTATTTCAATTTCGCAAGGGTTTGGGGTTCGTCAAAGTATCCCGGGGAAAGGGTGGGACCAGAGTACGAATTGGAAGATGACGACATTCTAGAGGTCCACATCACTTGACGTTTATAAATATTTGCCGTGCCCTAATAGTATTATGAGCATTTCCGCACCAACGCAAGCCATGCCAGAGAAGTGGTATTCTTCCATAGAAAAGAGCAGGGAAAAGGCAAACAAGCTGCTAAGAAAGGTTGTGGCAGTTGACATGAAGACTTCGATTGTTGTGGGAAAGCTAGACGACGTTTCTTTGGACAAGCTTTTTCGCATACAATATCCTTTTTGCAAGCTCACCCTAAGCCATGCAAAAAAGTACAACACCAACCAGAGGCTTGAGCCCTCCCAGGAGAGCGACCAGATAGCCTTTGTTAACAAGCCCGAGATGATAATGGATATCCAGGAGCTGTCTTCAAGATTTCCAGAGATTCACGCTGACACTCATGTTGATATAAAGAGGGGGAGGTTTGACTAGTATGGCATTAAAGCAGATGGAAGAAAAGGGAGACGAGGACAAGGTAAATTGTCCCCAATGCGGACAGAAAGCTCTTCTCATAGAAGCCAGGTTCATAAGATGGCTCACATGTCCGAATTGCAAGTTCAAGAAGCTAATAGAAAAGAAAGACGACTCTACAAAGGTCAAGATAGTTTCTTTAAAGTAAATTTTTAAATGGCATTCATTATAATTCTTTAATATGCCTAACAATTATTCTGAAAGTTTGAACAATGTTCTAGAGAAAAGCAAGATACAAATAGGAAATAGAATCATAGTGACAAAAGGAAAGCAGTGCTACGAGGGCTTTCTCATGCCAAGAAACGATTCAGGGGACGGCAGTTTCATTGTTCTAAAGCTTGACAGCGGCTACAACATAGGCGTAAAGTTTGGAAGTGATGTTGAAATCAAAAAGTGCAAAGAGCAGGCCAAGAAAAAACAAGTTGTTGAGAAAACAAAGGCAAAGTTCGATTCCAAAAAGCCTACAATAAGCTTCATATCAACAGGCGGAACCATTGTCTCAAGGGTCGATTACAAGACAGGGGGAGTTGCCCCGTTGGAAAAGCCAGAGGACCTTTTGGCAGGAGTGCCGGAACTTTACGACATTGTCAACATAAAGAATGTTCTAAATCCAATTAGCAAGGCGTCCGAGGACATGCATCCAAAGGACTGGCAAAAGCTTGCAGATGTTGTTGCAAAGGAGCTGCAGACAAGCGACGGCGTTGTCATAGCGCACGGCACAGACACCATGCACTATACTTCGGCTGCATTGTCCTTCATGCTAAAGAATCTGTCAAAGCCCGTTGTAATCGTTGGTTCGCAAAGGTCGTCCGACAGGGGCAGTAGCGACGCTGCAATGAATCTTATATGCGCTGCACACTTGGCAGTTTCTGATATTGCAGAGGTTGGCATATGCATGCACGGAACTATTGATGATCAATATTGCAATTTCACAAGGGGCACAAAGGCAAGGAAAATGCATTCAACAAGAAGGGACGCTTTCAGGAGCATCAACGAGCCGCCTTTGGCAAAGGTTTATCCTGACGGCAGGATTGTCATAATTAACAATAATTACAAAAAAAGAAGCAAGGGCAAAGTTGTTGCTGACACAAAGTTCGAGCACAATATCGCAATGCTTAAAATTTATCCGGGAAGCGACCCGGAAATACTAGAGCATCTTGTCAAGAAAGGGTACAAGGGAATTGTAATAGAAGGGACCGGCATGGGCCATGTTCCTACCAACTCGGAAATTTCCTGGATACCTGCTATCAAGAAAATAATAAAAAAAGGCATACCTATTGTCATGGCAACGCAGACAATATATGGCAGGGTCAACACCAAGGTTTACACCAATCTTAGGATTTTATTTAGCGAGGCAAAAGCCATACCAGCAGAGGACATGACTCCCGAAACAGCATATGTAAAGCTGGGTTTTGTTCTTGGTCATGAGAGCAACATGGATAAGGTAAGAGAGATGATTTTAACCAACATGGCAGGGGAAATAACAGACAGGACGGAAATCGATACTTTCATGGTGTAGCTATGTTGGAAAGCTTTGCTGAGATTTTGGGTATTGTTGTCACGGTTTATGGAGTTATGATGGCTGTTGCCAACTTTCCGCAGGCTATGAAGATAATCCAAAAGAAGAGCTGCGACGACGTTTCAATAACAACATATCTGATACTTTTTCCAGGAACAGTGTTTTGGATTCTTTACGGCATTAGCATAAGCAATTTTCCAGTCACCTTTACTAACGCACTTTCTATGATATCAGTTCTTAGTGTCATAGTTGTTTACTTAATTTACAGAAAGTAAAAACATATTAGAAAGGATTGACCATATAATACCTGAACAAATTAAGATAAAAACGGTGAATAGATGAGACTAACAGCAAGACCAATTGATTTGGAAGCAGGAGGAAAGTTCATAGTTATTCTAAACAAGGACGATGCAGACTATCTTGGAGTTCGAGCACTAGACAGGGTGTGTCTAAAATACCGAGACAAGACCATAACGGCAATAGTTGACACTACAAACAAGTTCACCCTAAAAGGCGAGCTCATAGCAAACGACGACATAACAAAATACTTTGGCCTAAACGGAGGGGAGCACATAGAGGTAGACCCACAAAACGGCATAGAGTCGACAAAGTACATACGCCAGAAGCTTTGCGGCGCAAGGCTCGAGTACGACAAGATAAAGACTGTGATAAGGGACGTTGTTGACAACAAGGTCTCGTCTGTAGAGCTTGCGGCGTTCATAACAGCCCTTCACACGCAGGGCATATCAATAGACGAGGCGGCCAGCCTTTCAAGGGCAATGGTTGAGACAGGAAGAACACTGAAACTAAAGCAGGAGATAATCTGCGACAAGCACTCGATAGGCGGGATACCCGGAGACAAGACCTCTTTGATACTAGTTCCGATTGTTGCAGCTGCCGGCCTTACAATACCCAAGACATCGTCAAAGGCGATAACATCGCCTTCGGGAACAGCAGAGAGAATGGGGGCGCTAGCTCCAGTCAACCTTTCCTTGGAGGAGATTCAGGAGGTCGTGAAAAAGACCAACGCCTGCCTTGTCTGGGGAGGAGCTTTGGATTTGGCTCCTGCAGACGACATGTTCATAAACATAGAGTATCCTTTGGGAATAGACCCCATGCTTTTGCCTTCCATAATGTCAAAGAAAAAGGCAATAGGCGCCAATCATGTTGTAATAGACATACCAATAGGAAACGAGGCCAAGATAAAAACAGCAGACCAGGCAAGGGAGCTTGCTGAGGATTTCATGGAGCTTGGCAAAAGGCTAAACATGCACATAGTGTGCGGTATAACGTACGGCGACCAGCCACTTGGTCACTATATCGGACCTGCCCTTGCTGCAAAGGAGGCTTTGCTAACCCTTAGGGGAAACGGTCCAAAGGACGTTGTCAGCAAGGCGACAAATCTTGCAGGGCTTCTTTTCGAGGCAGTCGGAAGAGGCAATCGCATGACAGCGCTTCAGATGCTAAAGAGCGGCAAGGCTGAGAAGAAACTGCGCGAGATAATAGAAGCACAGGGAGGCAATCCCAACATAAAGCCTGATGACTTGCCGATCGGTGAAAAGTACGCCACTGTAAAGTCGGAATGTGACGGCAGGGTTCTTAGGATAAAGAATTCCGAGATTGTTCTTATTGCAAGAAGGGCCGGCGCTCCTTTGGATGTCGGGGCCGGAATTCATCTTAATGTAAAGACGGGCGATTCCGTAAGAAAGGGCGAGACGCTCTTTACAATATTTTCCAACAACTACAACCGTTTGAACGAGGCCTTGGAACTAGCGGAAAATCTAAAGCCATTGACGGTTGGCAACAAGCAGGAAGAGAAGATGCTTCTTGGAGAGATGAAAGGCACTTGCGAGAAGAGAATATTTGTTTTGGACAGATGAAACTAACCTGCCATTTCTGCTTGAATTTCTGACTGCGTCAAAGCCTTTTCAAATATCTTGACCTCGTCTATTGTTCCGTCAAAGAGCTTCCAGTTTGCTCCGGGATTGTTACCTATCCAAGCTGAAATAGTGTTGTCAGTTGCTATGCTTCCGGTTTTTGCTGTTATACCCACCTGAATTCCGTTCTTGTACAATATCATGTGCGTTGAGTTGTAAACTGCGGCAGCATGTGTCCATGTCCCTGTCTGCAGTTCGTCTGAGCTGTCTGGCAAGTCATCTCCGTATAGTGTGGCAGTTCCGCCCACGCTAGTTTTCAGTCTGAACCTCAAGTAATAAGGCGAGCTGCCTATGGTGCTTAGCATCCACCAATGATCCTGTTCATCCTGGCCTGTTGCCTTTGATATTATTCTCTGGTCAGAAGTTCCAAAATCATCTACTTTTATCCAAGCCATCATTGTCATTTCACTACCTGTAATATCCATAGTTCCTATGTCGACATAATCGTCGTATCCGTCAAATTCCAAACAGTTTCCGTTATTGCAATCGCTTCCTGTTTTCCATGCTGAATCAGTAAACGTAGTCAATGTGCTTCCGTATTCTATCTGGAAAGCGTCTACCCACAAATTACCCGTAGCACTACCTACCAAACCCAAAGTAAAATTATACTTAACAGCGCCTGGAGGTGGTACGTGAGTTGTATAAGACCTTTTCCAATCCCATGTACCTGTACCACTTCCTATTTTCGAATCAGGATATCTTGTATACGGAGAGCTTGTGTAACTAGTAATCTCATTATCTGATGAATCATACCATCTTCCTATAATCAATGCATAATGCCATGATACCGAACCTAAAACTATATTTTCACCCTTGCTGTAAGTGCTTATTGTAATAGGATTATCGGTTGTAACAGGAATAGAAACAGGACCTGCATACTCAGAATAACTGTCTCCCGTAAGATCTTGAAACCTTGAAGATTTAGATACATGATAAAAATCACTTGAAACGATGTCCCATGTTCCTCCTCCACTTCCCCAACCAGTTTTATCTGATTCAAAGCTCGGGTTTGTAATCTGGTTTCTCCCACTAGCATAAATAGTGCCGTCGTTGCTGCCAGCACTGTCAACTGCTATTGAACCTGATCCTTCGTCAAAGCTCCAGAAGACTATTGGATTTGCTTCTTCTATTTCATATTTTTGATATTCTTGTTGTATTTCTTCCTGTGCAAGTTCCGTGTTATATATTAAAATCTCGTCTATTGTGCCGTCGAAATAATTGGTGCCATCGCTTCTTCTACCAATATTCAAGTTGGCAGAATTGCCAAAGCCATAACCGCTAGGACTAGAGTCATCAATGCGAATTCCGTTGACATAAACCTTTATGCTGCTTGTTCCGTCGAATGTGAATGCTACGTGGGTCCATTCGTTGAGTGGTATGACGTTTCCAAGATTTCCTCTGTAATAGTTGACGCCCCCGTAGCGGTACTGTGCCATTATCGAACCTGTGCTGCCCGACCTTGCTATTATGTAACTACCGTCCCCTCCATTCCCTTCGCTTATTATCCTGTCATAAGCGTCCCACGTGTCTGGTTTTATCCACATCATGACAGTTATCTCACCGACTACATTAAGAGTGCTATCATCTCCGCAGTTAAGGTATTCGTCTGCACCGTTGAATCTTAAGCCTTGATTTGATATGCCGCTTACCCAATCAGTTGTTTCCATGTTGATGAGATTACAGTCGTTTCCATTGCCGGAAGTATCTGATGCGACAAAGTCGCCGCTGTCGTCAAAATTCCAGAAACCTATTATGCCTGTTTCGGGATAGCCACAAACATTCGAGATGCACACCTCGCTACAACAATCGCTTTCTGATGTACAAGTTTCTCCGTCTTCTTTACACGGCTCTTCACAGTCATTGTCATTGGCATAGTTGCAGTCCAAGCCGCAGCATTCGTTGTTGTTATAGCAGCCGCAGTCAGGGTCCTCTGAAATTGTGCAGTCGCTTGGGCATTTACCATCACATAAACCGTTCGTTATGCAATCTGGCTCGGATTCTCCTGGCAAAGTTTTTGAAGAAGAGCCTCCCTGCCCTGAAGACACGCTTATCACAGCTCCTGGTTCAGGATCGAAAGACAGAGTCACAACCCCTATATCGTCTTCGTGTATTGTGGAAGGAACAATCGTTGCGCTGCTGTCAGCAACTCCGTCAACAAAAACAACTATATTGGTTGCATCCCCCCTTCCTGTGTTTCTTACATACACCTCTCTTTCAGGAAGATAAACCGACTCTATGCTAAGAGTTGATAGTAATGTTTTGGAAGTTTGCTCTGCAGCCTCAATGCCGCTTTGGGCGGTTTCAGAGACAGTGACGCTAAAGAAGCTGTAGGTTAGTGATACGAGTGAGACCGCTATGATAAGTATTAGTATTGAAACGATAATAGCAGATACGCCTTTCATAAGAGTTATATTCTAGTCCCGTAATAAATATCATATGCCTAAAGCAAAGAAAAGGGCCGGCAAAAAAAGCAGGAAAGTTGCAAAAAGGACAAGAAGCAAAAGCGTAAAGAAAGCAAAGAAATCCTCTCCTAGATGTATCAATGAGAGAATGCTTTTCGCAATATCTTCCATTCTCATACTTTCAGCTGTTATACTTTCCGTTCCTTCACAAGACATGGAAAGTATTTTTGAAGAACAAGAGCAACAAGCAGATCAAATATCTGAGATTAAAGTTCTCTACTCATGCGAAAGCAATCTAGAGTGCTTCCTTGTTGGTTGCAAAAGTTCAGGCACGCCGTCGTTTATGGAGTGTGTGAATACCATGACGCAGGAAACATATTATGATAATTGCGAGGGTTACTGGGATGTTAGGGTCATCCAGGACTTTGCAAGATGTGCATGCGTGCAAGGCCTTTGTGAATTGGTGGAATAGTTAAGAGAAATGATATTATGAAAAAGAAAGTTCTATTCGTTATATTAGACGGTGCTTCAGACTTGGGGGAAAAGACCCCTTTTTCAGAGGCAAGCAAACCCAATTTGGACATGCTGGCAAAGAACGGTGTTGCGGGCCTTGTCGAGAACAGATACGGTAAGCACCCTGATTCTGGAATATCGAATTTCGTTTTATTGGGATGCTCCGAGCAAGAGTATCCGGGAAGAGGATACCT
Source organism: Candidatus Aenigmatarchaeota archaeon (assembly GCA_016933455.1). GTDB lineage: Archaea > Aenigmatarchaeota > Aenigmatarchaeia > Aenigmatarchaeales > Aenigmatarchaeaceae > JAFGAZ01. The sequence continues at coordinate 72,654 of JAFGAZ010000015.1, forward strand.
TGAAGCCCAGGGCGCAAATCTTAGAATCACTCCTGATAGCGTTTATGTTAGGGCCAACTTTGCAACTGTAAAGGAAGTTGTTGAGGACGAGCTAAAGACAGGCACTTTCGAACCGCAGTTGGTAATTACGGACAGAAGAGCTGGAAGGGATACAACAGGGCTTTTCGATATGTCAAAAGCCATACGCGAGTTTTTCATCGACGGTGTTAGGATGGACTTTTACAAGTCCTTGGCGCACAGGGGAGTCCTTGCCCTGAACTCGATAAACCTTTCCCCTAATGTTAGCGACTCTGATCCTAACGAGAAAGGCGGAAGGGTAAGAAGAGTTATTGCCACAAACAATGACAGCAAGGCTGTAAAGACCGCTGCTGCTTTGAACAAGTTCTCTGACGAGGTGTACAAAATCCTAAAGGACCATCCCTCAAACAAGTACAGGCAGGTTCCTGCCAACTACATTCTGCTAAGGGGCGCAAGCCAGTACCAGTACATAAAGAGTTTCAAGGAAAGATTCGGCCTTAGCGCTGCTTGCGTTGCAGCTTCTCCTGTGATAAACGGCATAGCAAGGTCCTTGGACATGGAAGTTGTTAAATTTTCAGGGGGAACAGGAGACCTTAAGACAAACCTTACCGAGAAAGTGCTAAAGGCCATTGATGCTTTGAAAAGCCACGACTTTGTGGTGTTGCACATACTAGGAACTGATGTTGCTTCGCATGACAAGAGTTTCAATCTCAAGAGATTTTTCATAGAAAAAATAGACAGGGATGTTTTTAGCAGAATAATAGAATATATTGACTTTGAAAAAGTGATGGTGGCTGTGACATCCGACCATATAACTTCTGTAAACGACGGGGAGCACAAGCCTGGTTTTGTGCCGTTCACCATATACACAAAGGGAATTGAGGCAAACGAAGTTTCGAAGCACGACGAGAAGAGCTGCAAGTTGGGACCTGTTATCAAGATGGAAGACTTTATGGAAGAACTGATGCGATTCATTGCCTGAAAAAATAAAAGAAAAAGCGAATGTTTTTAGCACTCGCCTTCTTGCCAATATTCTATTTTGTTGCTGCAAGCCATGCAGGCGTTTCCATATGTTTCCGAAGTTCTGTCTGACATAAAGCCGCAAACAGGCATATATTCCATTGTGCAAATTTCTGCTTGCTTTTCCTCTTCTGTGCAAAATACAGAGCTTTGTGTAACTTCCCAGTTTTCAATCATAACTTCCATTCTTCTATCTCCTGCATTCAGATTCAAAATCATCTGAACTTCAAAGCAACCATCACATTCTAAACTCGAGACATTTGTTATTGTGGAACCTTTCAATGGCTCGATAAAATCTACTGCCAAAGAAGCTGCCATTTTCTGGTCATCGTCTAGTTCCCATTCTCTAATGCAAGAGCCCACGCTTTCGTTCCAGGAATAGCCTGCAGGTCCTAGGCATCCATTTTCGTCTCTTTCCCCGCCTATTGGTTCATCCAAAACCTCGACAAAGTGCTTTCCATCCGGGGTGTTGCACTGCCTGGGATAGCTTTCCAATGCCGGATAGCCCGCGGCAATGCAGTCCTCAAAGCTGTCAATCTCCGATTCAGCAACGCACCCTGATAGCATTACTATCGGGACGACCAAAGCGGCCAAAATTAAAAGTTTGCCTTTCATAATATAGAACATGTCAAAGCTTGCCCTTAAAACCAGTTTATTTTGTTAGGTTTTTGCCGAAATGACATCATGGATAACGTTTAAATACTTTTTGAAATTAATAACTTCTTACGTGATAACATGTCAACTTCAATGTAATCATTGGAATCATTGCTGATTAGGCGACTAGATGAGGCTTCTTCTGACATTAACGTTATCCGTTTCAACCATACCATCAGGCTTGGTTGCTGTCGAGTGAATTATAACAGCTAAGTTTGAGCCCGAAAAGGGCTATGAAAAACCCCGTGGTATATGACGGCAGAAAAACGATAAGATGCTCATTGCGAATTGTTTCGCGGTGTAAGGGTTGAGGACTATGAATGTTTTCGAACACCTGTTGATGCCTACTTCGGGCAGATGAGAACAAGACGGTAAAACGAGTCCATAAGATCAATCATGATCAATGATACCGGCAGAGGTAGAAGGTAGGGTCTGAGCATATTCAAACCACCAGGTGGATAGCTCAGCTCTCGAGAGCGACGAAGATCCTAGCAAGCTGGGATAAGCTCGGGGTAGGCGCAAGCGGCCTTTGAACCCGAGATAGTCGAATGCGACATCGCACTGACTTTGGTCAGTAGTCCGAAAGGGCGGCGAACCCGCTGAATTGAAGCATCTAAGTAAGCGGAGGAAGAGAAAGCAATTGCGATTCCGTTATTAACGGCGAGCGAAAACGGAACAGAGCGAACCGAATTGCTGCAGAAATGCAGTTAAGATGTGGTACCCGGCAAAGCTTAGTTAGTCGACTTAAAGTCGCCTGGAAAGGCGCGCCATAGACTGTGATAGCCAGGTAGAGGAAGACTAAAAAGCTGATTCGGGAATTGACTACCATTCCTTGGATATGGAGTGGGAAGGTGGCTGGCATCAACAGCCAACTCTAAACATCTCGAGAGTCTGATAGTGAAAAAGTAAGGTAACTGAAAGCTGAAAAGTATTCTTAACAGAAGGTGAAAAGACCTTGAAACCTGTTGGTGATAGTTATCCATGGCCTGAAAGGTGTCCTTGCGAAGGAAAGACGAGTGATCGTCACATACGAGCAGGGGCTTACAGGGTCATGGAGTCCGTTTAGAAACACGGAGCGGGGAGTTTGTTTCTGTGGCGAGCATAAGTGCTTACGGCACGTATGCAAAGCGAAAGCGAAAAGTGCGTAGCGCAAGCATGGCACGGGGTCTGAAAGGGCCTAAAGTCACAGGGACAAGACCAGAAAGCACTTGATCTAACCCCAATCAGGATGAAGCGTAGCGAAAGCTGCGTGGAGGTCCGAACTAGTATTGAGCTGCAAATCATTTAGATGAGTTGGGGTTAGGGGTGAAAAGCCAAACGAACGTGCTGATAGCTGGTTCCTTCCGAAATGTGCCTTAGTACAGCTCTGCCTGAGATAGTTAGTAGGGTAAAGCACTGATTGGGGAGTCAAGGGAAGAAATTCCCAGCTTCCCTGTCAAACTAATAATCTATTAACGTCTTAGAAGGCAGGAGTGAGAATGCCGGGGTAAGCTCGGTATTCGAAAAGGGAACAACCTTGCCTGAGGTTAAGGTCCCCAATGCTTGACTAATTCATAAAGTTTGTTTCGATCCCAATACAGGAGGGGCGTAGGCTTAGAAGTCGCCATCGCATAATCAACGTGTAATAACGGACCTCTCTAGGGTCGAAGCGGCGAAAATGGACGGGAGTAAGTCAAGAACCGATACCTCAGATTGCGAAAGCAATAGTGTAGGAAGGCATTCTGCTTGGGCAGAAGCATCTGCGTGAGCAGGTGTGGACCGGGCAGAATAGAAAATCCCGCTGGTAGTAGCAGCAAAGAGAGGTTAGAATCCTCTCCGCCTTAAGGATAAGGTTTTCACGACAACATTTATTGGTCGTGA
>JAFGAZ010000016.1 GCA_016933455.1 Candidatus Aenigmatarchaeota archaeon
CTAGCGGGTCGCGCGCCGGAAGATGTGTTTAGAATTTTTTGGCAAGATCATCTATCTTTACCATCTCTTCTTTGCCGGAATTCATGTCCCTCAAAGTAACTGACTTTTTCTCCAGTTCCTTTGGACCTACGATGATAACATAAGGTATTCCCATGGAAGACGCGTACTCGAACTGCTTGGACAGCTTTCTTGACCTTAGGTCATAATCAACAGAAATATCATTTTCCCTAAGAAGACCAACTATTTTCAAAGCATCTTTTCTTACCTTGTCATTGACAGCCGAAACAAAAACCTTCAAGCTGCTTTTGGGAACTATGAGCTTCTTTTCCTTGATAACATCGATGAGGCGATCGAGCCCGAAGCTTATGCCGCATGCAGGCACGTCCTTTTTTAGGAATATGCCAATTAGCTTGTCGTACCTTCCCCCGCCGCCAACGCTTCCTATTTCCTTGCCAGCAGATATCTCGTACACAAGCCCCGTGTAATAGTCAAGGCCCCTTGCAAGGCTCAGATCTATCCTAACCTTTGATTTGTCGTTAACATAAGAAAGAAGCCTTTTCATTTCTTCAAGGCCTTCGCATTTTATTATCTTCTCAACCTTCTCGATTACCTTGTCGTTGCTCCCGCTTATCTTGATAAAATCTAGTATCTTCTTTGCGCTTTGCTTTGGAATTACTTGCTCGAGCTGCTTTGTGACATCTTTCTCGCCTATCTTCTCTAGCTTGTCTATTACCCTGAAAACATCAACCATCTTGCCCTCGTCTATTCCAGCGTACTTTGCCATGGACGTTATGACCTTTCTGCTGTTTACCCTTATTTGGAAATTATCAAAACCAAGGGCCTTTAGGCAGTCTATTGCCCAAGAGATGTTCTCCGAATCAGCCATAACAGAATCAGAGCCCACAATGTCTATGTCGAACTGGGAAAACTCCCTGTATCTCCCCTTTGAAACATCGTCATACCTCCACACCTTTCCTGTCTGGTACCTTTTGAACGGAAGGTTCATGTCGGGATTGGATGCAACAAGCCTTGCAAGCGAAACAGTGAACTCGTACCTAAGCCCTATCATCCTGCCGCCCTTGTCCTTGAACTTGTAGGCTTCCTTTATGACGTCCTCGCCGCCAACACCCTTGGCAGAAAGAACTTTCCAGGACTCCAAAGCAGGCGTGTCTATCGGCATAAAGCCGTATAGAGCTGCGATACTGCTTAGCTTTTCTAAAACAGCCTTTCTTATCAGCATGTCTTGCGGCATTATGTCTCTTGTGCCTTTCACTGTTTGCATATTGTATTTTTTAGAACTTTGAATACATAAATCATATGTTTTGCTTGTGAAAATTCTCACTCATGCATACCACTGACATTAATTGGAAAGGAAAAAATTTAAATCATCTTATCTCAAAGCTCTCAAATTCTCCTCTATAGTCATGGTAGTCAACCTTGATGTCATCGACCTTGGCAGTTGAGGGACCGACTTTGCACCATTCTACAATCTGCTCGATTGACTTCCTTTCGCCCTCGACTAGAACCTCGACATGGTTCTGCACGTTCCTAACCCAGCCGTTAAGCCCCAAGGATTTTGCCTTGATCTTTGCAGAGAAGCGAAAGCCAACGCCCTGCACCTTTCCGAAAACAAAGATGCGAGCCCTACTTAATATCAACAACATCGCCTATGGTAAGTTTCTTGCTGTCAAGCTCGCTTTCAACTGTCATGTCAACCACGTCCTCTCTTAGGTTTATCCCAAAGAACTTTTCTATTTTCAAAATAAGGTTCATGGGGGGCTTCCATCCCTCCTCTAGCCTCTTTATCACGGAATGCTTCTCGGAAAGCTTTTTGGCAAGCTCCTCTTGGGTCAAACCTTTCTTTTCCCTTGCATGGCGCACATTGGCATGGAAATCTTTTGCAAGAACGCTCTCATCCAAGCTGCTGGAAATCTTTCTTTTCCTAATCTTGTACTCTATATTCTTGATGGGCTGGCCAAACCTTGAGCACCTATCGCAAACATCAACAACAACCCCCTCGACCTTCGCCTTGCCTGTCGCATCGCAACCGCACAATACACATTCAGAAATTGCACTCACCCCTTAAGCACTGATATAATTTGCAATCCAAAGAATAAATAATTGGGTTTGCATGACAAGTGGACAAGAAATTCTTCTCTAAAGATTTATTTAAGCCTAATTATCAATTATTTCTAAGGTGTTTGAATGCAGTATGAACCTCAGGAAATGGAAAAGAAGATACTAGATTTTTGGGAAAAAAACAAGCTTAGGCAAAAGTCTCTAAAACAAAGGGAGAAAAGCAAGAAAAGGTTCTCATTCATAGACGGCCCCCCAACAGCAAACAACCCCATGGGCGTTCACCATGCATGGGGCAGGACCTACAAGGACGTTTTTCTTAGGCTAAAAACCATGCAGGGTTTTGACACAAGAAAGCAGCCGGGCTTTGACTGCCAGGGGCTCTGGGTCGAGGTAGGCATAGAAAAGGAACTGGGCTTTAAGAACAAGAAGGAAATAGAATGCTTTGGCCTTGACAAGTTCGTTGACAAGTGCGTTTGCAATGTCAAGAATTATGTTAACATATGGATAGATTTGTCCAAGAAACTAGGCATGTGGATGGACTGGGAAAATCCGTATCTCACATTAACAGACAAGAACATTGAAAACATCTGGTATTTTTTGAAAACTTGCCATGAGAAAAAATGGCTATACCAGGGCTTTAGGGTGCTTCCGTGGTGCGCAAGGTGCGGCACGTCTTTGTCATCGCACGAAGTGTCAGGCGGCTACCAGAACAAAAAGCACACTTCAATATACTTCAAGTTCAAGGTAAAAGAGCAGGACAACACTTACTTGCTAATATACACCACAACACCGTGGACATTGGCATCGAATGTTGCAGTTGCAGCAAACCCAAATGAGGAGTATGCCAAAATAAAGGTGGGCAATGAGTATTACATACTCGGCAAGGCTTTGATTGAAAAGCTGTTCCTAGAAAAGGACTATAAGACAATAGACATATTCTTTGGCAGGGAGCTTGTCGAGCTTTCCTATGACAATCCGTTGAAAGATTCCCTGCCATTGCAGTGGAACGTGAACGGCAGGGTTGTCTTGTCAAAAGATTTTGTCAGCATGGACGAGGGAACAGGCCTTGTTCACATAGCGCCTGGCCATGGTCCCGAGGACTATCAGATTGGGCAGGAGTTCAACTTGCCAGTTCTATCGCCCCTGGATGAGGACGGCAAGTTCACAGAGGATGCCGGTTTTCTAAAAGGCATGGGTGTAAAGCAGGCAAACAAGCTCATGATGGAAAAGCTAGACGAGATGGGAGTCATATTCAAAAAGGTGCCAATAGAGCACAGCTACCCTTGCTGCTGGAGATGCGGCGAGGAGCTGGTATACAGGACAGGAGAGGAATGGTTCATATCAGCTGAGGAGATAAGGCCCATGATGGTAAAAGCTGCAGAGCCTGTTGTCGGCTATCCCGAATGGACAAAGAAAAGCATGATGGACTGGGTTTCAAACCTAAGGGACTGGAACATATCAAGGAAAAGATACTATGGCGTACCCCTTCCTTTCTGGAAGTGTGACTGCGGGCATCTTGAAGTCATAGGCAGCGTGGACGAGCTGAAAAAGAAGGCAGCAAGCAGCATGGACCAGCTAAAGGAATTGCACAGGCCGTGGGTTGACAACGTGATAATAAAATGCCCTGAATGCAAAAAGGACATGAAAAGAATAGAGGAAGTCGGGGACTGCTGGCTTGATGCGGGAATTGTTCCCTATTCTACTCTGGGCTATTTTGATGACAAAAAGTACTGGAACAAGTGGTTCCCTGCGGATTTCATAACCGAGATGCACGAGCAGGTCAGGTTCTGGTTCAACGCAATGATGTTCATGTCAGTTGCTTTGGAAAACAAGGCACCGTACAAATCGTTCTTGGCTCACGGCATGGTGCTTGACGAGAAGATGAGGGAGATGCACAAGAGCACTGGAAACGCCATATGGGCAGACGAGGCATTAGAAAAAATAGGAGCCGATGTAATGAGATGGATGTACTGCACGCAAAACCCGGGACAGCCAATGCCCTTTGGGTACACTCCGGCAAAGGAGGTAAGAAAGATACTAAACGTCTTGTTCAACACGTCAAAGTTCTTGGAAACGTACATGGAAGCAAACAAGCTAAAGCCAACAGAGAGCAAAAAGCTAGACCAAGCAAGCTTATGGCTTTTGGCAAGGCTACAATCAGTAAAGGAAACAGTAACAAGTTCAATGGATGAGATGAAGCCTCACATTGCAACAAAGACATTGCAGGACTTTTTCCTAAACGATTTGTCAAGATGGTACGGCCAGATAATAAGAAGCGACATAAAGCCTGATGTAGAGTCCGACAAAAAGCAGGTAATACTTAGCACCTTCTACAAGGTTATGCTAGAAACTTTGCAATTGCTATCACCCTTCATACCTTTCATGACAGAGTCATTGTACCAGGATTTCTTCAAAAAGTTTGAAAAAGAGGAGAGCATACACTTTACAGACTGGCCGGAAATTGAAAAGAAATACCAAGACAAGGATTTGGAGGAAGCAATGGAGGCAGTAAGGAAGATAGTTGAAACGTCGAATTCCATAAGGCATGAAAAGACAGTAAAGCTAAGATACAAACTGCCATGCCTTACAATAGATATTGGCGAGAAGACAAAGGCTGTTGAAAAGCTCTCAGAGATAATATCCAACATGGCAAACGTTCAGGAAGTAAAATTCTTAAAAATAGAAAACGGCAAGGAAGTCGAGGGCATGAAGGTCGAGCTTGACACAGAAGGAACACCAGAACTAAGAGAAGAGTGGCTGATAAGCGAGCTTACCAGAAGCGTCCAGTCCAAGAGAAAGAAAATGGGCCTTCAGATAAAAGACAAGATAACTTTGCACCTGCCTGAAGACGAATTGTTCCAAAAGGAAAAAGAGGCAATACAAAACGCCACCAGCAGCAAGATTGTTTTCGGTAAACTAAAGGGCGATTTGGGCGAAGCAAAGTTCGAGGACAAGAAATACGAGTTTGGAATCAGTGTTTGATTTTACTTTGTTTCTAAAACGCTTTTCAAAAGTTTGAGATTTAAGCTCTGTTTAAAATCATCATTTGCATATCTGTTTGTCATCAAAGCTAAAGAGTTTTTACAATTTTTGCTTCCTTTATTAGGATTTATTCCGTTTCTATAAACATTGTCGTGAGTAACGCCTGAAATCGTCACAACATAATTGTTGAATTCATCACACAAAACTTCAAAGGGAGCTTCGAGCCTTTTGTCCACTTCAATTTCAACCTCGGAAAAAACGCATTTTCCTTGATTCATCGTGACAAGTTCTCCGGAAATAGGACCTTTCGATAAAAGTCCAGCTTCATGCTTAGACAGATAAAGTGTTATTAAAGAGTCTCTTTTCGAACCTATCATAATATAACAAGGTCTAGAAAATAATTTAAATTAAAAGAAAATTCCAGATTACTTTCTCTTTCCCACAACGTTTATCATGTAGCCTGCGACCTTGTTTCTTAGGGGCTTTTCCGAGAAAAGCTGCATCTCGTTTAGAGCGGCCTTGTTCTTCTCGAAATCCTTGCCAAAGCTGTCAGGATGCTGCTCAACAAGCTTCTTTGAAAGCTTCTTTATTAGTTTGGTTCTTATTCTTCCCATTCATTCACCGTAGCTTTTTATTGTTTTGACAATAATAAATAGGTTATGCATTACCTTGTTTTAAGCTTTGCAGGCATGTTTGTTTTCGACAAGGAAAACAAGCTAGTGGACATCAGGCTTTTTGAAAAGGACCCGATGAAGATAGCCAAAGCCATGGCAGAATTCGACGCGGGCAAGGAGTCGGAGCAGTTAAGGGAGCTTAAGAAAAAGTACAAGAACCTTGTCTTGGAGCAGCCAAACCAGGCTTCCGAGTTCATGAAGGACAACTTTAGGCAGATAATCATCGATTCCAAGTTCGTCAAGAACGACGCAGAGCTAAACCGCCTGATAGGCGCGGTTTCAATGGAAAGGTCAAAGATAAAGATTTCAAAGCTAGAAAAGCACGACAAGGTGATAATACAGGCTGTTTCCGCATTAAACGATTTGGAAAGAATCCTAAACACCATGAGCGAAAGGCTAAGGGAATGGTACGGCCTTCACTATCCCGAGGTTGATGTAAAGGACCATGAAAAGTTTGCTGAAAAGGTGGCCACGTTGGGAAGAAGGGAGAATTTTGAGGATTTCAAGAAAAGCATGGGAACAGACCTTAAGGATGAAGACGTTGTAATTATCAAGGATTATGCAAAATCGCTAAAGGAATTGTACGTTTTGGAAAAAAACCTGGAAAAGTACCTGGAAAATGTGGTGCCAGATGAGATGCCAAATCTCAACGCTTTGTTGGGCGCAACATTAACAGCAAGGGTGTTGCTGTTGGCAGGGTCTTTGGAAAAGCTGGCCAAGATGCCCTCATCTTCAATACAGCTTCTTGGGGCAGAAAAGAGCCTGTTTAGGTTCCTAAAAGACAAGAAGGTAAAGAACCCTCCCAAGTTCGGCATTCTGTTCACGCACCCAGACATTTCCAATGCCAAAAGGGAGCTGCAGGGAAAGGTTGCAAGGCTTCTGTCAAGCAAGCTAACCTTGGCAGCAAGAGCGGATTTCTATTCAAAGACAGATATGGCAGAGAAACTGTCAAGTGATTACAAAAAGAAGCTGGAAAAGATATTGAAAAATTAATTCTTGGATATTTTGTCGGCCAATTCAAAGCCGCCTGTTATCTCAGGGGCAACTATGATATCAGCACCTGCTCTTTTGAACTCGGCTTCAGCCTTCAAGTCGTTTACCCTTGTTGCAACCTTTATTTTTGAATTAAGGTCCTTTGCAGTCAAAACAAGAAACACATTGACGCTGTCTTCGCCTGTACATGCAACAATGCCGTCTGCTGTTTTTATTTTGGCCTTTTGCAAATTGTCCTCGTTTGTGCAGTCGCCCAAAATAACAGTGTGTCCTATTCTCTTTAGTTCCTGAGCAGTTGCACAGTCATTCTCGATTATGATGACTTTTCTTTTGCCGTCCTTTAGTTTGTCAGCAACATGCTTTCCAACCCTGCCAGCACCGCAGACAATGTAATGCCCCTTTAACGAAGAAATTCTCATTTTCATCAGCAGTCCTCTGAATCTTAACTCACTTAATAGAATAATAACCTTTTCGAACATATAAAATGTCATACCAAGTGCCAGGAATATTAGCACAACATAAAAGACATTTCCCAAAACTCCGCCTGTTCCAGCAGTTATCACGTGAACGAACACGTTTCCTATGGCAGTTTGCATGTCGACCCCTGAGTAGATGCTCAAAATAAGGGCAGCTGAAAATATTATCAGAAGAATTATCATAAGAACTGTTCTTAGCTCCCTTAGTGTCTGGTAGGTTGTCTGCTTCATAGAATCTAATATATACAATCCGCCTTAATAATATTACAATGCAAGAGATATTTGGTGGCGTCTTCTTTGAAGACAGAAAACTTTTTACTGAAAATTCTGTGCCCGGCTACAAACCGTTTGACGAGGAGCTTGTAAAGCGCGGCAAGCGCGAATTCAGGACATGGAACCCAAGAAGGTCCAAGCTCGGGGCAGCCATAGTCAAGGGGATAAAGTCCATGCCCATAAAAAAGGGCGACAAGATATTATACCTTGGGGCTGCGCACGGCATGACCCCTACATTCGTAGCCAACATAGTAAAGGAAAGTGGCATATTGTATGCAGTCGAATTCTCAGACAGGTGCTTTAACAACCTTCTGCCCATATGCGAAAAATACACCAACATAACCCCCATAATGGCTGATGCAAGAAAGCCGGAGGAATATTACTGGATAGAGAAAGTGGATGTTGTGTTCATCGACGTTGCCCAGCCGGATGAGACGGAAATTGCCATAAGAAACTGCAAAGAATTCCTAAAGCCGGGGGGCTATCTTTTGATGGCAATAAAGTCAAGAAGCATTGACGTGACAAAATCTCCGGGTCTGATATACAAAGAGGAGATGGCAAAGCTAAGAAAAGGCGGCTTTGAGATAATAGACTGGAAGACTTTGGATCCCCTGGAAAAGGCGCACGCGTTCATCGTGGCAAAATCTAAGGACTGAGAAACTTCAATAGCTTGTCAGAACCCATTGTCAAAAGCTTCTTGTAATCTGACTTGTAGTTTATGGAAAGCCACCTGTCAACAGGAAAGGCGGCAACCTTGTTTTCGCTAACAAGCCTTGGTATTATTTCGTCCTCAGGATGAACTAGCTTTCCGCTTGGAACTTTTCTAAATTCCTTCATGGCTTCTGGAAGAAAAAGCATCATGCCGGTGTTGGCATAGTGGTTGTCGATAAACGGCAGCTCCGGCTTTTCCCTAAACTGCAGAATTTCCATGACACCGTCTTTTTCTTGTATCTCGCCTATGCCAAAGGGGTTTGGGGCATGCCTTGCCATGACAACTATTATCGACTTGCCCCTACTCTCGGCCTCTATCGCATACTCAAACAGCCTTTTTACGTCTATCGGAACAAGGTCGTCTGGATGAGACATCAAATAATAGCTATTAGTGTCAACAAGACCTTTTTCAATGGCAAGCCGTATAACGCCCGCCCTTCCAAGAGGCACATTCTCAACAATGCTTTTACATTGAATGCCAAACTCCTTTTCCATTTGATCAACATAGCTTTGGACCGTTTCATGCATGTGCCTTAGGGTGAATAGGTATTCCCTAACAAGATTAGACCTTAGGAAAGGCTGCATGTGATACCAAAGAAGGGGCTTGCCATCAACAGGCGCGAGTGCCTTGGGACCGTCATAAGCCTCGCGCATTCTTGTTGATTCCCCGCCGCTGTGGATTATTGACTTTATCATTTGTTCACTTTAAAAATTCAGAATAGAGACTCCTATCTGCTGCAAAACAAACAAGACGTATATCATTATCAGCATAATGGCAGTCTTCTTTCCAAGATATTTTGACGTGTTGACAAAATACCAGACCGAAAGCGTTGATGCCAAGACAAAGAACATCATACCGCTCGTGGCTATGGCGCTAACCTCTGACATGGAAATAAGGGAGGTCATGCCAAGTATGAGCGTTATATTGGCAGTGCAGCTGCCGAGTATGTTTCCAAAGGCCATGTCGAAATAGTGCCTCTTTAGGGCCTGTATGGTTGTTGCAAGCTCTGGAATGGATGTTCCTATTGCAACCAGAGTAGCCCCTATTATAGAAGGCGCAAGACCCACAACCTCGGCTATCTTTATAGAGTTGTCAACAACGATTTTTGAAAAGAACAGTAAAACAGCTATTGATAACAAGAACTTTATTGTAACGGACTTGACCTCTGTTGTTCTCATGAATCCCAATGACTTTATCTTTCCTGCCTTTTTCGAGATGTTTAGGCTAAATATCACAAAAAGTATGAGAAGTACAACCCCCATAACAGGTCCCAAGCTTCCCCTTTCCAGTATGAACAGAGGTATCAAGGAAAGAACGAATAGGAACTGGGCCAGCTCTGCCTGGGACGTTGACTTTAAAGAGAACTTCATGCCGCTAAGCAAGATGGCAAGGCCTATTATGATGGTCAGGTTTGCCACATTGGAACCTAGGACGTTTCCAACAGATATTCCGCCCTCCCCGGATATGGCAGCAAAAACAGAGACAAATAGCTCTGGAAGAGACGTGACAACTGAAAGAACGATAAACCCAGCCGACATCTGAGAAAGGCCATAGTAGTATGACAGCTTGGTCGTGTAGACTATTATCTTGTCGCTTGCTATGGCTATGAAAAAGAATGACAAAAACAGCATGAAAATGTAAAAAAATATCATCATACACACAATTTGTAAGAACTTGAATAAATAGCTTTGAAGAAAAAAATAATGCGGAGGGCCGGATTTGAACCGACGAACGGACTAACCGACAAGATTTCTTATATCATCTTTGAATCAACACTCAAAAAAATCTTGAGTCTTGCGCGTTTGACCAGGCTTCGCTACCTCCGCATGTATAGAGAAATAACTAACGAACCAATATAAAATTATCTAAAAGATAAAGAAGAAAAGAAAAA
>JAFGAZ010000003.1 GCA_016933455.1 Candidatus Aenigmatarchaeota archaeon
CGGCGAAATGAGGAATGATAGGCGAAATGATGTCTAGAAATCTAGTGCCCGCAAGGGCTTGCAGGTTCGAATCCTGCCGTCGGCGCTTTTTCTTTTTTAACTATTAAGCTGACAATCTTTTTTTTGATTTGTTGTATTTAGATAAAAAATTTCTTTAGAAAAAAATACAAATTCCTTTTAAGAGGTTCAAAAACCAATAATGTATAATGAAACAAAAATGCAGACACGATGTTAAGATAGAAATAATGGTAAAACTTTTCAAGCCTACTTCTGTTGTTGATCTGAAAAAAGAAATGAAAATGACCACGAAAAGGATGAACAGAATTCTTGACGAGTTGTTTGAAAGAAAACTTATCAGAAAACTAAGCAACAAAGACGGTTCTATTATCTATCACACGACTCCGAAAGGAAGAAACATTGTAAAACTATACAAGGACCTAACAGACCATCTGGAGGGAGAGGACGTTCTTCCCCATGTTTTCGGGGTCTACAGGTAGACTTTTTTATGCAGCAATTCCAATAAGATTATATGCTAACAACATTCTTCTCGATTAGCGGCATAATTTCCATAATTTTGGGAATTCTTTTAGGAACTGTCACTGCATGGATTAGCGCCTACATAGTTGATAGAAGAGCGTCGTTCCAAGGCGCGCTGCTTTTCTCAGCAGTTTCTTATGTTGCGATGATACTTTTTGGTTACATACCGACTATATCTTTGCCTTTCATTAGCACCTATTTTTTAATAGACGCTGTCATAAAAAGCGTTTTGGCAATGAAATTTTTTGGAACAGATTTTAGAAGCGGTCTTTCCATAACAGCCGTCCAGATGCTACTGGGAATGATAATTACGATAATCTAATTTTTTATGCTAGAAATTTTCTTTGATGACTTTTTGTCTACTTTTTTTAGCTCAGAGTCGCACCTGTTTAGCTTTCTGCCAATTATTGATACTCCCAAGGTGGATATTATGACGCTAGATATTATCACTACAATTATTGTGTCAGATATCAAAGAGGCCCCTATTATGTTTGAAGATCTTATGACCTCTGCCAGAACCGCTGCGGCAAGACCCCTGCCCAAGACAATGCTCATTGTAAGCTTGTTGTTTTCAAGCGCCTTGTCCTTGTAGGACACGAGGGTGACAGCAACATACCTGCCCACGAAAAGTATCAGCGTTATAACAAGCCCGTAAATTACAGGCTGGGTCGTGTTCACTGCGAATATTAGGCCTATGAAAACAAAGAAGAACGTTCTTATGAAAAAAGACATCTGGGAGTGGAACTTTTTCATCACCTTGCTTGCCTCTATTCTTTCCTTTATTCCAATGACCCTAAGTATCCTAATGCCGTTTCCTAGGACAAGGCCGAACGTCAATGCGAATATGGCGCCGTTGCCGCCTAGCATCTCTGTTACAGAGTAGAGCAAAAGAACAATTGCCAAAGTTAGTATGTCGTCGTATATCTCCTTTTTCAGAAGCTTTAGAACCTTGAGCCATAAAACTCCTGCCACAAGCCCTATCACAACTGCAATTGAGAATGCCGCTGCAATCTGATTGCCTACGCCATAGATGCCATTAGACAGCGGGCTCACAAGGAGCTGAAGGATCGTTAGACCAAAAACTATGACCAGAGCATCGGTAAAAGCCGACTCTAAACTAAGAACAGTTGAGACCTTGTCGCTTATCTTGAGCCTGCTTATCAAAGGTATCACAACAGACGAGCTTATGCCCCCAAGAACAGCCCCTAATAGAAGGCCGTTTAGAACATCCCATCTAAGCACAAAGTAAGTGAAGGCTGAAACAAATATAACAGAGACAAAAAAGCTTAGCAGTGTTAATACAGTTGCTTTTGGACTGTCCTTTAGCACTTTTTTTATGTCCAAATTAAGGCCTGCGTCGAAAAGTATTATCAGCAATGCCAAAGCGGAGAAAAGTTCTGATATTGGAAGCAAGACATCTGGGTCAATAATGCCAAACAGGGGCCCCAAAACTATGCCAAGGGCCACAAGTATCAGTATATCGGGTATGCTTGTCTTTTTAAATAGATAATTTCCTATAAATCCTAAAACAAGAATCAAAGAAGCAAGAGCGAAAGTTAGGACAACTGACATAAATAAATTATCAGGCACCTCACTTATAAATAAAGTTCGATTTTAAAAAGATTTATAAACATTGCTTTTTATAATGAAAAAAGTGATAACATGGGTTCAAAGAGATTAAAGGACGCAGGAAAAAAAGAAAAGCCTACTGAAGAGAAGAAGGAATTGCCCAAAGTCAAGAAGGTCAAAAACAAAATTGAGGGCATGAGGGAAATTGTCAGAGTTTCCGAAGTCAATCTTGACGGTAACAAAAAGCTTGGCAATGCAATAATGGGTGTCAAGGGTATTGGCAAGACCTTGGCCAACCAGATAGTAATTGTCAGCGGCTATGACCCAAACAGTCCTCTTGGTCTTCTAAAGGAAGATGATGTAAAGAAGATCGAGGATGCAATAAACAACCCGTCAAAGTACGGTATACCAAGATTCATGCTTAACAGAAGGTCTGATCCAATAACAGGCGAGGACAACCATCTTGTGAGCTCAAAGCTGAAATTCGCAGTAAAGTCGGACATTGACGCTTTGAAGAAGATGAGATGCTACAAAGGAATAAGGCACGAAATAGGCCTGCCTGTGAGGGGACAGAGAACAAGAACATCGTTTAGAGGCGGAAGAGCTGTGGGTGTTGCAAAGAAAAAGGAGCAAAGAACAGCTGCAAGAAAGGACGCGCCAAAAGCTGCCGCAGCACCAAAGGGTAAAAAGTGATTGAATGAGAAAACAAAAGAAAAAATACGATATGCCGCTAAAGCCTTGGGACAAGACAAGAATAGATTCGGAAAAAAAGCTTGCCCAGGATTATGGTCTTAGAAGAAAAAGCGAGATATGGAAGATGCAGTCGGTTCTTAGAAACTATAGGAGAATTGCAAGAGGCCTTGCTGCAAACACTGACAAGGAAAGGGAAAAGATACTTTTAGACAAGCTCTTCAAAATAGGACTTGTTGGAAGCGATGCCAATTTGGACGATGTCTTGGCATTGACAATCGAAAAGCTTTTGGACAGAAGGCTGCAGACAATCGTTTTCAAAAAGGGTATAAGCAATACCATAAAGCAGTCGAGGCAGATGATTGTTCACGGTCACATCGCAGTCGACGGCAGGAAGACAAAATGGCCAAGCGCCATAATACCCCTTGCAGACGAGGGCAAGATTTCTGTTTATATGGGAAGCAAGATGAACGGTGGTAAGCAATGAGAGGACAAAATCTAAGATGGGGAATAGCTCACATATTCAGCTCTTCGAACAACACAATCGTTACGATCACAGATATCACAGGGGCGGAATCCATTGCAAGGATAACCGCCGGCATGATGTCCGACAAGGACAGAGAGGGAGGCTCTCCCTACCCTGCTCTTTTGGCAGCAACAAAGGCAGCCGAGATAGCAAGGGAAAAGGGCATAACTGCTGTTCATATCAGGGTTCGTGCACCCGGGGGCATAAGGTCAAAGAATCCAGGTGCCGGAGCGCAGCCAGCAATCAGGGCTTTGGCAAGAGCAGGCCTTAGGATAGGAAGAATAGAGGACACAACACCAATAGGCCACGGCTTTATGAAATCCAAGGGCGGCAGAAGAGGAAGAAGAATCTAGAAGCAAATCTTAATAAACAACAATTACAATTGAATACTAAGTGATGACTTGAAGATAAAAATCTTGAACCAAAATGATAGAGAAATCGAATTCTTGCTTGAGGGCTCAAATCCACAGTTCGCCAATGCTCTAAGAAGGATAATGATGTCTGAGGTTCCTGTTCTTGCAATCAAGAGAGCCGATATCACTGTTAACGATTCTGTTTTGTACAACGAGATACTTGCCCACAGGATGGGCATGATACCTCTTGTTTTCAATCCAAAGAGTTTTCATTTTACTGACAAGCACGAAGAAGGCAAGACATGCCAGGATTGCGAGGTCGCATTTGCTTTAAGCAAAAAAGGACCATGCGTTGTATACACAAAGGACATGAAGTCAAGCAACCCTGATGTAAAGCCGCTTTATGACGACATGCCGATTGTCGAGCTTTTCGAAGGACAGGAACTAAAGCTTGAGGCATACGCTTCCTTGGGAATGGGAAAGGACCATGCAAGGCACCAGGGAGCAATAGCCGCATACAAGTACGCGCCTTCTGTCAAGGTGGACGGTCTAAAGAACGCTGACGAGTGCGTAAAGATATGCCCAAAGAAGGCATTGGAAACCGACGGCAAGAAGGCATCTGTTAGCAATGCGTGCGACCTTTGCGGCGAATGCGTAAAGACAGCAGACCCCAAGGGCAGCTTGAAAATCGAGGGCGATCCCACAAGCTTTATATTTTCTATCGAGTCGATATGCGGCATAGAGCCATCTGACCTTGTTATGCAGGCAGCCGACATTCTCAAGAAGAAAGTCAAGGACTTTGAGAAGGAAGCCAAGAAAATAAAGTAATAATTAATTTTTCTTTTCGTAATTTGCCCAGTTGATAGGTTCGTATTTTTCTGGATGTTCTCTTCTTTTCTTTTCTGCAGCCGCTATTAATTTGTCGTATTTTTCTGACAAATAATGTTTTTCAACCAAGTCTGCATAACCTATTGGTTCTCTAGAACTTCTGTGAATCATATTATGTTGTACTTGTGTAAGAATTTTTTTAAAATTTGTCTTATCATTAAACGCCATATTAAACAATTGTAAAATCAATTTTATAAACTTCTTAACATATTTTCTAATCACGCGGAGGTAGCCAAGTCTGGTCAAAGGCGCAGGACTTAAGGTCACTTAAGTTTTGATGCAGGACAATCCTGCAATGATAAGATATCCTGTCTCTTAGTGGGTTCGTCGGTTCAAATCCGGCCCTCCGCACATTTTTTCAAAAAAACAACCATACGAAAAGCTTTAAAAGTTTGAGAAATAAAACTGATTAACATGCCTAAACCAACAGGGCCTACAAACCCGATTATGAAAAAGCTAATAGAAGACATAAAGAGCCAGGGCTACAAGGAAAACGTGCCCTTCTTGCTAGAGATGGCCAAAAGGCTAGAGAAATCCAAGAGGTCAAAACCAGAGGTCAATTTGTCGCAACTAGAAAGGGTCTGCAAGGAAAACGAGACTGTTGTTGTTCCAGGCAAGGTTTTGTCGTCAGGCATACTAAAAAAGACGCTCAATGTCGCAGCAGCCAGCTTTTCAATGGCAGCTGTTGAGAAGATAACAAACGCCGGAGGCAAGACTATATCAATAAAGGAACTGATAAAGAATAATCCGAAAGGAACAAATGTTAGGATTGTGGTTTAATGATAATCGATGCTACGAATTCAATACTTGGCAGGCTTTCAGCAAAGATAGCCAAAGAGGTTCTAAAGGGCCAGCCAGTTACTGTTGTAAACACGGAAAAGATAGTAATTTCAGGAAATCCAGAAGCCGTGATTGCAAGGTTTAAGGCGAAAAGAGACAGAAAAGACCCGCACAAGGGACCTTTCTTTCCAAGATATCCTGACAGGATACTAAAGAGAACTGTCAGGGGAATGCTTCCCTACAAGACAGACAGGGGAGCAAAGGCTTTGAGAATGCTCAAAGTTGAAATCGGCAACCCGAACAGTCTCAAAGGAGAGACTTTGGGAAAGACTGCCGATGATTTAAGTTTCAAATACATAACATTAGAAGAAGTTTGCAAAAAGTTGGGTGCTAAGTTTGACTAAGAAAAAGGAACAAATGCAAGAAACAGGCAAGAGAAAAAGAGCAATAGCCAGAGCCTTTGCCAAAAAAGGAAGCGGCAAAATTCTTGTCAACAAAAAGCCCCTTGATATCGTAATGCCTGAGATGGCAAGACTTTTGATAAAAGAGCCCCTTATAATCGGCGGCGATGCTGCAAGCAACCTTGACATACAAGTCAGTGTCAGCGGCGGTGGAATTTTCGGCCAGGCAACTGCTGCAAGGCAGGCAATAGCAAAGGTGCTTGTTGGTCAGGACAAAAAACTAAAGGAAAAGTTTTTAAATTACGATAGGTCATTATTGATAGCTGATTCTAGGAGAACAGAGCCTCACAAGCCATCAAGAAGTAGCTCAGGACCTAGAAGACACAAACAAAGATCCAAGAGATGATATTTTGATTATACCTGTTCGTTGCATGAGCTGTGGAAAACCTGTTGCACAGCTCTGGGAAACCTTCCAGAAAAGAATGGAGCTTGGTGAGGACCCAAAGAAGATTCTCGACGAACTTGGCCTTAAAAGATACTGCTGCAGGGCACTGTTTTTGACGCACGTTGACACCTACAAGCAGATAGCAAAGTACAAGAGATAATAATGATTGATGCATGGCTCTATAGCCTAGTTAGCGTTTTTCTGATAAGCCTTATCTCTTTTGTCGGTGTTGCAACTGTTCTTTTCAAGCAAAAAAAGCTAGACAGAATAGTTCTCTATCTTGTCAGCTTTTCTGTTGGCGGATTGCTTGGGGACTGTTTTATACACATTTTGCCCGAAGCCATGGAAATGACAGAAGGATTGATGCTTGGACTATATATACTATCTGGAATTTTGGTTTCGTTTGCAATAGAAAAGTTTATACACTGGAGGCACTGCCACATACCAACTTCAAGAAATCATCCGCACCCGTTCGCATTCATGAATTTGATAGGCGACGGAGTTCACAACTTTATCGATGGAATGATAATTGGCGCCAGCTATCTTACTTCCTTTTCGCTCGGCTTTGCAACAACGCTTGCTGTCATGCTCCACGAGATACCTCAGGAATTCGGGGACTTTGGGGTCTTGCTGCATGGCGGCTTTGAGAGAAGGCGAGCATTGCTCATGAACTTTGTCACTGCCCTTACAGCGGTTTTGGGAACAGTGACGTCCTTGTTACTATTTTCCTTTGTTGATGGTCTGACTGCCTTTCTCTTGCCTTTCACAATAGGCAGCTTCATCTACATTGCCTCATCCGACTTGATACCTGAGCTTCACAAGGAGACCAATCCGAAAAAGTCGCTTTTGGAAATGGTCATGATAGTTGCCGGAATATTGTTCATGCTGCTCATACTTTTAATCGAATAATGATTATGAGAATAAACGTTTCAGTTAATCCCAACTCGAAATACTCCCAGGTCGAGAAGCTATCCGACTATGACTACAAGGTCAGAGTGGATGCCCAGGCCAAAGACGGCGAGGCGAACGAGCGCTTGATAGAAATTCTTGCCGAACACTTTGAGGTTTCAAAGGCTTCTGTGTCGATAGTCAAGGGCTTTAAGAGCAAAAGAAAGATTGTCGACGTTCGGGTATAGCTAATTGGCCCGGTCCTTTTGGATAGCTATTAATAATGTTGGGAACATAATGGAAGATTAAAGGGACCGTAGTATAACTTGGTCAGTATTTACGCTTGGGGTGCGTAAGATCGGAGTTCAAATCTCCGCGGTCCCACTTTTCATTTCTTTTTTAGCAAAACAACTCTGCTCGATTTCTTTTCGTCCGCAATTTTATAATCTGTATTATCGCAGATTTTCTGCGAGAACTCTTTTATCTCTTCATGCGTCGGCATCGCAGAATAAGGTAGCCTGTTTCTTGAAAATCCGACCGACATGAAAGACTTTACCTCGACAAAGTTAGGGGAAGCTTTCACCAAGAGCTCTGAATACTTTTCAGGACTTTTCATGTTCAAATTTTTTATCAAAGTTATGCGCACAGCCCTTCTTGTTTTCAGGGTTGAAAACAAATCCAATGTTTCAAGATATTTCTTCCAAGCTTCCTTTATCATGGGTCGGTTTACAGTGTCCATCATCTCCTTGCTAAAAGACGACATTGAAACATAAAGCTGGGTTGGAAGAGTCTCCAGATTCTCCATTGCCTTTGTAAAAGTGCCGTTGGTCACAACAAAAGTCTTCATTTTTCTCTTGTGCAAAACGTCTAAAAGTTCAGACATTTTGCTATAGCACATGGGGTCGCCGCTAAGAGAAAGCGCAACATTAGTTGGAGTCTGCGCTTCTTCTAGATACTTTTCATCATGCGAAACTCCGCCAAGGCCTGCTAGAAGATTTCTTTGAGCTTTCAATAAGCCCTCAACCAACTTTTCAGGTTCGTCTTCTTTTGGTATTGTCTGGCCCAAAGTAAGCTCGGTTGCCCTCCAGCAGAACTGGCAACCCAGTGAGCACCAAGAAACAGCAGGCGTGCACTGCATGCATCTGTGAGATTTGATACCAATGTCCTTGTAGAACTGCTCCTTGTAGCAGTGCTCCTTGCCGCCTGTTCTAATTGACCTTCTTGTCCACATGCAAAGCTTTGCAGCAGAGTGACTTCCAACTATCTTGTATCTTTGCTTTTTCAAAACTTTCTGAACGTTTTCCGGCAGCATTTAATCACAAACTTTAATAAACGGCCC
>JAFGAZ010000017.1 GCA_016933455.1 Candidatus Aenigmatarchaeota archaeon
AACATTTAACAGCTGAAAGCATCTAAGCTGGAAATTGCGGGGAAAAATAGGTAACTGGCACAGATAGACGATCTGTTTGATGGGACAGGAATGTAAGTACGAAGCTTCGGCGACGTATTCAGTTCACTGTTCCCAACAGCCTTTTTGTTCAGACCCCTTTAATTACCTCTGCCGGTAAATTCTCATTGGTTTTCAATGAACTAGCGTCAGCTATGTTTCTTGGAATTGCAAAAATCGATGAGATAAAATTTGTATTTCTGCTTTTAGCGTTAGCTATTTAAGATTTTAGTGACAAGAATAAGTTATGCCAGAAATTGTAGATGCTCATGACGGGTATGTTGTTGTGGCTAATGGAAAAAGGTTAAAATTGTGGAAAGAGCCTACCCGTGAAGAGGAATTGTCTTCTGCTGAGCAGAGGGCTTTTGACATATATGCTGCAAATTTGGCTAGGAACATGGGCGTTATGCTTCCAGAAAAAGGAAAAACTTCATCTGACTATAAACCAAAATCTACGCAAGAGGAAATCATAAACGCCTTGACCGAGTATGAAATTCTCCCAGATGACATAGAGAAAATACTTGGTAAATTTGAAGATGGTTGGAAAGATTTTTCTTAGATTTTTAAAAATATGATAGCTATTTAAAGATTGAGTTTTAACTATTATGAAGTGATAAATATGGCACAAAAAACAGTTGACTATAACAAGGCAAAGAGAGACATCATGATTGAAAACATAGAAAAAGACATTAGATGCGTATATAGTCTTGCCGAAAAGGGCAACATAGGTTCTGCTAGGCGTTTTATAACGGATGCAAAAGAGTTAGCGGAGGATGTCAAGAACTATCCAAGACCAATAGAAGAACTAAACCCTGGAAGATTCGAGAGATTTGTGAAAAGGGTAAGATACGGAAAGAATTGGATGGACAGATATGTTGGCAAAAATTACGATGCTGAGCTAAACTTGACTGCAGGTCGTTTCAAGAAGATATTGCAGGGTTGCAGTAAAGAGTTAGACAAGATAACAAGGAAAACTGACATGGGAAAAGACATTGTAGATTATTCTTTCAAAGCAAAAGATTTTGTAAAGGCTTACAAATCCTAATTTTTCTTGATAACTTTTTAAATTATTACAAACTATTCTTTATAGTGGGCTGGGTAGGCAACTGCCCCTTAACAGGGAGGAATTTCCATCCACCATCAACCCAAAAGGTTTGCCGTCTCGAAGGAGATTAGGCCGAGAGGTTTAGGCGGTTCAATAGGGCAAGGATGTTCGATTTGAATGAAGCCGGCAAGGTGCAAGACCAGACAGCTCTTATGATGAAGGAGGAGCGGGTGGGTCGCATAGACGAATGTTGCCATGGCGCAGGTGTGAATGTTTTGACAGGATCTGCCTACAGAAGATGGGATATGCCCAGGCCACGACTAATTTTTACATGGGGTCCTTGAGACCATGGCCCGTTAGAATGCAAACAACATTTCCTTTCAAGTTATTTAGTTTCTTAAGGCCGGCAACGCAAGCAGCCCCTGCAGGCTCTACATACAGGCCTTCCTTTTCTGCCAAAAACTTTACTGATCTTATCATTTCACTGTCGCTTACTGTTTTAGTCAAGCCATTGGAATTTCTCAGTGCGCCAAGGGCCTTGATACCATCAAGAGGATCTCCGCATTCCATGGCAGTTGCTATTGTCTTTGGGTTTGTAACAGGAATTATCTTTCTTGATTTTTTCTTGAAAGCGTTATACACAGGTGAGCATCCCTTTGCCTGGATGCCGACCATCTTTGGAAGCTTGTCTATTAGACCCACTTTTTTCATGTCGCAGAAAGCGTCCCATATAGCATATATCAAAGTTCCGTTGCCAATCGGGCATATGACATAATCAGGCACCTTCCAGTTGAGCTGGTCTGCTATCTCAAAGCCGACCGACTTTTCCCCCTCTCCCCTGTAGGAATAATCGCCCATAAGGTACGCCTTGGTTTTCTTGGCATACCTTTCGCATTCCTCTGCAGCCTGCGTATAAGTTCCTTTAACTCTGACAAGGTCAGCGCCATATGCCTGTATCTGTTTTATTTTCGGCCCGGCAGAGTCTGCGGGTACAAATATCCTGCATTTCAAGTTAGCCTTGGCGCAGTATGCTGAAACAGAAGCCCCCATGTTGCCGGTTGATGCGCAGCATATCCTTTTTGCCCCCATTTCAACTGCCTTGGAAACCTCGACTGTCGTGCCTCGGTCCTTGAAGCTGCATGTGGGATTGACCCCCTCGTTTTTCAGCCATACTTTTCTTTTCTTGCTTGAAAGGTTCTTTGAGAGTATGATTGGCGTTCCGCCCTCCATTAGCGTCACCTTGCTTGAAATGTCAGCTATCGGATAAAACATCCAGTACTTCCAGTGCCATATCCCTTCCCTAAGAAAAGTCTCTTTTAGAATGGCCTGCCTTATTTTTTCATAGTCGTAGACAATGTCTAGCGGACCCTTGCATTTTGTG
This sequence comes from Candidatus Aenigmatarchaeota archaeon, assembly GCA_016933455.1. Classification (GTDB taxonomy): domain Archaea; phylum Aenigmatarchaeota; class Aenigmatarchaeia; order Aenigmatarchaeales; family Aenigmatarchaeaceae; genus JAFGAZ01. Next base: position 2,484 of record JAFGAZ010000017.1, read on the forward strand.
CATTTTGTGGAATTCTTGCTGGGCCTGTGCCTTATGCCGCATTTCACGCACACAAACGCCTTTGCTAGAACCATAACTATTGATTGTATGTTCTGAATAAAAACATTGCCTTTGCCCAAAACAAAAGATTAAAATACTTTAAAACTAAATGAAAGTTATGTCACACAAGCAGCAACTAAGGCAGCCCAATTCCATAGCAGGCCTTGTAAAGTACGAGGACGAAAAAGACAGCCTGATAAAGATAAAGCCAATGCACGTTGTCGGCATATGCGTTGCTCTTGTTGTCATGGAACTTGTTTTGTATCTGGCAATGCCCATATAGTTAAAAGATTCGGTTTTCTTATGGCAATATCTAAAGAAATATGTGGAAACTGCGCTTCTTATGTTGGCAATGAAGCAAGTGGCAGTTGCATTAACAAAACCTATGCGAATGACTCTAAAAAATTAATGTCTGTTTCTTACAGTGAGGCCTGCTGCTCTTTAATGAAGCCAAGAGAAAACAAACCGACTAAAGAAGGCGACATACTTGACGGCATTGTTACTCTGGATAAAATGCCCTGTCTTGAAAACAGGCCCGCTTACTCGGTAATAATAATTTTATAAGCAGAAAACAAATATTCTATATGTTTGACCTAAGACTTTGGAAAGAAGTCCTGACAAAGCCAAAGGAGACTTTCAAGAAAGAAAGGAAAAACGCTTCCTTGGGAAACGCTGCCAAGAACTTTTTCGTGGCAAGCATAATATCTGCTCTCATGGTTCTTGTCTCAAGCTACACTAACCCCGAAATGTCGGTCTTGCCAGAGTTTTGGGAATATATGATTGTTTTGCTAATACCAATTAGCGTTCTTGCGTCTTTTGCAATGTCTGGCATCTACTACGTAATTGCCAGGCTTTTGGACGGCAAAGGGAACTATGCAACGCAGACATGGCTAATGTCTGTTTACACAGTTCCTATAACCTTGATATCCTCCCTGATAACCTTGATACCTTATGTTGACTTGTTGAGCATATTTGTCGGTTTGTACTCATTGTACTTGCTAACGCTCTCGTTCAAGGAGACCCACAAGTTCAATACGGGAAGAGCCATCATGACATGGATAATTCCTTTCATGCTGATAATTGTTGTGGCAGCAATAATCGCATCGTTTGCGGTTTCTTATTTCATGTCAAGCCTTTCTTTGGAAGAGCTTGCCAACCTTACGACTTCAATATGAGGTAAAAAAATGTGTTTTAAAACCCTTGGAAAAATAATGACAAATCCCGTTGAGGCAGTAAAAGATGCCAAGAAAAAAAAGGACGTTTCAGGAACTGTCTTGATTTTGATGCTTTCCTGGCTTTTGATAGGCCTTAGCCTATCTCTTGTTTCCCTTAACACTTATAATTTGATTGTCTCGATATCCGTTGGAATAACCATAGTGATAATCGGTTCTTTGCTTAGCGTTTTTGTCGGGTATTTGCTCACAAAAATAATGAACATACTTGGCGGCAGCGGCAAATTCATCGACGGCGTGATTGTGATATCCTACAGCATATTTCCAATAACTCCCGCTTTTCTTGTAACTGCCCTGCTTTCAATGATAGATCCGGCTGTTGGCTTCATAGGCTTTATACTAATGGCAGTCCAGATAGCGCAGGGTTTTTCTATTTACTTTAGGGCGACTGGCGATCTTTTCAAGACGAACATGACAAAGGTCCTGATAGGCTTTCTGATAATGCTCTATGTCCTGATGCTTTCAATGTCTCTGACATTGGCCCTGACATCTGGCACAACAATATCATTGTTCGATCAGATGATGTCGCCTCTGGGTCTGGTCCAACCACTATAAGTGGTAAGATTTCTATAACATGAAAGTTCGTTCTAATATTGTTCATGAAAGAAAAAAGGATACTTTTCGTTCCGCACTGCATTCTAAATCCTGATGTCAGCGACAAGACAAGGTCCACTTCTGAGATTGTGCGTATGATAACAGAGTCTGGTGTCGGCATAGTGCAGCTGCCCTGTCCTATAATAGAATACAACAAAAAACTTGTCAAGGAGACAAGAAACTCCAAAGAATACGGCGAGTATTGCAGGCAGCTTTCGATAAAAATACTCTGTGACATCAAAAAGTACCTTGATGCCGACTACAAGGTTCTGGGCGTCTTGGGCGTTGAGTTTTCTGTTTCTTGCGGCGTTCATCACACAAGGACAAGCAAAAGAAAAATGCCGGGGAAGGGAACTTTGATGAGAGAACTGGAATCGGGTATGATGAAGCGCGAGTTCCAGATACCTCTGATACCGGCAAACTTTGAGAACGTTGTTTCGACCATTGAGAAGCTTAATTCTCTTATTAAAAATAATTGAGGTGATAAAATGAGTGAATATAAAATGAAGGATTCGCTTGGCTATTCGCAAAAAGCCTACATGGGCCCGACTGTTTCCTATTTTGGAGGCAATCTTGAGGCAGGTGAAAACACTGTTTCAGCTTTAGCCAAGACAGCAGCTGCAGTTGCTTTGGCCTTAGTTGCGCTTGCTGCAACAGCTGCAAGGGGATCAGAAAGTCCTTTGGAGTAGTGGTGTCTTGTTAGATTTCCAGCAGCTTGTGTCTGACCTGAGCGAGGATAGGCTCCTTCCCGCAGTTCCGGCAAAGCCTGATCGCGTGGATATACTAAGGACAACTGAAAGATTTTTTAGGGAAATGGAAGATAGGAGAATTTATCCCAAGGAACTTTCTAGTCCTTTGGGTTGCCAATTGGAGCTAACTCATAAGTGCAATCTCAGATGCAAGCAGTGCTACAATTCTTCCGGCAGCCCTCAAAAGGACATACCATTCAAAGCTTGGATGGATGTTGCTAGGCAGCTTGTTGACATGGATGTTTTCGAATGCGTTATTTCCGGAGGCGAGCCTTTGCTTTTGGGAGATAAACTATACAAGCTAATGGACTTTCTTCAAGACAGCGGCATGAGATTTGTTTTGGTAACCAACGGCATGCTTTTGGACGAGAAAGCAATAGGCAAATTAAGCAGGTATGATTATTATTGGCTGCAGGTTAGTATTGACGGCTCGAAACCACAAATACACGACAGCATACGCGGTGTTGAGGGCAGCTGGAAAAAGGCTGTGAATGCTGCTAAGCTTGTTTCGCAGGCAGGCCTGCCCCTTGTGATATCGCATGTTCTGCAAAAGGAGAACATCGACTATATTGATGAGATGATACAGACCTCTTATGTTCTTGGCGCCAAGAGAATGATAACAGGCAAGTTCTCCCTTTCAGGAAGGGCAATAGAAAACAGAAACGACATAGAAGTTGAAAAAAGCAAGCTTGACAAGGCCTTCAAGCTGCTAAAGGTCAGGCACGACCAGTACACCGGAAGCATGGAAATTGTAACTTCAACTGACCCCGCCTTTTATCTAAGATATAGGATACTTGAGCCCTGTAATGTTTTGCTAATAAGGCCCAATGGCGATGTCAAGCTTGACTGCGTCTTGCCTTTCAAGATAGGCAATGTGCTAAACAGCAGCATTTCTGACATGTGGAATTGTGTTGGAAAGTCTGCGTGGAGAAATCCCCAAGTCATAGATTACATAAAGGCCATAAAGCAGGAAAGCGACATGCTGAGTGTCAGACCAAGGCCGTACATTGACGAGGACGTGCTAATTGGGTGAATTTATGGAAGATTATGTTATAGACGTCATGAAAAGCGTTGTACTAGAAAAGCCCAAAGTCCAGAAGATAAGAGAGGACGGTGAGTTTCTGGTTGTTCGGGACAACAACAAGAAGATAGTTATTCTAAATGTTACTGGCAAGGAGATATACAAAATATGCGGCGGCTTGAGCATTGGTGAAGTAATATCCAAAATGAAATCCGAATACGATGTTGAGGCAAAGAAGCTTTCCATAGATGTCCTTAACTTTGTACGCGACATGGAAAGAAAGGGCCTTCTTGTTCTTAGATAGCTCACGCTAATTTCTTAAAATAAAAGAAAAAGAGAAAAATAAAATTAAAAAATCTCAAAACACTACGATAGTGTTCCAGTTATTGTACCAGCTGAGCTGAATTGTGCTGTTGGTCCGCTTGGATATGCATAGCTTATGACTACAGTTGCACTATATGTGTCACCTGTTGTCAATGCTGTCCATCCCGATGCTGGTGTACAACTAACTACTGTGTCTGCTCCAGATGCGATAATTCCTTCACTTGTTGCTGCATCTAAATCACAATCAACATTTACTGAACCTACAGTAAAATCAATGTTTGTTACATTAATTTCACCGCCAACTCTGTTAGCAAGGTTTAATGTTATAGATCCATCACTTGCTGCCAAAGCCCATGGGTTCAATACCTGCACCTGTCCGAATCCTCTAGCCGTTGGTCCCAAAAAGCTCGAAGGCGAGAAGATGCCATAGTACGCCAGAACACCCGCTACGATCAAAATTATCAGAATGGCCCATCCATAGGTCATTAGGTACTCAATAGCTGTTTGTCCTTTCATTTTCATACCTCCTATTTAGTTAATTTTATTTTGTAAGCCCGATACTTAAACTTTACTATATCTGGAAAAAGCTGCCGAACATATAGTCTATCATAAAGCCCGATATTATGAACACTGCCAAAGCCCCCAGAACGAAAAGGGGTATGAACTTTATGCCGTTCTTCTCGTTGCCTGTTTGTATCAGTCCGGTTATCAATGCCCCAAAGAAGGTTGTAGACGATATTGACACTATGGCAAACCAGAATATCTGGTCAACTGATATCTGGGGGGCTCCTGCGTTTGCCAAAAGGCCCGAGCTCATGCCTGCTCCCGAAGATGAACTAATACTTCCCAAAACATCAGGGGACCAAAGCTGGGTCATGACGTCAACAAAGAACATGCTAAGGGCGTAAAGCATGGGCGCAGCCAAGACGGCTGCGAACACTATGAATATGGAATAAGCGGTGACGGACGCCTTTATTTCCTTTTTCACCGACTGCATCACCCTTATGTTGTTTGAGGTTTCCTGAAGCAAGTTGGCCAACTCGCCGCCCGACTCTATGCCCTCTATTAGAAGCCTCACAGTCTTGTCTAGTATGTCTGATTTTATCCTTTCCCTTATTTCCAGCAAGGCCGTTTTTATCGACTTGCCTCCGACTGTCTTTGCACCGACCCTTCTTATCTCCTCTTCAAAGATGCCGAATTCAGGCCTTGCTGCAAGCCAGATTGCCCTGTCGACTGTCATGCCTGCCCTTATGTTTGCAGACATTAGCTGCAAGGCGTCTGGCAAAACCTTCTCGACCTCGGCTGCCCTCGAGTCCGCTATAAGAATTATCAGAACCTGTATTATCATGATTGTCATGGCGCCAGCTCCAAGGCCCAGGCCTATTCCCATAAGGCCCCAGCCTATCATGTAGAGGTCGAATGCTATAACAAAACCCAGGAGCACTGAAAAGAAGAAGGTAAAGCCTATGAACCTGTCTATCACTTTGTCGTCCACTCCCGCGTACCTTAGCTCGCTTCTGAGCTTTTGCTTGTACTTTGCCGGAGTAAAGTAAAAGAGCTTTTCTTTGATTCTTAGATTCTTTAGCTTCATCTATTTCACCATCATGGGCCTTTTGGTTTTTACTATTCCCATGAAAAAGTACTGGAACACTGCCAGCGCCACTATAATCATTGGAAATATTATGAGTGGAATTTCCAAACCTGAAAACGAGGTCAGTATTATTAAGAATGTCGTGCCCAAGGTCGGCATTATGACCGCGACTAGCATGTACATGAGAGTATATGGGCCCAGCTCCTGGCCGTACTTTCTTATGCTTATCATCTGCTCTTTTGTCAATGTGTTCACTATAGACTCGATGGTGGCCGAGACATCGCTTCCTGATTTCATTGCATTGGTCAGCTGCCATATGGCTCTTCTAAAGTGAAGCGAGGGGTTTCTAAGGGACGCCTTCTCCAATGCCTTGACCATCGAAAGGCCAGCGTTTATCTCCATTATTATGGTCTTGAACTCCTCGCTTATCTCGCCATAGCCGTCTGTCACGCTTATCAGGGAGTTGAACAAAGGCACGCCCGACTTTATCTCTATTAGTATGTGCTCCAAAGAGTTCAGCAGATCCGATTCCAAGCTTTTCATTCTCCTGACAGCCATGAGCTTTGGAAACATGAGAAGATAATTGAAAACAAACATAGAGAACACGGAGCCCACTGCCAAAGGGAGAACAATGTCTGGCTGCCCTGCTATTAGGCTTACAAGAAATATGACAGGCGTCATGACGCAGAAATAGAAGAATGTCGTGAGAGCCACTATTGAGGAATACACTTTGGGGTGTATGTTTATCTCTGCCTGATACAAGTCAAGCTTCAAAGAGGGGTGGGATTTCCATATGACGTTGCCTGCCCTTTCGAATATCTTGGCCTCCTTCATTGCCTTTCTTAGCGGGAATGGAACAAATGGTATTATCATTTTAAACAGCTTCTTTTAGCTCTTTCATAATATCTTTGCCCAATATGGGCTCTGGGCTGCTGTTGGAATTCACAATCTTCATAACCCTTTCCTTGTCGTGATAGTATTCGGAAACAACCTTTCCGACAGCGTTGACAGACCTTACCTTGTTCTCAAGCATCCAGTGCAGAATCTTTTCCTTCTCTTTTAGGTCCTCTTGCATCTCATCGTCTGTCATACCTGTGTGCAGCCTTATCTCGTTTAGAAGCCTAACACTGTTTCTGACCTTTTCCATGGTGTCTGTTGCAGGCCTCCACCTGTACAAAAGCTCAAGCCTTGATGAGAATATGGTCTTTCCGGACTCTCCCGGTATGAACTCTGCAACTTCCAGGGTTCTTCTTATCCCGTATTTCCTGTGCCTGTACTGGACAATGACAAGATGCAATGACTCAAGCAAGCTCTCGGGCAGATTGATGGGTGGGTTGGTAAGCCTTCTTACAACCTGCTCTGCCCTATCAGCGTGCAGCGTGGCATAAACGCTGTGGCCCGTGTGCATGGCCTCGAACAGAACCTCGGCTTCCCTTTGCCTTCTGATCTCTCCGACAACTATCCTATCAGGCCTCATTCTAAGCGAGTTGACAAGCAAGTCAAGCATTGACACTTCTCCCTTTCCTTCCGGGTTTGCCTCCCTTGTTGTCAAGGGAACCCAGTGCAAAAAGTCGGGCAGCCTAAGCTCTCTTGTGTCTTCTATTGATATCAATCTCTGATTGGGAGGAAGGAACGCCATAAGGGCGTTAAGAATGGAAGTCTTACCCGATGCAGTGCCCCCTGCCACAAGTATGTTTAGCTCGTACTGCATGCAAAGCCAAAGAAGCGCAGCCACCTCGGGAGATATTGTCTTGTTCTTTGGGTCTATGAAATGTATTATTGTCCAGGGCTCTCGCCTGAACTTTCTTATCGTTATGGTGTTGCCCTTTGTTGATATGGGAAACAAAGTAGAGTTAACTCTGTCTCCTGTTGTCAGGTGCGCATCCATCAGGGGGTTGAGATTGGTTATTTGCCTCCCCACCTTTCTTCCAATCAAGCTTGAATAGTTGTATATCTGCTCCTCGGTTGGAACCGAAAGATTCGTCTTGAGCCAGCCGAGCTCCTTGTGGAAAACCCAAACAGTCTCTGAGGAGTTGTTTATGACAAGCTCTTCTAGGTTGGCGTCCCTTAGCAGCACCTCTATTCTTCCAAGGCCAAGCATCTCGTGCACAAGGTGTCCTGCAAGAATATTCTTTTGGTTGTCTGTTAGCGCCGGTAGCTCCCTTGATATGGCTTCCCTTGCGCTGTCTATGAACCTCTCCTTTATGCCCTCGTTCGCCTTGGGGTCTAGTATCTCAGAAATCTTTACGTTGACAACCTCGACAAGCCTGTCTTTTATGGAATCAAGAACTGCCTGTGTGGCAGGTTCTATTGTTGGAAATTTGACATCATATATCGGAGTGTATTCGTTGGGCTTTTTGATTATTGTTACTTCCCCGGGAACATTCTCCGCAATTACTGTATAGCTTCCTATTACTTCCATTAGTACACCATCACTTTATTAGATTCAAAAAGAGCTGCTCTTCTTTTTTCTTGACATGCTTTTTCTTTTCAATTATCTTCTTTTTGATCTTCTTTGCCCTCTTGTGCATGTCCTTTTTCTTTGTCTTTATCTTTTTGGTCTTCTCTTTATGCTTGCCGAAAAAATCCTTAAAGCTAAAGTTAGTCTTTTGCTTCTTTTTTGAAAATGATTTGAGTATCCTAGCTTCCTGGCCAAGCTCCTTTATCTCGCTTTCTATTTCCTTCTTTACATTGTCCAGGTCGTCTATCTTGACCTCGTGTTTTTCTATGACCTTTATTTGCTTTTCTATCTGGCTTTCCATTTCCTTGATGTTTGACTTTATTGTCTCAATGTCCTTGCCTACAGAGTCTGCCATGCCTTTCATCTTTATGGACTCTTCCACCATTTCATGCTTTTTCTTTTCCAAAGAATCCAGATTCTTCAGGTTCTTTTCCAGCTCCGACATTTTCTTGTGAAGCTCTTTTTCAAGAGAGCCAAAATCCTTGTACTTTGCCTTGTTTTCCTTTTCCGTTTCGTCCACTTTCTTCCCAAGGTTTTCAGCCTTCTTTTCAATTTTCTGCCTTTTCTTTTCCAGCTTTATGGCGCTTTTTTCTATCTTCTTCTCACCAGCTTCCTTTAGAATTATCTGGGGCTGGCCAAGCGCCGGGTATATAAGTTCCACAAAGCCGTGCTCCTCTAGAATCTTGACCCAGCTTTCTACCTTGGATGTTTCCACATTAAGAATGGACGACGCCTCTGTCAGCGATATCTTGTTTCTGTCCTGCAGTAGGCATATGAGCTGGTCTATTGGTGTTTCTATTTTGTTTTCCTTTTTTTCAGCCATGTTTATCCCTATTAATTATCAACCAAGCTCCATATTAAGCCTTATTTTATATTCGAGATAAATTAATTATATGGAAAAACGGTATATAATGATTATCGTGCTGATTCTTTTGGTATTGGCATCTTTGATTATTTTCTATTTTAGCCGCGAAAATGTATCAACTGTATTTCAAGAGCAGGAAACGACAGAGAATCAAGAAAATGGTCAAGACAGTAGTAGTGAAGAAGTTGTTTTCCATGAAAACGTAAGCGTTGAAACCAACTCCACTTCTGAGGGTGGTGGCGGAAGCACTACTGGTATTGGAACAGGCGCTGAGGAGTATGTTGAGGAAAAGGTCAACTACACTATAAGTTTATTATCTGAACCAGAAGGTCTTGAGATACTAGTCAACTATTCGATGGCAGGCAATTACTCGACTGAAAGGCAGTATGCGCCCTACTCTGTTTTGGCAGAATCCGGTACAGAAGCTTGCGTTCTGCTCACAACGTCTGTTAAAAGCGGCAGCGTTATAACATGGGACATTGACGGAGAGGATTGTATATCTTCATTATGCGCGGGTTTTATGGGCTGCGGCATTTACATGGACAGAAACCATGTTGCGACAGTTTATTACAGCACGCCTGACTAGACAAGCTCGTCTATGCCGTAATCAGCTGCGCTAGAAGAATCCATCTTAAACCAAGAGTATATCGGGTCATAGTCATTGTTTCTTATGGCGCTTCCTGCTATGCCATTCCAGTATCTGTAATCAACGCAGCTTGCAGAGTTGTCAATGCTAACGCCTGAGTTTGTTATGTCAGGAAGATAGACAAAAGTTTCCAGACCGTATCCATATTCCGGTGTTAGCATGGTATTTCCTTCGAGCCTGTCTAGGAAGCTAGCACCGCTACTTGATTCGTGATAAAATCCGCTCTTGATATCCATTGTCAGGTTGCCAAGGTCCCATACCTTTCTTGTTGTTTCATCCAGATATATTGTTGATCCGTTTATTACAGATGCCATCGCGCCTGTTGCCCCTGTTATTGCCTTGCCTAGAATGCCTGATGGAATGTTGATATCGCCTTCGGAAACAACACCAAGAAATCCAGAAGCTATTGCCTCTTTTCCTGATATGCTGTCTGTCACAAGTATCTTGTCGGAAAAGCTTGACGTGAGTTGCGTTGAGTCTATGACAAAAGCCTCCCCTGTCACAAAGCCCGACGCATTAGCGCCCTGAGCATAGTACTGTGTTTGCTTGCTGACATTTGACTGTCTTATGAATCTCACAACGCGTCCGTATGTGTTTAGAGGAAACATTGGGTCCTCAACGCCCTCTATTGAAACAGGGACGCTCGTTGATATGTTCTTCAATACCCCCATGACTTCGAGCTTGTCTGATATGTTTATCGATATGTTGACATTGAACATGAGATTGAAGCTGTCGCTTTGGTTTATGTATATCTGTATGTTTTCAAAATCTACAATAAAACCAGAAGAATCAGCTATCTCGTTTATCCTATCCTGCCAAAACATCAGGTTGCTCTCGTCCACAAGGGGCGACGGCTCCCCGAATAGAGTTCCGTTTACCATCATCTCGCCCAGCCTCATCTGAGCATCGTCAAGAGGGGTGCCGTTGACAACTATTTTTGAAACAGCTGATATCAAGGCCCTTTTGCCGTTTATTTCTATGAACCTTTCAAGGTCCCTTTCAATGCTTTTTGAAAAATACTCTAGTTCGTTTGCCCTAATGTCCGTGTCAATGTCTCTTATCTGGGAAGTTTGCGAGTAGAAAATGACTAACGCTAGTATGGGTATTAGCATTAGTGAAATCATTAGTGTGTATAGTATGCCTTTCATATCAAACCCACATCTTTAATTTTATTTGAGCCGGCCCCCACATATATGGAACGCCTGCAACGCTCACTGATTCTACCACTATGTCTATTGTGGAAACATCTTCTCCAAGAAGGTCTTCTAGCCTCTGTATTGCATCGTTTGTGGCATCTTCCTGAACCTCGAAGATATCCCCGTAGCTAACAGACGCGGGTATCAAAAAAGTCGTGTGACCCAAAGAGTATTGGGGGTCGATCGCATAGCCGTCTGAAAAGTTTAGTTCAAAATTATTATCTCCTGATATCAGAACCCCTTCGGGGTTTGTATCGTGCCCGAACCTTACAAATTCTATAATAAGCGGGTCGCTGCTCGAATTGCTTGGGTCATGGTTGTATAGGGTGATGTTATTCGACCTTGCCAACTGCTCCGGGTTCGAGCCGCTGTAGTAGAGCCACGCAAGCTGCCATTTAGATAAAAGAGGAATCTTGTTTGTCAAATTATAATCCCATTTTACGTATCTGTAGAAACCATAGAGGTCTGGTTCTGCTGTCGTATATTCGTCTAGCGTTCTTGTGAGGTCTATGTAGTTGTATATGTCTTCGTCTTCGGAATAGTTGAGACTAACATAAGAGTCATCGCCTTCCATGTATCTAATATAATCAGTTAGTTCTGCTCTGTTATACTCGTCTATGTCTAGCATGAACCAGAAATACCTTCCTCCCAATTCATCATAGTCTATGTCGTAAGAGCTCAGGTTGCTTTTGAGTTCCGCATCGCTCCATTCCACAATGCCGTTGACAGGCTCCTTTGTGCTAATGTCAAAGGTCTGACCATCAAGTATGAATTTCAGCGTCAATTGCTCAACTTCTGTTTCTTCTGTTAGGTTTATGCGAACGCTCATGTTGTATAGGTCGCCCACAATGAATATCGGCTTTTTGTATCTTATGGAAGATTCCGAAGTCACTGTCTGGAAATACTGCTTGTCGAACTGCTCTAGCGTTGTTAGTTGTGTCGTGTTGTATTTTACAACAAAGTGCGTTGCTCCGTCATCTCCTCCTTCACAACCGCCTCCTGCGTTCTCGTCAGGATTTCCCCACCTGTACTCTACAACACCCACGTTTCTTCCGGTATGAAGGCTATCTCTTAGCGTGTCATAAGTTAGAAGAGACCTTCCGCCGTGTTCAGGATTTCCCGAACTTTCATATAGAAAATCACCGTTTAAGTAAACCTTGAACCTGTCGTCAGCCCAAGATGATTCCACAAACCAGTAAGCATCTGTTATGTTTGCATCCTCAGGCACATCTATTATGTATGTTATGTTGATACGATTGCCATTACTTCCAAGACACCTTGTTCCCTCGTCTTTTTTGGATATGCTGCTGTATACAACATCCCCCATTACTATTAGAGTATTGCTCTTTTCCACGTTCTTGGCCAAAGCCCTTGCAACATAACCTTCTGTTGCCTTGTATTTTTCGTATCCAGAAGCTATCCTGTTTGAAGATATGGCCACTGTCGAATCTTCAACACTCAGTCTTGTTGTGTCAGAAGAATTGTATACAGCTTCACTGTCTATTAGAAGCTCATAACCTAAATTTTGCGGTATGAAGTTTTCCAATATGTCTTTTGTTATGTTTGCTGCTTCGTTTGATCTTCCAGCAGACCAGAGCGCACCTATTATGTCTATTGTCTTTTTATCAACATCGGTTTCGTTTAGAATGCCTTCTGATATGTAATAACTTATTATCGATTGTGATGCAACCTCGCTTATGGTCGATTCGCTAAAAACCGTTAGGATGTCCTCGGACATCGAGTGAAGTTGCTGGGCCGCAAGGTACGGAGAACTTGTTTCAGCCCTGAAAAAAATAAGGAAAGACAAAACAAACAACATGACACCAAAGGCTATTATGGAATCTAGCGTGAAGACAATGCCTTTTAGTCCCATAACACAACCTCCAATATGACCTTCTTGTTTTGCGTTTCAACGTCTGCTATGCCGAATCTTTTTATCAAAGCCGCGTTTTTTACGTCAAACAGTGGTGTGCCGAAAGTGTAAAAATCGCTGCCTATTTGTATGACATGACCTGTCTCGTTTGTAAGGCTTATGTTTAGATTATACACCCCTGCGCCAAGCATTGTTTTGACATCTTGGTGGCTTAGTTTCTTTAATTCGAGGAATTTTGTTAGATTGAACCTTCCAGAGTCAAGTAGGCCTATCACGTCCACGTTGGTTTCGTCCCAGAACTTGGGGTTGCCGCTGCTTGTTGCAAGCAAATCTGAAATGCTAATTGCCTTTCTTTGCATGTCGTTTAGCTGGTAATTCTTGTATATGTCGTCTTGCATTTCATTGTAGTAGAATACGAGTATCATGAAAACCGACATGAAGAGCACTATGCTTATCAAAAAGTCTGTTGAGAAAAGTTCAGCTTTCAACTACAAGCACCCCCTCCACATTCGATATCCTGTTAATGCCAGGAGAAAAATTTCCTGTTATGCTATCTGTCATCATTGTTGACATCACGCTATTAATGCCCCACTTTATCTCTATTAATCTCAAATCCATATGGAGGGTTATAGAATAATTCTCCCCGTTCACAAGCTTTTGCGGCAAAGAAAACTCCCTGTAGTAACCCTCAAACCTTGCAGCTATGCCTATCTCGTCTGAAAGTTTGTCTGCGATGCCTTGTGCATCGCTGTATATTGTTGCCTGGTTTATCTCCTTTGTCTTGCCTCCTATTATGGCAAAAAAGAAAACGAAAAATACGAGTATGATGCCAATAAAGACCAGAAACTCTAAAGACATCTCACCCTTGCGTGATGTTGACATAGTTTTCCTCTGCTATTATCTTTATTTTTTTTGTCCCTGAGCTGGTCGGGATGTTGCCTTGCAGCGGCGCCTTTGAAGATGCTATTATGTCGCTTGTCTGAGAGCCTATCTGCACCTTCATTGCTATTGTGTTGCCAATAAAGTCTATTGATATCACCCTTTCGGGTATGTATACTGAAAGCGTTATCTGGGAAGGATTGCCTTGTGTGTAGACAATGTTTGCCGCATCAACTATCTTGTTCACTGCTGTTATGGCATTGGCCACTGTCATGTCGTTCCTGTTGCTTTCTGTCATCTCCTGAGAGTACCAGACGAGTATTCCAAGAAGCAGAAGTGCTATGGAAAAAAGTATCAAATACTCGAAAGCAGCTTGGCCACGCATAATTATATATAATTTGTTCTTATATAAGAAAAAATATGACAAACATCTGGAATTCTCTAAAGCAGGAAATTGCCTCTGTTCTTGATGTTGATGCAAGCGAAATAGAAGAGCCAGAAAAGTATGGCGATTTGGCCTTTCCTTGCTTTATTCTTTCCAAGAAATTAAAGAAAAACCCCAATGACATAGCAAAGGATATTGCAAGCAAGGTGAAGCTGGACATGCTAAGCAAGGTCGATGCTATTGGCCCTTATGTTAATTTCTATGTTGACTGGTCAAAGTTCGGTCATAAACTGCTGGATGTCATAGACGATGATTACGGTTCAACAAAAGGCAGTGGTATAGTGATGATGGATGTTTTCCAGGCCAATCCTTTCAAGTCCTTTCACATAGGTCACATAAAAAACGCTGCAACAGGAGAGGCATTGCGAAGGATGCTTGAGAAAACAGGCAAGAAAACAATCACAGTAAATTTCAATGGCGATATCGGCATTCATGTTGCCAGGTGGCTTTTGTATTACAACAAATTCTGCAACAATGAAATTCCAGAAGACTTTACAAGATTCTCAGGCGAGGTCTATGCAAAGTCAGCACAAATGGCAAAGGAAGATTTAGAGTTCGAAAAAGAGGCGCAAGAGCTTAACAGGAAGCTCGAGAGCGGCGATGAAATGCTGACAAAGAAATGGAAGAAACTAAGAGACATCTGCTACAAGGACATTGACAGGATAAAAAACGAGCTTTGCGTTAAAGTAGATGCCATGATACCTGAGAGCGAATGCGTCGAGCCTGGCAAGAAAATAGTAAAGGACCTTTTCGAAAAGGGAAATCTTGTTGAAAGCGAAGGCGCCATAGGAATCGACATGGAAAAGAACGGCTTGGGTTTTTTCATACTGCTCAAAACAGACGGCACAGCCATATACGCCACAAAGGACATAGGCCTTTTGAAAATCAAGCAGGACAGATACAAGTTTGACAGAATGATTTACGTTGTGGGCTCTGAGCAGAACTTTTATTTCAAGCAGCTATTCAATGCTTTTGACATACTCGGTCTTTATTCCAAAGAAAAGATAAAGCATGTTTCTCATGGCATTGTCACGCTCAAGGAGGGCAAGATGGCCTCAAGGCTAGGCAATGTCATAACATACGACGAACTAATCAAAATAATGAACAAAAAAGCCCTTGATGACATCGAGGCAAAAAATCCGCAGCTTGAAAACAAAAAAGACACAGCAAGAAAAATAGCCCTTGGCGCCATAATGTTTCAGATGCTTGACACTGAAAACAACAAGTCGATAAAGTTCGACTGGGACGATGCTCTTGATACGCAGGGAAGATCTGGGCCATATCTCCAGTACTCTTATGTTCGGGCCCTTAACATAATAAAGCAGGAAAAAACAGAAGAGTACGATACTTCTTTTTTGAAAGAAGATGCAGAAATGGAGCTTTTGAAGAAAATAGCAAAGTTCCCCGAAGTAATAATTAATGCAACCAGCAATTATTCCCCTAATGTGATAGCCAATTACCTTTTCGAGCTTTCCCAGAATTTCAACTCTTTCTATCAGTCGATACAGGTCCTCAAGGCAGAGGAGAATTCCAAAAAAGCCAGATTAAAACTTGTCGAGGCTTTTTGCAAAACAATGAAATCCGGCATGCATCTTCTTAACATACCTGTCATAGAAAAGATGTAAATTACGTGAATTTCAGCAAAGACTGTATCTTGTCAACAGAGCTGTAGACGTTGTTTAGGTTGACTCCCATAATGGGTATCTGAAAGTTCTTTTTTTGCATCTCAAGCTCTAGTTCCTCCATGAAAACACCCTTTCCAGGCGAGCTTCTTCTGCCGTTCCTTACCTGGTGGACGCCGCATGTTGTTGAGAATTCAACGCCCAAAATCCCTAAGATCTTATAGTCCCTTTTCATGTAGGTCTCTATCTTGTCTAGTACCTGAGATGACATTTTCTTGCAGTTCTTTCTGAAACTATCATTTTCATTGCCGCCTTTTAGCGCAGGTCTTCTGTCCAAACCGTTGTTGAATTCCATCTGAGGGCATTCAAGCTGCACTATACCGACACCTGATTCTGCAAAAAGCTCCAAAAGTTCTTTAACAGAACCAGCAAAACTAGCTCTTCCTGTTGGCAAAGTGTTCTGATTCAGAAGACAGTGTGATATGAATACAATCTTTTTTCCACGTTTCATGTATTACAGTATTGGTACCCGCATTTTATATAACTTACCCGCATATGGTAGTGAAAGTAAATAGAAAAACGTCAATCAACGAGTTGATTAGTTTAAAGAGTTCCACCAGAATTCAAAGTTTTCCTTCAGCGCTTCCACTAGTGCTGGGTTGTTTGATGTGACCAGTTCGTACTCTTCTTGCGTTCCGTTTAGCTGGTTTTTGCTTTTGGTTGCTATCGAGATTGTTTTGCCGTCTATTATGTGGCCTCTTATTGTGCCGATATAACCAACCTTTAGCATTATGCCCACTTTCTTGGCCAGCTTTATGTTGTTTTTCCAATCCTCGGATTCCGGTTCATGTACAAGGGCCTTTATTTTTATGCCTTTTTTTAGAATGTTTTCTATTAGTTTGGCATTTTCTGATATCCAGGAAAGATCGCCCGCGAATATCTTGACCTCGTCTTTTGCAACCTCTTTTTGTTCGTCGAGAATGTTGCTTATGTTGTTTCTCTTTTCTGTGAACCATATGTCGCTGGTATTTTTTTCCATTTTCTCTGTCGGCATCTTTGACAAAGAGCTAACAAGCACCTTGCTATCCTTTTTCATTATTTTCAGATTCTTGTCAAATGTTATTTTTTTAAGATCAATTAGATTTTCCAACGCCTTTTTTGGCTGCTGCGCCCTGAACTTTTTCGGCCTGCCCTTGCTTATTAGTACAAAGCCCTTTTTCTGAAGTTCAGAAAGGGTGTCATAAACCCTTGGCAGCGGTATTTTTCCTATGCTGGAAATTTGCTCTGCTGTTGCTATCCCTAGCTTTAGAAGACTTATGTACGCTTTAACCTCGTACTCTGTGAGGCCAAAGTTTCTTAGGTTTGTTTCGTTGTCCATCTATTCACCAATTTAACTTTTGAATAGTTAAAAAGTAGTAAATTGCTGAACTATTTAAAACTTTGTCATTTATTGGTACAAATACTGTATAATTGCGTTTTATAAAAAACGGTCCTCAACTTCTATTATGAAGTTCAGATTCCTAGATGATTTTGCAACAGCTGACGTGGCCTTTGAGGCATACGGCAAGACTTTGAATGAGGCTTTTTCCAATTCTGCACTGGCAATGTTTGAGGTTCAGACAGACGTCAAGACAGTAGAACCCTTGGTTTCAAAGAAAGTTGAGCTTGTTTCCGAGAACAAGGAATCGCTGCTTTTCGATTGGCTATCCGAACTGCTATACCTAAGGGATACTAGCAGCATGTTTTTTAGCAAGTTTGACATCAAGATAGAAGGAAAGGATAGGTTCAAACTAACAGGCAAGGTTTTTGGCGACAAGATAGAGGGGCACGAGCTTAGAACAGAGGTTAAGGGCGTTTCCTATCAGATGATGAAAATAGAAGATGGTCCCGAATTTAAGATACGCGTTATTTTGGATGTTTGAAGTGTGTTTATTCACTACTGTTCAGTATTTAAAGATTCTTGATTAATCAATAGGTATGCTAGACAGTTCCAAGTCAACAAGATTTTCTCTAGACAAGATAGGGTTTTACCTAAGACAAGAATGCTTGAGCCAAAATGACTTTGATTTCAAGACAAAGGCTGACATGATGCTCGAGTTGGTGAAGAAGAGAAAGAGAACAATACCTGAGATTTGCGAAATACTTGATTTGGATGAGAATACCGTTATCAAGTGGATTGAAGCTATGGAAATGAGGAATCTTTTGAAAGTCAAAACCTCAGTTCTCGGCGACTGGTTTGTTGTGGGATGCTAGCCCTTGACAACGCCTAGCGGCTTTAATCTGCAAACTATTCTGCTAACACCTGCTTTCTCGCATGTTTCAACAACTTCTGAAACATCCTTGTAAGCAAAGTCGGCTTCCTCGGAAAGCGTTTTTAGTCCCGCGCTTCTTATCATTATGCCTTTGTTCTCAAGGCCTCTTTTGACGTCCTCGCCCCTTTGCTTTTGGCGTGCAGCATGCCTAGACATCACCCTTCCTGCTCCGTGCGCTGTGCTAAAGAAGGTGTCTTTGCCTGTTTGCGCCCCGACCAAAAGATAAGAGCATGTTCCCATTGAGCCGCCTATTATGACCGGCTGCCCTATTTTCTTGTATAAACTAGGAAGAGCCTTGTGACCTGGCGGGAACCCGCGGGTTGAACCTTTCCTGTGTATCCAAACCTTTGACGTTTTGCCGTCAATTTCATGCTCTTCTAATTTTATTATGTTGTGGCTCACGTCGTATATCAAACCAAGGTCCAAATTCTTGCTGCTTTCATTGAAGGTCTTCTCAAAGCTCTCCCTTACCCAGTGTAGTATCATCTGCCTGTTGGCCAAAGCAAAGTTTACAGCGCAGCACGCTGCTCCGAAATAGCTTTCCCCCTCCTTGCTGTTGGAAGGCGCGCAAGCCAGCTCCCTGTCTGGTATTTCTATCTTGTACTTTCTCATAGCGCCTTCCATAACTCTGATATAGTCAGTTGCTACCTGGTGCCCAAGGCCCCTTGAACCGCAGTGTATCATGGCTGTTATCTGACCTTCCTTTTCTATTCCCATTGCCTTTGCTTCTTCTGGCAGAAATATCTTGTCAACTTTCTGGATTTCGAGATAATGGTTGCCAGAACCCAAGCTTCCAAGCTGCGGTATGCCTCTTTGCTTTGCCTTTTCAGAGACTTTTGACGAGTCTGCTAAATCCATGCGGCCCCTATCTTCCATGCATTCCAAATCCTTTTTCCAACCATAGCCGTTTTCTATTGCCCAGCCTGCTCCGGAATTTAGCACATCGTCAAGCTGGCTTTGGTTTAGTCTTATCTTGCCCTTGGAACCAAGGCCGCTTGGGACATTGGTAAATATCTTGTCTATGAGTTCGTTTAGTTTTGGTTTGATGTCTTTCTCATAAAGATTAGTCCTAAGCATGCGCACTCCGCAAGAAATATCATAGCCACAAAAGCCTGGGGATATTATGCCTTTGTTTAAGTCGAACGCCCCGACAGCTCCTATGGGAGCGCCATAACCTTCGTGGGCATCCGGCAGAATGGCTATGTGCTTTTGGACTCCGGGAAGGCTGGCGCAGTTCATTGCCTGGCCAAATGTTCTGTCGCCTTTTATTTTTTCCATCATATTCTTAGAAGCATGAATTCTTACCGGGACAAGCATCTTTCCTGATTTTTCTATTTCCCATGTGACATCATTTATTTTTTTTACGCTCATTTGACCACCTTAGAAATAATATCTTCCTAACTTTAATACTGTTTGCAAAAATCGAGTTTAAATAATTTTCTGTATATTAGATGGAAAGTGATAAGATGTTTTTTGCTAAAATAGATGATAATGTTAGAGCTGTCACGGGATCTTGTGTAGAAGACATAACACTTTATCTTCAAGGAAAAATTGATTACAAATCCATGAGGAAAACAATAGAGGAAGGAATAATCAAAGAAAAATATGAAGATGTTTACGATCTAGGATATATTGATATCAATGCTTTGAAAGATACTCTAGACAAGGAAAAATTTGTCTGCGGCGATCACTTCAAGCAGTATTTCAAATAGAACACAACATTAATAAAGGTTTAATTCTAATATAGGGTTTATGCCAGTCAGTACAGCACCATACAAAAGAGAATACGCCCACACAAAAAGAAGGGGCAAAGAGGGAATGGTAAAGTGTGGTTTTTGCGGCAAGAGCTGCCCTAGATGGAAGGCTTTTACAAAGTTCAAGGGCTTTAGGATTTCTGACCCAGTTCTTAGAAAGCAGATACCAAGGCACAACATACACATGTTCCAGCAGAAGATGTATGTCTGCCCAAGCTGTGCAAGGTTTAGGCACATTATAAAGCCTGGTAAGAGTGTTAGGAAGAAACATCTTAAGACTTAAAAGCTTCAATTTCTATATAATTTAAAGTGATTTTATGAATGTAATCGATACAAAACCGGTTGGAATGCCAGTTGCAAAGAAAATAATGTCAGGTATAGAAACCGACAGAGAGCTGACATACGAGCAGAAGCTGGCATTAGAGCATCTTAACAAATTCACAGTTTTGGAGCCTGCAAAGGCTGAAAAACTTTTAGAGGAAGTTTCAGGCGTTCTTAGGATGTCTGACGAAACAAGAATACAAATTCTGAATCTCTTGCCAAAGAACCCAGACGAGCTTAGAATGATATTTACTAGAGAGAACTTTAGCCTGAAAGAAAACGAGATCAAGACGATTCTGGAGATAATCAAAAAGTATCTCAAGTGATATTATGACATTTCTAAGAGACGACAATGTAATAGTATTAGATTTCCTTTCAAGAGGTCATTCAACAGGAAGACAGGAACCCATAGCCCAAGTAATAGGCAACAAGTACTTTTCTTTATTGGAAGTTGTTGTGAGAAAGGAAGTGGTTCTAAAGCCGGGCGATCTTGTCTACATCGGCGAGTCTAAAAGAGACCAGATAGACCACATAAAGAGAAGAATAACTGTAAGGGACTTGACCACCTTTGCGAAATCCGAAGTGCCCTTTGTTGTGGAAAAGCTAGTCGACGAGAACGAGATAAGGTTTGTCGACTTTTTCAACAAGGCGCAGTCTATAACAACAAGGCTGCACCAGCTTGAGCTTGTCCCGGGAGTTGGCAAGAAGCACATGTGGGACATAATAAAGGAAAGAAAGAGCGGGCCCTTTACTAGCTTTGACGACATAAAGAAAAGAATAAAGCTAATGCCAGACCCCAAAAGCTCTGTTATCAAAAGGATAATGGAAGAATTAGAGGACGACAACATAAGATACAGGCTTTTTGTCGCAGGACCTGTCAAGAGATTCTAGCTTATTGTTTCTTAGTTTCGTCTTTTTCTATCGATAGTATTGTCACTGTCTAGTGATACTTTTATATACTACTTCTGCCTTAATATTATTACGAGCAAGTGATAAAAGGTGTTACAGTGTATTTGTTAAGAAACGGTGACCATATGTTTAGAAAAATAAAACCAAAAAGACCTGTTGTAATAAGAAACGGCAACGTAGTGAATGTTTGCTACTACTTCCAGGGAACCAAGACATGTTTAGGACCCATGTGCTACTGGCTAAAGATTGGCAAATGTAATGTTTGCAAGAAAAAGAAAAGCAGAAACGCTAAATAGTTTTTTTATCTTTTAATAAACTACAAAGCTTTTCGAATTTTGCATTGGTTTTTATCGCTGTTGGACAAAAGTGTGTCCTTGATGCTCTGAAACCTTTCTTTCTAAGAACATCAAAAATTTTTTCAGTTCTTGGAATCTCAAAGCCGTTTGCTTTTGCAAGGCGATGTATGTCATAGTAGAAAGGCGGCATGTCAGCTTCCTCTACTAGCGTTTCAAGAAGCTTGATTTCCTTTTTTTCTAGTCTGAAATTTCTTTTGCTCAAATCTTCTAAAACCTTTTCGCAGAATTTCTTGTCGTTTATCTTTCCCAGGTAAACAGGCCCTACTATTTCATAGTCCTTGCCGCAAGAACACGTTTGTTTTATCTTCCCAAATTCCCTGTTGCCGCAAGAGCAGTGCATGACATAGCCGAATTCGTTTATGATGTCTTTTATTTTTCCTAAACTTTCTATTTTTCCTATTACTCTGAAATAGTGCTTGTCTGTATGAGCCATGAGGGGCACAAAAGCCCTTTCTCTTTTGGAAAGGGAAAGAATTATGTTCGTTAAAAGTATCCTAACGCCAAGCTCTGCAAAGTATTCCGTTTTCATGGACTTTATGCCGTATTTCTTTAGACACTTTATCGGGTATGTTCCTGAAAGCGGGGCTTGGTCTGTTGCCGTAACGCACAA
>JAFGAZ010000018.1 GCA_016933455.1 Candidatus Aenigmatarchaeota archaeon
GAAGAATGCTTGAGCACAACGGCTTTGAGATTTTAAGAAGCGACTTTTTCTGCAACAAGGAATGTCTCATAGTTCTTGAGATGAAGGAATGGAAAATACCAAAGGTATGGATGAACGTGGGCCCTGATGTTTTCAGCAGGCATGCTGAAGAGTTCATCAAGCACTATCAGAAAAAGAAGGTGTTCATAGAAAATGACAACTGGGTCGTGGAGCTGGAAAGAGAATTCACAAATACAGTTGATTTTCTCAAAAACATTTTCAATAAGAAAGAAAAAACCCTAAAGGAAATGGGGATACCAAGCAAGATAGCCCCAAAGCTAAATAATGCTAAACTGCTATATGACAAAAGTTTAGAAAACAAAATCAAAGACTCAAAGGAAATGAGAATATTTCTAAAGGAATGGTTCGAAAAGGACCTGGACGTGGTGTGAATGCCAGAGCCCATAAAAATAACATTTTTGGGTACGGGCGCTGCCATACCCAGCCTTAGAAGAAGGCCGGCTGCGATTCTTTTGCACTATGGCTCTGATTATTTCCTTATGGACTGCGGCGAAGGAACTCAAATACAAATGCAAAAGGCAAGAATTTCCCCGATGAAGCTAAACGCAATACTAATAACGCACTGGCACGCCGACCATTTTGCAGGTCTACTTCCCTTGATTGAAACACTACATCTTTCAAGAAGAAAAGATCCGTTAAAGGTATACGGCCCGGAAGCTTCAAGATTCATAGACGCTCTTGTTGAGATGAGCTACTGGGGCATAGGCTTTAGGGTTATACCTGAGGATTGCGGAGAGGAGGAAATCGAAAAACTAATAGAAACAGAAACATACACGATATATTCCATAAAGGTAAAGCACTCTGTACCTTCTGTTGGTTACTGCTTTGAGGAGAAAGACCACTGGAACATTGACATGAAAAAGGCAGAAAAATTCGGTCTGAAGGGCAAGATTTTGCGAGAAATAAAGGAAAGGGGCCAAGTCAAAGTGGAAGATAAGATAATCAAACTAGAACAAATAGCTGAAAAGAAAAAGGGAAGAAAGATAGTTTACTCTGGAGACACGGAGATATGCAAGAGGCTTTTGGAATTTTCAAAAGAGGCAGACATCCTAATACACGACGGCACGTTCGTGGAAATTCCGGAAGAAAACAGGCCCCACGCTTCAGCTGTTGAGGTGGCAAGGCTTGCCAAAAAGTACAAGATAAAGCAGCTAATAATAACGCACATAAGCAGAAGGTACATGAACGAGAAGGAAGTTCATGACGCTGTGAAGAAAGTTTTCAAGGATACAATCATTGCCAAGGACATGATGAAAATAGTTTTGAAATGATTCTATGGTTCTAGAAGAATACAGTAAAAAAAGGGATTTTAAGAAAACTTCCGAGCCAAAAGCCAAAGTGAAAAAATCCAAAAAACCAATTTATGTTATTCAAAAACACCAAGCTTCTCATCTTCATTGGGACTTGAGATTGGAATTTGATGGCGTTCTAAAAAGTTGGGCAGTTCCCAAAGAGCCTTCCAAAGACCCAAAGGTTAGAAGACTTGCCGTAGAAACCGAAGACCACCCGATAGATTATGCAGACTTTGAAGGAACAATACCAGAAGGCGAATATGGAGCAGGCAAAGTAGTGATATGGGACAGGGGAACATTTGAAGTGATAGATAAGAAAGAAAAGAAAATAATATTCAAGATAAACGGCAAGAAACTGAAAGGCGATTATGTTCTTGTAAAATTCAAACCACCAAAGAACTGGCTGTTTTTCAAGAAGAAGGATGATTAGATGATAGTAAAAAAGTCTAAAAGAGTGCAGCATGCGAATGCGGCAACATGCATTGCCTATGAATACGGTCTAGGTGACAAAGACATAGATGTTGCCTACATAAAAATAGACGGCAGGTATCCTGAAAAGGGAAGAACATTAAACAGAAAAAGCAAAGAGGTCATTTTTGTGATAGACGGGAAAGGAATTGTAGAAATTGATGGAAATGTTTTTGATATGGAAGAAGGAGATTCCATATTAATCCAACCAAATCAAAAATTCTTTTTTGACGGGAAATTGAAAATCGTTGTGTGTTGCAACCCGGCTTGGGACCCAAAACAGTACGAATTTGTTGATTGATATGAAAATACGTCTAGGTCCTGGCGGAATACCCATGTGCTGCAAGGGAAGCTCAACTTCTGACGGTGTTAGAAAAACCTCTGAAATGGGACTTGACGCCATGCAGGTTGCCTTCACACATGGCATATACATGAAGCTAGAAGAGGCAAAAAAGCTAAGGATTGTAGCAAAAGAAGAAGACGTCGAGCTAATAGTCCATGCGCCTTACTACATAAATCTGGCCAGCGAAAAATCTGAAGTAATAACCGCAAGCAAGAAAAGAATTTTAGACACATTGCATAGAGGTGAGGCTATGGGAGCAACTGTAGCGGTTGTTCACGCAGGCTTTTATGGAAAGGACAAAGAAAAGGCATTGGAAATGATCAACAACGCTTGCCAAGAAATTTCTAATGCTATTGAGAGGAATGGCTGGAACATAAAACTCGGTTTGGAGACAATGGGCAAGCAAAAGTCATTCGGTACGCTAGACGAGATAGTGCCTATTTCGAAATCGATAAAGAACGTCATACCTTATCTTGATGTTGCGCACATATACGCCGGAAACGCGGGAAAAATAGACTATAAGGAAATCTTTGACAAGCTAAAAACTCTGAAATTAAAAAAGTACGATTCACATTTCTCTGGAATAAACTTTTCTGTTGTAAAAGAAGGCAAGGGTAATGAAAAGAACCACATAACTTTGGCAGAATCTAAAATGGATTTTGTTGGGTTTTCTAAAGAGATACTAAGAAGAAAAAAAGACACAACCCTTATATCAGAATCTCCTATTCTTGAGCAAGACGCTTTGGTTATGAAAGGCATATTCGAAAAACTAGGACACAAGTTCTAGTCTATTTGATTATTATCTTCTTTACTATTGCTTCAAGCAACATGTCTGTTTTATTATCATTCAATAAAAGCAAAAGCTTGCCTTGTATGTCCTCTCCATGCACGCTAAAGCCGCTCTTGAATGTGAGAAGCCTCACCTTCTCTTTGTATATGTTGCCAAAGTCAAAATCCTCGATGGCCCTGTAAGGATTAACTGATATAACCGACTCGTTAAAATCAAACTTGCTCTCAAAGAGCCTGTTTAAAGAAGAAACTATATAGCCATTTATTATGTTGCCAAGTTCAATAACAACAGGCTCGTTTTCCTCGTTTAGGGCATCATAGTAGTCTATCTTCTTTTTGAGAAGTATGTCTATTAGCCTTAAGAAATGCCTCAAAGAAGAGGAAAAAACCACAGTGCATTTTATCTCACCGTTAACAAGCGTATAAACAAGTGTTGTTGTTATCTCCTTAGGATTTAGCATGTTCGGGACATTGTTTATTGTCTCCACATGAATGCTAGGCTTTATTTTTTTGACATCTCGTTGTATCATTTCTGAAAGGGCCCCAAAAGCCTGGTCTGTACAACTATCCCAGAAAGTACCGAGCATTTCGGTCTTGTATTTTTGAAGCATGGAACACAACTCTAATTATAATAGATAACAGAAAGGTTCTATAAAAGTTTAACATAAGCACAAAATGTTTAAATATCGATACAAAAAATATAAATTATGGCAAATATAGATTCGATGAACATGAAAGACGGCAAGATAGTTGTCAAGCTTGAGATGTCAAAGGACGAATACGCGGCTTTGAATCACTATACAAAGAATCTTTTGTTGTTGCCAACAGAGCTAAGATACACACTAACAACAGGCAAGCTGGGCAATAGCAACAGAATAATGCTTCCAAACAAGTTGCTTCGCAAGTATATGGTAGAAGACTTGTTGAAAAAAGCTCCCTCTGATGTTTTCGACCTTGGAACTGAAAAGTTCTTGCTAATAAAGTTGCAGGAATCCATTTTAGGAAAGCCTGTTTTTGGTGACAAAAAATGAGATTGTCTACTGGTCTACCCAAACTCGACAAAATGCTAGAAGGCGGTTTCCCTCAACAAACAGCCATACTAATGTCTGGGGGCCCTGGTTCTGGAAAGACGTTGTTGGGCTTAAACTTTCTTGTAGAAGGCGCTTCAAAGGGAGAAAAATGTTACTATTTGTCAGTTTCAGAAAGCAAAGATGAGCTGCTTAGGGCATGCGAAAAAATAGATTCTTTGAAAAGCTCAAAGGACTATATCGGCAAGAATTTGCTAATAGAGTCTATATCGCTAGACGAGAGAATAAACTTAGAATACCTAGCAAGGCTCTTCAAGAGTTACCCAAAAATAGACAGACTGGTAATAGACAGTGTAAACAAGCTCATGGTTCACTCTAAAAGCATCAAGGATTACAGAATAAAACTAGCGGATGTGATAAAGTACCTAAAGGAAAAGGTAAGATGCACCATATTTCTTTGCGAAACAGAGGAAGATAAAATAGACACGGGAAACTTTGAAGCCTTTGAATGTGACGGAGTTCTTAAGATTTCTTTTTTGGAACTAGAGGAAAAGCCAATAAGAACCCTGCAGGTGCACAAAATGCGCTACACCTCATTTGAGCCCAGGGTCAATCACGAACTCGTCATAGACAAGAAAAGACTGAAACTGTCTTCTAAAAAAACCTTCTAGGCAGAGGTTTTTCATGAGAATATCAGAATCTATAAGCAAGAACATAACCGAAAGCAGCGTGGGTCACTTTCTTAACA
The DNA here is from genome assembly GCA_016933455.1 of Candidatus Aenigmatarchaeota archaeon. Classification (GTDB taxonomy): domain Archaea; phylum Aenigmatarchaeota; class Aenigmatarchaeia; order Aenigmatarchaeales; family Aenigmatarchaeaceae; genus JAFGAZ01. The sequence goes on from JAFGAZ010000018.1 coordinate 4,729, forward strand.
AGTTCAAGATGAAGCACAGAAGGGACACTTTTTTCTTCGAGGACATTTTAGCCAATTTCATAAAAGAGTGCGAAAAAAAAGGCTATGAGAAGGAAATATTACTATTAGGTCAGAAATGGCTTGACTTGTGTCTTGGCCAGACAATAAAGCCAATCTTCAAAAAAGCTCCTGTTATTTTTATGAACAGCATACTAAAACAGGTCTGGATCAATTTGTGCTTAATAGATGACATGAAAACAACCAAAAAGGGAAATGTGGTCATCATAGAAACAAAGGGCGAGGCTCTCACAAGGGTAATGGGAAAAAACAATCTCATGAAAGGGGCATACTTGGGAATAGTAAATGTCATCTTTGATTCCAAAGCCAAACTAAAAAAAGCAAGTCAAACCAAAAAAAAATGCAGATATGTAATTGAACTAAGTAAAAAACCTTGCCTGCACTTTAAAGCAAAGGACAAAACACTCTACGACAGGCTAAACAGCCAAACTAACAAAAAGGGGCCAGGTCTAAAGAATGCTCTCAAACAGGGCATATTTAGGCTAGACAAAAAGAACAAGATATTTTTCAGAGGCAAACATATCATTGCTGGAGAAAGCACGCTTAGCCATCTAATAGGCAATATGGACATCCTAATAGAAAGTATTCCAAAGATATCGTTCGAGTATTTTTCTAATGTCATAGAAGAAGAATCGAGCATTGAGGAAAAGCTAATTCTCTTAAAAAATCTTCTTCAAATAATGGGATGGGGCCAGGTAACAATAATAGAAAACAAAAACTCGATAAAGCTCGAGATCAGAAACCCTCCATATGGCCTGCAGGCAGAAGAAGACAACTGGATATTCATAATAAACTGTGCACTAGGCTACCTTTGGCTTTTTGACAAGAATTTCAAAACAGAAAAAATAAAAAATGGGCATAAAATGGTTTCAGCGACATTCTCCAAGAGCTAGAAGACAAACAATGAGATAGCCAAGAACATCAGTGAGTAACCTCCAAAAGAATGCACGCGCTTTGGTTTGTCCAAGTAGAGGTAATAAAACATCAAAACCGTGAAGGGAATAAAAACCAGTATTCTAAAGGTCAACAAAACGTTTAGCGTAAAGATTCCCAACAAAATCATCAGGAATATTCTGGCTTTTTCGTACCCTATTGAGACAGGCAATGTGCCTATGTTGCTTTTTTTATCGCCCTCAAAGTCCCTCAAGTCAGAAGTCAAACTTAGGATGAAAATAAAAAGCATGAATATGAGATAGTTCCAAAGAACATCCATGTCAAAGAAAGTGGTTCCAACAAGAAAAGATGCGCCAACTCCAATTGCAGTGAAAACGTTTTTCATAACAGAATATTTCTTTATCTTCAAACGAGAATAAGCAAAGCTTGAAATTATGCCAAAAAAGGAGAAAACAATAGAAAATGTGGGAAGAAGTGTAATGAATATCATTGAAATAATAAAACAAACGGCAATTATCAAAAGGCCCTTTTTGTTTAGAACAAAGGGATTTATTCTTTTTCTGTTTATGAGGTCTTCCTCTTTGTCATTGATATTGTTGAAAGCGTAAGCTCCGGCAGTTCCGAAAAAGGACGAAAGGAAAATGAAAATTAAAGTCGCATTCAAAGAATTGAAAAGCAAAAAACCGCATATAGCTATTGAAGATATTATCAGACATACTTTAAGTCTTATGAATTCAGAAATATCTCTGAAATTAATTTCCAAGAGCACACCCCTTTGTTTTTTCGTGACTCAATTTTTTTTTGACAAAACCACAATTATTTGTAGTGTTATCGTAGTGGAGAAAAAACATATTAGAATATTATTTACAAATTTATATAAATCTGATTTATGTTTAAACATAATCTAATATGTTTAAACAATAAATCACTATATAGATACAATAAAAAATCAAATTGTTACTTCTTTTTTATTCTAGAATTTTCTTAACACGCTTCAAAAGTTCATCATTGTCAAAAGGCTTTGTTATATAATCAGAAATGTTCATTTTTTTCAATGATTCAAGCCCAACTTCTGAAAATCTGGCAACAGTAAGGAAAGCAACTTTGATATCTTTAGTCTTTGGATCGGCTCTTATCTTCTCCAAAGTGACCCTACCGCTCATCTTTGGCATCATCATGTCCAAAAGTATCAAATCAGGTCTTTCTTTCTTCAATTCTTCAAGACATTCCAAACCGCTTGAAGCAACGATAACTTTGAAACCTTCGTTTTCAAAAATTGCCTTAACAAGTTCTCTTATGGATTCTTCATCGTCTACTACCATTAACTTTTTGCTGGACATTAAAATTCACTATATTCTCTTAATTAATTATTCTCGTATAAAAACCTACTCTTTGAGTTTTAATTTCGCACTTATAGGTAAGGTGAAATTGAATGTGGTTCCTTTCCCTTCCTTGCTTTTGAACCATATTTTACCACCAAGAGAACAGACAAATTCTCTGGAGATAGAAAGACCCAAACCAGAGCCTCCAACCTTTCTGGTATAAGAAGAGTCGGCTTGGTAAAACCGTGTGAATATCTTTTTCTGGCTCTTTTTGGGTATACCGACTCCGTTATCAGAAACGGAAAACTCAAAATTATTTTTCTTCTTTTTTATTTTGACTTTTATGAAACCTTTTGGTGTATATTTTATTGAATTGTCAATAAGGTTTAACAATATCTGAGTTAGCTTTTCTTTGTCCGTATAAATCAAAGGCAAATCTTTCTGAACGTCAAATATCAACCTTATAGGCTTTCCTTTTAACTTTATTTTTTCCTCTTCCTTTATCCTGTTAACAACCTCGTATATGTTCACGTTTTGCAAAGAAAACTTTGTGGTGCCAAGATCTATTCTTGAAAGGTCCAAAATATCAGTAACAAGCTTTGCCAAACGTTTTGTCTCATGGTCTATTATATCAAGATATTTTTTCCTTAGCTTCTTTTTTTCAAATATTTTCTCGTTCCTAAGAAGTTGGGCAAAACCGTGGATAGCCGTAAGAGGCGTTTTCAACTCATGAGCAGATATCGATATGAAAGCGTCCTTTTCCTTATCAAGCAACTTTAATTCTTTCACATTGTTCTTCAATATTTTATGCGCCTCAGACAACTTTTTGTTTGTAATGTCCAAATCCTCCATTATATTATTTGTAGCAAGTCTGGCATTCTCAAGATCTTGTATTTTATTGTCAAGTTCCTTTGTTCTTTCTCTAACTTTACTTTCCAATTCTTTATTATAGTTCTCTATTTTTTTCCTCGATCTTCTCAAATCATTTGTCATCTGATTGAATGTAAAAGCGAGTTGCCCTATCTCATCATTAGTCTCAATTTTTATTTTTTTATCTAGATTACCCTTTCCCACAGCAATAGCAGAATTTCTAAGATTTATCAAAGGTCTTGTGATTTTTCTTGAAATAAAGAAACTAATTATTATCACAGCAACAACGCTTATCAAAATTAACCATATCATCAAAAAAACTTGTTCAAAGATATCCGCAAAGGCTTCTTGTGAGGGAATTTCCACAACAACTGCCCAATCAGGATCACCAAGAGAAATGAAACTAGAAACAACGTAATCTCCGTTTATACCCTTCTCTACAATATCTTCTCGAGAATTTTCACTTTCATTGTTAACGAAACTTCTAACGACATTCAAATATTTCATGTTTTCTCCGGAAAGAACCCTGCTTGTATCACGAAAAGCTAAAAGGTCTCCATTAGAATCAACAACATAAGCAACGCCTGTTTCACCGACTTTTATTCTATCTACTATGTCCCACATAAACTTCAGGTTTATTTCAGCGACAATAAAGCCTTGGCAGTCACCAAAAACATCGGTTGCTTTGACACAAATAAATATGTGAGGTTCATTGGTTTTCTCATCCACAAAGGATTCTCCAACACATTCTGTATACTCACTACTAAGATCAATATCAGATAAGAATTCATTTATTTTATTTTTTTCTGATGTTACAGAAACATCTTCTATTACATCCCCGTTCCTATCCATCAAAACCACATGAAGTATAGAAGAATCTTTGCCCAGTATTTTTTCGAGAATTATTTTTCTTTCTTTATGCTCATAATTTACAATGTCTATTGTATTAACAACATTATCAAGTAAATCTATTTTATCACTGATAAAACTATTAACACTACTAGCAGCTTCTTGCGCAATAATTTTTTGCTGACTAAATATAACGTTCTGTTGGAATTCTGTTATAGAAAAAATTGTCACAAAAAGAGAAAATACCAAAATTGTTATCGTCAACAAAAGAAACGAAAATATGAGGGTATATTTTAGGCTATGAAAGTTAGGCAAAAAAGTCTTTGGTATTTTTAGTCGGAAGATTTTTATCATCTATATTATTTTTACTACGAACCAAGTCTTATTCTTTTTCATTCATCTAATTAGAGTTTTTGCTTGCGACAATATACCATCACTTATGTTCAAACCCAAGTTTTCAGCAACATTGTAGTTTATAGAAAGATATATTGTAGGCGTAACAACAGGGATTTTTCCAGCAGGTATGCCATTAAGTATCTTGTCTATAATAGGAGCCGCCAATTCTGAATATTCCTGTGTGTCACTACCATAAGTCAATACACCGCTCAAACTCTCGTTTTCTGAAACTCGGCCTATAGCAGGTATATTATATTTTTTTGAAAATCCAATGGCTTTTTCATTTATTTGGCTTGCAAGAGGACCTGCTATAAAAACAAACAAATCGACAAACTTATCTTCCCTTTCTTCGTATTTCTCTACCCATTCCTCAAACTCTTTTGGACTGTCAACAGGAAGTTCGGTTAATGTGATATTCAACTCGTTTGCTGTTATTTTAAGAGAATTTATCTGAGACGGGGTGGAAGGGTATCCTTCCAAATATGCAACCAAAGCTTTTTGTATTTCAGGCGAAATCTCTACAATTTTTTTCAGGCCCTGGGAAACAAGTTCTGGTCCAGGATATCTAACTCCTGTTATATTTTCTCCAGGTTCCCTTAGACTTTCTACAAGTCCATTGTCTTCGGTGCTTGCAAAAATAAACAACACGGGTATTCCTTTTTCTTTTGCTAGTTGTTTGGATATTAAAGATGCATCAGTTGGATATGAAACGAGCAAGTCAACTTCTTCATTTAGGATTTCATTTATTTTTTTTCTATATTCTTCTTCATCAACCTGGTCTGTTATTCTTATTACGTATTCTACATTATCCCCCTCAACATATCCAAGTTCTGACATTTCTGCCACAAGATATTCGAAAATGGTAGTATTTCCAAATCCCGAGAACATGCCTATACGATATATTTTTTTATTGCTTGAAACACAACCACAAACAAGCAAAGCAATAAAAATAAAAATTACTGTCCTTTTTTTGAAAAAATTAAATCTCATCTTCTATTCACCGCTCCTTTTTTTCTAATTCTTTTATCCTCTTCTTTAATTCTATCATCTTAATTTCTCTGCCAACAGATATCCTATTGAATTTTTCCAAGTCTTTGATTTTTCTTTCTAATTTTTGGTTGATATCTTTCAACCTTTTTTCATACATTTTTCTATCACTGATGTCTCGGAGAAAAACAAAAAATATTTTTTCTTCTCGTATAAAGTATGAACTCACCTCTACACAAACCTTTTTTCCTGTATTTTTTCTAAGAATTGATTCGAAACGATCACTTCCTAATCTTATTACTTTTTTTATGTGTGTTTTAACATCTTTTTTATTCTCTTTGACTTCCAAGTCCTGAATGCTTTTTTTCAACAAGGCTTTTCTACTATAACCCAAAAGCTTGCAAAAGGCATCGTTCACAAGAATGAAACGTCCTGTCACATCGCAAATATAAAAAGAGTCTATGTTCTTATTTACAACGTTATTATATAGATTCTCGATTCTTTTTAGATTTTTTCTATCTTTTTCCATTTCGGTTATATCAGTACCGTATATAACAAATTCCTTTCTTTCTGTCAAAGGAACAATATTTAAAATGTATAATTTATCTTTAAACAAAAACTCTGTTTTTTCCATTTTTTTCTTTTTCCAAACAACTCTCAAGAAAGATATCCATTCAGAAGGAACTTTTTTGCCTATTTTCAGATGTATCTTTTTGATTTCATTTTTGGCTTCTTTATTGCAATATGTTAATATAAAGTCTTTGGAAATTTTAAGAACAGGATTAGGATTGTTAGATGGAAATGATAAAATTTTTTCTTTTGTATCTTTTTCGATGCTTCGTTTTTTATTCATAAAAGACCTTTCCGATTTGTTTTGTTCCAAAGATTTTATAGAATTATATCAAACAAGTCGGATATAAAGAAATCGTTTAAACAAATCGCTATTTCTTTTCTTTGACCAAAACAGCGTTCAGAACGCCATGCTGCCCTGGTCTTGAGACTATTTTTACCATGCCCATCTCGGTCTTGACAACAGCGCCTTTGGTGACTATTCTCATTCTAACAAAGTGCGGGTTGGCTGGATTCTTTTCAACGTCCAAGATATCAACAACCTTTGCCTTGCCTGTTGCATCAAAGACGTTGACCTTCTCGACCTCGAAAAGTCTTTGCTTTTTGTTTCTAGCAAGCCCATCAATTGTCTTTCTTCTTTCCTCACCTAGCTTTGGGGGCATGAAATCCTTGCCAAAATCCATCTTCTTCTTCTTCCTAAGCTTCTTGTACATGCCGCCGGTGAGTTTTCTCTTGCTCTTCTTTTGTGTTATTGCCATTTAATCACAAACATCATTAGTAGGTAGACATATTTAAAGGCTTTTCTCATATAGATTTTTAGGTGATTTTATGGATAAAGTAAGGTGCGCTCACGTTCTTGTGAAAACACAGCAAGAGGCAATGAGCATTTTGGATCAGGTAAAAAGCGGCAAGAGCTTTGCTAGCATAGCAGAAGAAAAATCTCTATGCCCTTCGGGAAAAAGAGGCGGGGACCTTGGAACTTTTGGAAGAGGCCAGATGGTAAGGGAGTTTGAGAAAACCGCTTTTGCTTTGCAAAAGGGAGAATTGTCACAACCAATAAAAACGCAATTCGGATGGCACATAATAAAAAGACTGGAATGATATGTGATAAGATTTAAATATGTTGATGTGATATCTGTTATAGATTGATGATGACTATGACAAGACCATTAGATGTTTTAGATAAAGCAAAAGAAAAGAGAGTAATTATAAGACTGAAGAACGGCGCAGAACTGACCGGAGTCTTGAAGGCTTTTGACTTGCATCTCAACCTTTGGGTAGAGGATGTTGAAGAAACAAAAGACGACAAGAAGGTAAAGCTGGGCTCGATACTGGTCAGGGGCGACACAATAATTTTCGTTTCGCCTTCTGCACAGTGATAGGGTGATTCGGTGGCAAAAGGAACTCCTTCTTTTGGTAAACGTAGAAAAATAATTCACATACCGTGCAGGAGATGCGGCGAGCACGCATATCACATCACAAAGAAGAAATGCGCGCATTGTGGTTATCCTTCTTCTAAACTAAGAAAGTTCAGCTGGGCATGGAAGAGTCCCCTATTAAAAAACAGGAAAAAGTAGAATTTTATATTCTGTGCGTTCAATTAGTTTTATAAAAAATAGACTTTAACCCTAATTAATGGGCCCATAGCTCAGTTGGTAGAGCGACTGGCTCTTAACCAGTAGGTCGAGGGTTCGAACCCCTCTGGGCCCACTTTTGTTTTTTCTCAAGAAATTTAGTTTCAAAGAGCCCAGACTCACTTGTAAAAAATAAAGAAAAAGCAGGGATAACTAATCCTTTTCATCCCTGTGCTTACTTTCGGCAATTTTTTCCAAAAACTTTGCCCTTGCCACAAAAACATTAGCCAACTCATCACCATCCATTTTAGATACCTTGTTTCTTTTTCACTACTGATAGAGAGAAAATTTCTTTGGTACCTATACATTATTAGCGTTTCTGCCTTATAAATACCACTTTTATCAAGTGAAAGTGAAATTTTATTATAAATAAGCTTATAAAGTAGTCATTCCAATCTTATAATCAATGTTACCAAGCGTGAGTCTGATAGTGCCTGCAAGGAACGAGGAAAAGGTTATAGGCAAGTGTTTGAAAAGCATCCTAAGCCTTAGTTACCCTAAGGAAAAAATGGAAATAATCGTGGCAATAGACGGTTCTAATGACAAAACTGAAAAGATAAGCAAAAGCTTTGGTAAAAGGGTAAGGGTCATAAACTCGTGTCCAAAAAAATGCAAGGGAGATGCCATAAACAACGTCTTGCCAAAATGCAAAGGCAAGATAATAGGCATATACGACGCGGACTGTATTGTTGACAAAAACTGCCTAAAAGAAGCAGTAAGGCACTTTGAAGACGATAACGTGGCTGGTGTGTGCGGCAATCTAAAATCGCACAACAAAAACCAGTCCTTGGTTGCAAGGTCTTTGTCCTTGGAAACCAATTTCATATCATTCTTCGAGTATTTCTTGAACGGCCTTGGGGCCAACAGCCATTTCTCAGGCAAGAACATGTTCATAAGAAAGGATGTTCTAAAAAAGGTGGGAGGATTCGACACATTAACATTCATTGAGGATATTGAGATGTCTTTAAAGCTCAAAGACAAGGGATACAGAACTGTTTTCGAGCCAAATGCCATAGCATGGAACGAGGAGCCTGTTTCTGTCAGCTCCTTTGTCAAGCAAAGAATGAGATGGGCAAGGGGCTCGATAAGGATGCTCAAGTATAAGAGGAGAAAGGGCAAAAAACTGCTCTCTGACCTAATGCACGGCGTTTACTTCTACACACCGCCTTTTGGCCTTATAACAGCCACTGTGCTTGCAATATTTTTGTATTTCGGCTTGCCTCTTTTCCTAACAGCGCCTGTCTTGGGCCTGTTCATATTCACAATGTCTCTTATCGTTCTTTCAAGAATAAAGATGAAAGAACCACTAAGAGACCTTGCGTATCTGCCAGTATGGTTCATTCTAAGCAACATACAGCTTGTTTTGATATTCAAAGCAATAATAGACGAAAAACTCGGCAAAGGAATTTCTTGGAACTCTGTTAGGGCTTTGCCTTAAACCATTATATATCTTCTTTAGTATCTTAAAGTAATGAGGCTTGGTAATTTCGAGATAATGATTCCCGAATTCATCATGATAATTTTCATATCTGTTCTTTTTCTTCCATTAGCAATCTACATAATATTGGCAGCTCTTGTTGACTTTTTCATCAGAAACCATTACATAAAGAAACGAAAATGGGACCTTAATATCAGCTGCGGAGACACAGACGGAGGAGGAATAAATGCCGACATAATAGAAAGAAAGGTAAAGAAATTCGTTCTGGTCAATAACATCTACAAACTGCCGTTCAGGAACAAACAGTTTGAAAACGTATTATGTTCACATACAATAGAGCATGTAGAAAATCCTGACTTGTTCTATAGGGAGCTAAGAAGAGTTTCTAAAAACGTTTTCATAGTTATCCCGCCTTTGTGGGATGTCTTCTCTATCCTACATTTCAGGGAACACAAGTGGCAGTTTCTTTCCCTAAGACACATACACATGAATTCTATTCCCAGAAGGGTGAGGCTCCCGTATTGCCGTTTTCAAAAATTATTCGGCCAGAGGGTAGTCTGAATAGACAACAAAAAATATAAAAACACTTGCAGTGTATTTCTTTCAGGGGGTTGTCGTCCAACCAGGCTTAAGATAGCTGGCTCCAATTTTTTTGGAGCTTTGATCCAAAGATGAAAGAAACCAGCCGATCCAGGTTCAAATCCTGGCAACCCCACTTTATTTTTGTGATGGCAATGGAGGACTGCGTCTTTTGCAAGATTGTAAGGGGTGAGATTCCTTGCTACAAAATACACGAAGATGATGATTTTTTGGCTTTCTTGGACATAAACCCTGTAAATCCAGGCCACACACTAGTCATATCCAAAAAGCATTTCAGATGGGTTTGGGACATACCAAACATTGGTGACAATTTTTCCTTCTCAAGAGAGGTTGTGAAAGCACTACAAAAGGCGATGAACACTGAATGGGTGGTGTGCGATATAGCAGGAACAGGAATTGCTCACGCGCACACTCATCTCGTGCCAAGACACAAAGGCGACGGGCATGAAGAGTTCATAAATCCCAAGTTAGTAAAAAGTATACCAAAAGAAGAGATGGAAGAAATAGCAAACAAGATTAGAAACTCTTTTAAATAATTGGAATTAAAAACTATTCTGTAAGCACCGATAGTCTAATGGTAGGATATGAGCCTTCCAAGCTCACGGTCCGGGTTCAAATCCCGGTCGGTGCACTCTTATGAAATCCAAACACTTCAAGCAAATGAAGAATGAAAGAAGACAAATAGCCCTAGAGCGCATAGAGATATTAAAGGGCATGGAGGAAAAAAAGCCTGCTTTCAAGGAACGCTATGAGTCTTTGATAAAGAGGATTTCTAAAAAGTACAGGTTGGATATTTAAGATTACTTTCTTAACTCTAATTATGTTAGAAAGCGTTGAATGGACAATGATAAAATTGTTCTTTGGTATTAATCCAGAAACAAATTACAAGAAAATGACAGATATGAAATATTTCGAAAGAAGATAGCAGCTGTTTTGTGTTATTTCAAGAAACCATAACATTTTATAAGATACAGATGCCTATTTTTTTATTGATTTGTTCGATTTCAAATCAGCAAAAGAATTTAAATATTGAGGTCAAAGTGAGTGTATGAAAAATGTATCACCCCAAAAACTGATAGCCACAATGTCTGAGAGGCTTCAGAAAAACGAAACAATGAAGCAGCCAGACTGGTCTAAATTCATAAAGACGGGAGTTAACACGGAAAAGCCCCCTGTCCAGAAAAATTGGTGGTTCGTCAGGTCTGCAGCCATACTAAGAAGGGTCTATTTGAACGGTCCTGTAGGCGTTGAAAAGCTAAGAAACGCTTTTGGAGGCAGAAAGGAAAGGGGTCACAAGCCAAGCAGGCATGCCAAATCAGGCGGCAAGATAATAAGAACGATTCTTCAGCAGCTTGAAAAGGCAGGCTATATCAAAACAGTTGATGCTCCTAAGAAAGGAAGAGTAATTACGCCAAAAGGCCAGAGATTCCTGGAAAGATCCGGAAGGGAGATAAGATGACAGATGAGAATCTCAAACAGTTTGAAAAATTGAAAAATGGCGTGCTCGGAAAGGTCTTGAGCAAAGAGGCCCTTGAGAGGTTGGGAAGAGTAAAGATTGCAAATCCTGTTCTCTCAACGCAACTCGAGCTATACCTTGTCCAGCTATACCAGTCAGGCCAGCTAAAAGGCAAGATTGATGACAAGAAATTAAAGCAGATACTAAACGTGCTTGTTCCAAAGAAAAGAAAGACCAAAATAAAGAGAAAGTGATTATGATGACAAACCAAACACCTGCAGCAAAAAAGATTAGGCTAATAGCGGTAAGCAAGAAAAAGGCAGCTCCTAGATGGGCTGATCTTAAAAAATACGGCAAAAGGGCCAGGACCAAGAGAATATCTGTCCACACGACCAAGCACTGGAGAAAGGGCAGACTCAAGAAATAGTTAGGTTCTAATTTTTCTTAATATATGTAATCTTTCATTTATAGGCACTTGTATTGGTACCAATATTGGTTTTTATATTTCCCAAATTCTCAATATCATCATGAGCCAAAAATTCAGCCAAACACTGTCTTCCGAACCGTTTCAGATTGCTTACATAAAATTGGACAAAAATAAGGTAGCTTACACAGTTCCAAGAAAAAAACTAGACATAGCGGATGCACATTTTTACATGAGAAACATAGAAAAGGGCCTACTTACCAAACGCTCACAGAAAAAAAACGGCAAAATCGAGATAAATGCAAGATATATTGAAAGCGGGGCAAAAAAATCAGGACCCCTGCTTAAAGGATTAATAAAAGGCGAAAGGTTTATCACATACACAGAAAATAAGGGTTGGCCTGGAAACAAAAAGCTCAATTTCGTGGTAGAATCTAATGGAAAAAAGGCATTGAAAGCAGTAATGGAAGCGTATGAGAATTTTTATGATACTCTATTAATATAACAGATTGTTATTTTAGAAGTTCTAATTCTTCAATTCTTCTCTTTGCGTCAATGGATCTTCTGAAAAGGTGCCAAAAGACCTTCTGCAGCCATTCTATCCATTCCTGGTCATAGATATAGTACAAGACATAGAGCCTATCTTTCATCTCGTCTTTGGCATAGTCATGCGGATCAAGAACTTCTTTGAAAGCAGCCACTTTGCTGTCTATTATGGTTGTCCTAAGGGGCTGGTAGCAGTGCCTCATTTCAACTGAATTGTATCCTGTGCGGCTGTTTATCGAGAGCACGTTTTGGATGTTTTCTATGCCGGCAAGCTCAACTGATGTTAGTATCTTTGTTTGAACCTTTCTTTTCCCAAGCTCCTCTAATATGTCATGGATGCGCTTGTCATGGTCCTTTATGTTGCTAAAGGTCAAATTACCGGAAAAGAACATTATCTGCTTTTCAGCAGACCTTAATCTGTCAGCAAAGTCTTTCGAGTTTTGAGAAGAATTGTACTGCGCCTCGCTCATTACGACTATCTTCTTCTTGTCCTTGTCTACAAATTGCACTATCTCTGTTGGGCTGAAATCCTTTTTCTGCTTGCCAAAGACTATCTGATTAAAAAGCCTTTCTTGTATTTCTGAAGAGTGAAGCCTTTCAACATTGTTCCAGAAAACAACCTTCAAAGCGCCTCTTGTCCCGCCTCTGAAAACCTTTGTTGATATGGTGCCCTGCTCGCTGCTTATCTTGTCAACATACCTGTTGGCAGTTCTCCAGTTCACCTGCATGTGCTTGGCCACCTCGTCTATGCTTCTTGGCTTTAGGTAGACAAAATCATTGATCTTTTTGGTCTTTTCCTTGGTCAAAACCATGCTTATATTATACAACTATGTGTATAAAAAAGTGTATGAAATACAGAACTTTTGTACAAGTCTATATATGTTACATGATAAAAGTCATAAGTTTTAATGAAAAATTGCGAAAAATGCTAGAAAGGGTGGAAAACCTAGAAATAGTAAATAAAGACGAGGCAAGAAATGTCATCGATTTCATCAACAGCTAGATTAAGACTAGAATAAAATTGCCAAAGATCATCAAATAGAAAGCGTTCTAGATTATTCCCAATTCAAGAGAGAAATATAATAGTTTTATTGAAACCTATCCGAAAATAAAAGCTTTAAATATTTCTCTTTCATTTTATAGTTATGGCTGAGGAAAAAATATTCACAATTCCTTTAAGGGAAGCTTTTGTAAAAAGCAGGACCCATAGGGCAGAGGACGCATCAAAGCTTGTTAGAAAATTTTTGATAAAGCACATGAAGTCTGACAATGTAAAGCTCGGCAAGTCCATAAACGAGGATTTGTGGAAAAGAGGCATGCAAACACCCCCAAGAAAAATAAGGGTTCATGCTGTAAAGGAAGCTGATACTGTTTATTCTGAATTACTAGGCGTTGAGATAAAGACACCTTCCAAAGAAGAAATAAATAAGAAAGAGCAGAAAAAGAAGGAAAAAAGAGAAAAGATAAAGGAAGACAGGAAAGAGAGAAAGAAGATGAGCTTGCAAGAAGAGATAGAGGAAGACAAGCAAGTAAAGGCAGTGGAAGAACCCGGAGATGAAACTATCCCGTCAGAAGCAAAAGTTGAGAAAAACAAGCCAACAGGACCCGAAACAGAGTCGAAGGAAAAATTCTAAACAGTTAAATACTTCTGTTTCTAATTTCAAGTCATGCCATTCAAATTTTCAAAAGCAAAGCTAAAGGGGGACCCGAACATAGGTCTTTACGGCTTTGCAACAGAAAGCTACTGTCTTTTGGGAACAGCCCCGCAGCCCAGCATGCTTAAGACAATGAAAAAGGTGATAGGGGTAAAGCCCTTGGTGACATCGCTTTCTGGCACAGAGCTTCTTGGCATATTTGCAGCAGGCAACTCAAACGGCATTTTAGTGCCAAAGATTGTTGAGGAGCAGGAGATAAAAGAGATAAAGAAATTGGGCCTAAACGTCGAGGTCATAAACTCAAAGAGAACTGCTTTGGGAAATCTTGTTCTTTGCAACGACAAGGGTTGCGTCATATCAAGGGGCCTTAGCAGGTTCAAGGACAAGATAGAGGACGCCTTGGGCGTTGAGATATCAATCGGCACAGTCGCAGGCCTTAGCATAGTGGGATCATGCGCAGCAGCCTCGAACACAGGCTGTCTATGCCATAGGGAAACCAAGGAAAAGGAAATGAAGCTAATAGAAAGCATTCTAAAGGTCAAGGTGGATATAGGCACAGTGGGCTATGGTAGCCCTTATATAAATTCAGGTATCATTGTTAATAGCAAGGGCATTCTGTATTCTGACACGACTACGGGTGCTGAGCTTGGAAGAATTGAGGAAGTGTTTGTTGATGAGTAAAGAGCAGGAAATGCAAAAAAAGATAGTACAGTTCCAGATTCTAGAGTCTAATCTCAAGATGCTTCAGGAAAGAGCAGACATGATAAGCCAAAAGATAGACGAGTTCCAATTAACAAAGCAGGCAATAAGCGACCTGGAAAGCACAGAACCAAGCAAAGCCATGATACCCCTTGGCTGCGGAAACTTTGTCTTGGGAACAGTGGAAAACATGGACGAGATAATAGTCAATGTGGGCAACAACATAGCTCTCAAAAAGAAGAGAAAGGACGCAATCAGGCTGCTTGACGAAAGGATAACTGATGCTGAAAACGATCTTAACGACATCACCAAAAAGTCGCACACTCTGATAAAGAGCCTGGAAAGGCTTCAGATAGAGTTGCAGCAAATGCAGGGTTGATTTGATGTTTGGATTTCTTAAAAAGAAGATAAAAGACGGAATAGAAAAGATTTCTAAAAAGGTAAAGCAAAAGGAAGAGGAAAAACCAATAGAAGAGCAACCAAAAGAGGAACCTCAAGAAGAAATTGAAGAACAAGTTTCTGAAGTCGAAGAAAAGGAAGAGGTTAAAGAAGAGCAAGTCTCACCTAGTGAACCAGAAGAATCTGAAAAACAAATTGAAGAGGAAACTGATCAAGAAGAGCGTGAAGAAATAATTGAAGATGTCAAAGAAGAAAAACCTGAGAAAGAAGTTAAGGAACCTGTTTCTGAAGAAGAAATTTCAATTGAGGAACACGTTGAAGAAAAAGAACCTGAAGATAAAGAATCTCTAGAAGAGCATGTTGAAGAATCTAGAGAAGAAAAGATTGATGAAGAACCAGAAAAAGAAGAAATTGAGCCTATTTCTGAAAAGAAAGAAGAGAAACACAAGGTTCTTGAAGAGGAACCAAAAATTCTAAAACAAGCAAAGGAAGAAGAAATAGTAAAAGGTCCTGATTTTGAAAAAATAAAAGAAGAGCTAGAGCAAATAGAAAGGGAAATCGAAAAAATAGAACCTGAAGAAAAGTGGCATGTGAAAAAAGAAATCATTGTTACCAAAGAGCCTAAGGAAAAGGAAGAAGAGCCGAAAGCTGAAATAAAAAAAGAAAAAAAAACTAAGCCAGAAATCAAAAGTGTTGAGAAATTAGAGCCAAAGGTTGAAATCAAGAAAGAAGAACCTAAACCTGAAATAAAAAAGGTTCAGGAAGAAGAAACCAAGGAAAGGAAAATAGAACCTGAGATAGAAATAAAGAAAGAGCAACCAAAAATAGAAAAAAAGGTCGAAGAGAAGCCAAAAAAGAAACTAGGTTTTCTGCAAAAGATAAGAAAGAAGGTAACGGAAAAGGAGCTTGAAGAAAACGATGTCAAGGAAATTCTTGACGAGCTAAAAACGGGCCTAATAGAATCCGACGTTGCATTGGACATAGCAGAAAAGATAGTAGACGACCTAAAGAATAATCTGGTGGGCAAGTCGGTAAAGAAAAAAGAAATAGAAGAAGTTATCAAGGATTCGATTAGAAAATCAATACTTGAGGTATTGGACATAGAACCAATCGATATGGAAGAAAAAATAAAATCAAAAAAACCATTTGTCATGATTTTTGTGGGTTTCAACGGAGTAGGCAAGACCACTTCAATAGCAAGAGTTGGAAACCTTCTCAAGAAGAAGGGCTACAGCTGCGTGTTCGCAGCAGCAGACTCTTGGAGAGCAGCAGCAATAGAGCAATTAGAAGAACACAGCAGAAACCTTGACATTCCCGTAATAAAGCACAAGTACGGGGCAGACCCTGCGGCTGTCATATTCGACGCTATCAAACATGCAGAGTCAAAGGGATTTGATGTCGTATTGGCAGACACAGCGGGCAGGAGCCATGCGAACGCGAATCTTGTTGACGAACTAAAGAAGATAATAAGAGTAAACAAGCCTGACCTTAAGATACTTGTTTTGGATTCTCTGACAGGCAACGACATATTTGATCAGTGCAAGACCTTCAACGACGCAGTCGGCATAGACGCCATGATACTTACCAAAGCGGATGTATACGAAAAAGGCGGAGCTGCCCTCTCAGCTTCGCACACTGTAAACAAGCCCATATTGTTCTTGGGAATGGGCCAGGAATACGAGGACCTAGAAGAATTCGATGCTGAAAAAATTGTTGACAGGCTTTTGGAATAAAATATTAAATTATGCTTTGACGCATATCTATTATGTCAAATGTTTCTGCTTTAAGAGAGAACATAAGAAAAGCAATATTGTATGTTCTAAAGCCTCAAAAAAACAGCAGAATTTTAATAATAAACAGGACAAGTAACAAACTTTCTGACATTGCTTTTGAAGTCTCAAGGGAATTAGGCTTTGATGCGAAAATTTTCCTTCTAGACAAGAAAGAGCCTTACGATCATTTTCCAAAAAGCCTGCTTGATGAGATAAAATCTAAAAAATATCAAAGAGCAATAGGCTTCTTCTCATATCCTAAAGGAATGGGCTATGAGAGAATTGAAACAGCTGCAAGGGTTGAGATGATAAACAACACAATGGTAAAAACAAACATAGGATACATGCACGCCCCCGGAATAGACATGGACATGGCGCTAAACGGACCTTTGAACTGCGACTATAAGAAAATGTCTGAAAATTCCAAAAAGCTAGGCAATATTCTTGAAAACATAAAAAGTATGCACGTCACGTCGCCTTCTGGGACAGACGTGACAATAGAAATACCAAAAGGTCTTGTATTCCAAACGGACTGTGAGATAGTGCCGCCAGGTCCTTACGGGGATTTGGGAAAGGTCGGTAACCTTCCTGTTGGCGAATGGTTCATAGAAAAAAGACATGACGTCTGGTCTAAGACCAAAAAAGCAAACGTCAGCTACCCGATAAAGCTTGTGGCAAACGGCACTGTTGTGTGCGACATCTGCGCGGGGGGATTGCTAAAGCTTCTTGACAAAGAAAAGCCGATAGTCGTCTCCTTTGAAAACGGCGTTGCAACAGATTTCTACTCCAAGGACAAGGACTTTGAACCGCTAAAAGAGGAATGGCTAAGAAACGAAAAAGAGTACAATCTTCCCACTGTTTTGGAGGAGGTGGGCATAGGATTGAACGACAAAGCAAGAAGAACTCCCAATCTTTTGGAAGCTGAAAAAATATTAGGCACAGTTCATTTCGCGCCTGCCAACGTAAGAAGCCACTGCGATCTGCTTGTGGACAAGCCCACTATGAGAATTTTTTATGAAAACGGAAATGAAAGGGTCCTTATAGAAAAGGGCAAGCTGATATTGTAATCATCTTTTCTCTATTATGAATATCTCTCTTTGAACCTTGTGCCTTTTCTCCGCATCAATAACAGACTCTATTATCTTAAAGCTAGAGCCCTTTGCAAGCTTTTGGAACTCGAAATGCGAGACCTTGCCCTTCTGCATCCTAATGCATGGGGATATTATGGCTGCTCTACCGCCTGATTTCAAAACAGCGCTCATGCTCTTTAGGGTCTTTTTGTATAGAACATCTAGCTCCTTGAATATCTTTCTTACATCCCTTTCTGTTACCCTTCCCCTAAGGGGCGGGCCAAGGTAAGGCTCTGTTGCTATGGCGTCAACGGAGTTTCTCGGGAAATGTGCAAGCAGGTCAGTGGCGCTCCCAACGCCTATTAGACCCTCTTCCACGTCTATCTTGTACTCCTCAGAGAGCCAGTGCAGGTTTATCTTGGCAGCGTCAACGCATTCTCTGTCATTGTCAATGCCCGCTATTCGCATGCCCCTTATTGCAGCTTCTTGCAATATGGTGCCTATGCCGCAAAATGGGTCTAGCACCAAATCGCCAGGCTTTGCTCCTGCAAAGTTTAGCATGATGTTTGCAAGCCTCGGCGGTATTGAGTATATGGGCCTTTGCATGGGTCTCTCCATGTCCCTTTTCCTATATTCCATGGGGTTGTGCAAACTCCTTGTAACGCCGATGTATATGTCATCGGAAACGCAAACAACAATTTCTGTGCATTCGTTTGGAACGCCCTTTCTTAGAAGGTCGACATTGCTCATCTGAGGCCTCATGCTCTTGGCAATGCCCATGTATTTGGCCTTAACACCATTGCTTCTTAGCTTCTGCTTTAAAAGCTTGCCCATCTCCTTGTAGATTTCATGCTCGTTTCTTTCAGCATAAACACTAAGACCAAAATTCCTAGCAGTAACCATCTCCTGCACCTTGTCCATGGCATCATCAGATGCCTCCTCCCACTCCTCAATTACCTCAACAATCTTGAGCGTGCCGCCAAGGTCATTGATTATATCCGGGCTTATGCTCGTGTCAACAACAAGAAAGTCGTCCAAGTCCTCTATTATGGAATACCTCTTGTTCATGTTCTGCAGATACATCTCTATCTCCATTTTTGAAAGCAGGGGGTTTTTGCCCTTGATGAAAATGAACCTTTTCATAAACTATAGTTTCTGCTTTGAAATTAATAACTGCGTGCCTAAGACAAGATTTAAAAAAATCAAAACTCAAACTGTTAGATATGCTAGACAGACTAAGCAGCGGAATAAAGGACGCTTTAAGGAAGCTAACCAACGCGGGTTATGTTGACAGGAAGATTGTCGAAGATTTGTCTAGCGACATATACAAGGCTCTGGTTTCAGCTGATGTCAATGTGAAATTGGCGCAGCAGATAACAGACGAGATAAAAAACAGAGCTGCAAACGAAAAGCCCCCAAAGGGCCTGACCCCAAAGGAGCACGTGATAAAGATAGTCTATGACGAGCTGGTAAAGTTCGTCGGGGAGAAAACCGACCTCATGCTAAAGCCTGGCAGGATAATGTTTGTTGGTCTTTTCGCAGCTGGAAAGACAACCTCCATTGGAAAGCTGGCAAAGTTCTACCAGAAAAGGGGCCTAAGGCCAGCGCTTATCGGATGCGATGTGCACAGGCCGGCTGCCATGGACCAGCTGTCGCAGTTGGCAGAGCAGATACACGTGCCGTGCTATGCTCCCAAGGACACAAAGGACCCGATTGAGATCATAAAAAACGGAATTGTCAAGCACAAAAAGTATGACATAATAATCATAGACGCTTCAGGAAGAAGCTCGCTTGATGAGGAACTGGCAAAGGAGCTAAAGGCCCTTGCAGAAGAGGCAAAACCAGACGAGGTATTGCTCACAATACCCGCTGACCTTGGCCAGGCTGCTGGGGAGCAGGCAGAAGGCTTCAAGAAACTTGTTGGCATAACAGGGGTTTTCCTAACCAAAATGGACGGAACCGCCAGAGGGGGCGGAGCTTTGACCTCGTGCGCTGTTACAGGAGCGCCAATCAAGTTCATAGGAATCGGGGAGAAGATGGACGCAATAGAGGTGTTCGACCCTGAAAGGTTCATATCAAGATTGATCGGCTTTGGGGACATGCAGGGTCTTTTGGAAAAGGCCAAGGAGGCAGAATTCAAGCCGGAAACTGCAAAGAAGATAATGTCAGGCAAGTTCAATATGGAAGAATTCTACGACCAGCTAAAGTCCATGCAGAAAATGGGCTCAATGAACAACATGATGAACATGATCCCAGGAGCTTCCATGATGAAGATGCCAAAGGGCTTTGATGCAGGCCAGCAGGAAAACAAGATGAAGAAATGGGCCATCATAATCCAGTCAATGACAACAAAAGAAAAACAGGATCCCAAGCTGATAAACCCGTCAAGGGTCAAAAGAATTGCCAAGGGTTCGGGAACATCCGAAGCCGATGTCAGGGAGCTTATGAAGACATACGAGCAGATGAAAAAGGTAATGAAAATGTTCTCTGGCCGCGGGGGCGGCATGCTTGGCAAGATGATGAAAAGGTTCAAAGGTTTCAAGCTATGAGATCTTTTCTTTTGTATTCTAGAAAGGGCAGAACCGACAGCAAGTTCGAGGAAGAGAAATTAGTGGAAGCTGGAAGAATGGACTTGGTGTGCAGGTGCATACCGGCTGCTTTGTGGATTTCTCACAAGGCAAGAGACGACACCAAGCTCTTTGTCAACCTAAACGGACCCCCGAGGGCTCCCACGACAATATGCTTTGACGGCTCAAAGCTAGTCAAGGTTTATGTTGACGAGAAGATGAACGCAAGATGGATAAAGAAGCTTTTGGAAGCAAAATACGGAAAGGATTGGCTTGATGTCAAGGGTTCTCTTGTTGCAAAAAAAAGCTTCCAGGACATAATAAAAGAGACAAAGTCGAATGTCTATGTTCTTCACGAAAAGGGAACGCCAATTGAGGATGTTGAACTAAAGGAAAACCCCATGTTTGTGATGGGAGACCAGATAGGCCTTCCGGGAAAAGAGGAGGGCTTTGCCCTAAGGAAAGGCGAGAAGATTTCTATTGGCAAGAATGCATACCTTGTGAGCAACTGCATAGCCAACCTCAACTGGGTTTGCGACCAGAGGGGAATTTGATGCTAAACGAAAAGGTTTTCTCAAAGAACTTGTGCGACCACTGCCTTGGCAGGCTGTATTCGGGCCTGCTTAGCGGCCACACCAGCGAAGAGAGGGGCAAGGCAATCAGGCTTTCAATGGCAATGATGATAGATTCCGGGAAAGTGGAAACCAAAGAAATCGACATGAGCAACTTTCATGATTTCAAGTTCAGGAACGGATCAAAGCCGGGCAAAAAGGAAAAGTGCTGGATGTGCTCTGACATCTTTGACAACCTAGACAAGCTTGCGGAAAAGTGCGTCAAGCGCCTTGGCAACCTGGAGTTCAGCAGCTTTCTTGTAGGCTCAAAGGTGAGCGGCCAGATACACGCAAGAGAGGAAAAGATGTGGGAAATTAATGGAATAGAAAACGTGGAAACAATAAAAACGGAAATCAACAGGGAGCTTGGCAAAAGAATAGAAAGGCTTGTCAAAAAGCCGGTTGCTTTCAAAAGACCGGACATCCTAATACTAGCAAATTTGGAAAAGGCAAGGTACGACTTGCAGATAGGCTCGCTTTATGTTTTCGGATATTACAGCAAGCGCAAAAGGGGCTTTCCCCAGTGCAAGTGGGGAACACCCGGCGTTTACAAGACGTCTGTTCAGGAAATAATTGCCAAGCCGTTTCTCAAGGCGACTGAAAGCAAGCACAACTCGTTCCACGGCGGGGGAAGAGAGGACATCGACGCCCGCTGCATGGGATGGAGGCCCTTTGTCATTGAAATAGAAAAACCAGTTAAAAGAAAAATAAGCCTTGCTAAAATGAGGCAGGAAATAAACAAGGGCAGCAAGGTAAAGGTTAAAAGCCTCAAGTTCTGTGACCGAGACACTGTTGTTCGGGTGAAAACAGAAAGGGGCGAGAAGGCATACCGCGTTACTGTATTGTTCTCAAAGCCTGTTGACAAAAGCGACCTGAAAAAATTATACAAATTAAAGGGAGTGATATCCCAAAGGACCCCGACAAGGGTTTCCCACAGAAGAGCCGACCTTGTGCGCAAAAGAAAGGTGCTTGACATA
This sequence comes from Candidatus Aenigmatarchaeota archaeon, assembly GCA_016933455.1. Classification (GTDB taxonomy): domain Archaea; phylum Aenigmatarchaeota; class Aenigmatarchaeia; order Aenigmatarchaeales; family Aenigmatarchaeaceae; genus JAFGAZ01. The sequence goes on from JAFGAZ010000018.1 coordinate 26,522, forward strand.
AAATACAAGAGGATAAGCAGCAAAAAGATAGAGCTCATGGTCAAGACAAATGCAGGCCTTTATGTCAAGGAACTAGTTTCTGGAAACGGCGGCAGGACAAAGCCATCTGTTTCGAGCATGCTGGGAGTTGAGGCAACTCCAAAAGACCTTGACGTCACAATGGTGCAAAAGACAAGAAACGTCTAGCGAATCTTTTCCAGTATCTTGTCGAGCTGCATGTGCAATTCTTCTAATGTCCCTGTGTTCTCGACCATAAAATCCGAAAGGGCGATTGCATTTCCAAGACCCCAGCTAAGCTCGACACTATCTCTCCACTCGAACTCTTCTAAAGTCTTCATGTCCCATTTTCTCCCCCTCTGGCAAAGTCGCTCAAATCTCTGCTTGGGAGGGGCGAAAACACCTATCAAAATAAAATCATCAGTAAGCTCTTTCTTGAAAAGTTTGACCTCGTCATAGCCCCTTACGCCGTCTATTAGTATAATGTCATTGCCTTTCATGCTTTCTATTATGGGCAAGCACATCCTTGCGACAATGTCAGAACCATGATCGTCCCTAAGGCCTGTTGCATAGTTCCTAAGATTCTTGTTGTTGACTTCGATGTTTTTTTCTTCCATTTGCTTTTCAACAACTTCCCTCATGACAATGGAAGGTATTTTCTTTTTCTTGAAATATTCCAGAACCTCTCCTTTGCCGGAACCTGGCATACCGGCTGTTGCTATTATCTTCATAGAATACTTACAAAAACATAGAAATTTAAAATTTTAAGGTCAATTCCAATCAATGGATGAAAAGATTCTAAAGGAAAAGATTGCAAAGATAGCCGAGAAGATGATAGAAAACAAAGAGTACAAAAGGCCCACATGGGACGAGTACTTTATGGAAATAGCCAAGGTGGTCGGAACAAGGGGAACATGTGATAGGGGCAGGAACGGGGCTGTTATTGTCAAGAACAAGAGAATTCTATCAACCGGCTATGTTGGTTCTCCAAAGGGCCTTGAGCACTGCGACGAGGCGGGGCATCTCATGCACGAGGTGGTGAACCCGGATGGCAAGATATCCAAGCACTGCATAAGAACGACCCATGCCGAGCAGAACGCTATTGTGCAGGCTGCATTGCATGGCATTTCAACAGAGGGCTCAACGCTTTATGTAAAGTTCGAGCCGTGCTTTACCTGCGCCAAGATGATAATAAACGCCGGGATCAAAAGGGTTGTTTGCCAGAAAAAGTACCACGCAGCCGAGCTCTCAAGGGATTTTCTAAAGAAAGCCGGAGTTGAGATAGTCTACAACGAGGATTCGGTTGAAGAGTATCCTAACCAGTGATTGCATGCAAATCTACCAGCCAAGAGAAGATTCTTATCTTCTGGAAAAATATGTCAAGAAGCTTGCCAGAGGCAAGGTCTTGGACATGGGCACAGGCTCTGGCATACAGGCAAGAGCAGCTCTTGAAAAAGCGGACAATGTATTGGCAGTTGACATAAACATGGATGCTGTGAATAATTTGGAAGGCTTTGAAAAGCTAACAGCCATCAGATCTGATTTGTTCGAAAATGTCAAGGGCAAGTTCGATGTCATAATATTCAATGCGCCATATCTCCCAAGCGAAGGCGAATTCGACCCTGCTTTGGACGGCGGAGCCAAAGGCTTTGAAGTAATAGAAAGATTCCTTACCAAAGCAAAGGATTTTCTTGAAAAAGACGGCTTCATGCTCTTGGTTTTCTCCTCTTTTACAGACAAAAAAAAGGTGGACCAATTAATCAAAGAGAACGGCTTTTCTTTCGAATTACTTGAGAAAATTCACATTTCTTTTGAGGACATCTACTGCTACAGGCTGACCATAGCATTTTAAAAGCTTTAATTTAATAATAAATAAGGTTGATTGAATGGTTTCAAAATCAAAGGGTCCAAGAAGAGGAACAAGAGAAAGGTTCAGGAAAATCGGCAGGGTTACTGTAAACACGTACATGAGAGACTTTGCTGAGGGAACAAAGGTAGTAATAGACATAGAGTCTTCCTCGCTTAGCGGCATGCCTTTTAGGAGATTCCAGGGCATTTCAGGAACGATTGTAGGAAAGAGAGGAATGGCGTATCTTGTTGCAATAAAGGACAAGAACATGGCAAAGACCGTGATAGCAAAGCCAGAGCATCTAAAGGCTCTTTAGAAACCCAATTTGTTTTTCTTGTATAGAGAATCTTTTCTCTCAGAATATCCCATATTAGTGGGCTTGTCAAGCTTGTGGAATTCCAGTTCAGCCACAGCATTCCCGATTTTCAATTCTATGGGTATGTTCCCAATGTTCTTGTACTCTAGCACAAGACTGCCATCATAACCTGCGTCCACTTTGCCTGAGCTTGGGTGTGACGAAATGCCTAATCTGGCCATCTTGCTTTTGGTCTGCAAGACGCCGGAAACGTCGTTTGGCAACCTGACAAACTCTTTTGTGTATATGTCAGAAAAGCTCGCCGACGGCGAAGAATAAGTATGGAACCTGAGGCTGTTACTTATTGCTTTGTTCTCCCTCAAAAGAAGCTCCAGTTCGCTCTTCAAGACATTCTTGTTGACTTTTGTATTTTCCAATCGAGCTTGTGCCAATTCTATTAACCTTTTATCATGGTCTAGAACTTTTCTAGAGGATTCCATTGCATGCACATATCTTAGCATATAGTCATAACTCACGGGGTGCAAAATGATACCAGAAGCAGTTGTATCTTCATCGTTCTCTTTTGTTATTCTTGTCTGGAACTGGTACTTGTCGTCCTTTGTACTGACAACCCAAGAATAACACTTTCCAAAATCGCTCTGAGCCTCTTTTACAACAATGTAATCATCGAGTTTGGAAAGGTCAAGCAATCTAGTGCTTTTCTTTATGGCTTCTCTGTGCTCATATGGATTTATGCCGCCATATCCCCTGAAATCCATTATGTTAAAATTTGGAACATCTTTTGGATTGTCAAGCGTTATCTCTTCGACGAGTCTGTTCATGTCAAGCTCAGCAACTTCAGTTCCTATGCTCAGGTTTACCGTGTGCGAATTTATTTGATCAAGAGGAATAGGTATTTCTTTGCCGTTTTCTTCAGTATATACCTTTAGAGGGTCGTCATCCCTTCCCATATACTCTATTATTGTCTGCCTTGAGAGCACTGTCATAAGATTTTCTTGGTCCTAAAATTTTAAATACGGCTTCTTAGAAAGCTTTTAATTATCTTAGTCATTATAAGATAGATAGAGCGGAGGTCCGATAGTCTGGTCAATTCGGTAGGGTTGAGGACCCTATGGGTTAGTCCCTTCGCAGGTTCAAATCCTGCCCTCCGC
>JAFGAZ010000019.1 GCA_016933455.1 Candidatus Aenigmatarchaeota archaeon
AACTCTACAGGACGAAGCTTCTCAGTCGACTTGCAGGACCTCATAGATTCCTGACATCGCCTTTTGGCTTCGGTCACGCCATGAACCGGATTTGCGCTAATAGGGAACCGGTAGCTCCCCGACCTATCCCCTGCAAGAATAAGTTAGAATTCGAATGTATTTAAAACTTGAAAATCATACGACGTATCTGCGCACATTGTTTAGAAGTTGCTTGGTTCCAGTCAAAGTCGTTACATCATATGTTTGCATTATCTTTTCCAAAGAAGACAAATAATTGGGTGCTATTTTTATTCCAGAAGGATTTCCTAAATTCTTTAATACACTTTCCTTATCCGGATTTTCTAAATCATATAGTGTTGTGCATGCGCCTATTTGTCCAGCTCTTTTCGCATCACTGAACCCTACTACTTTGATCCCATTTTTATTTGCCCATTTTATGTTCTTTCTATGACGTAACATGAATAACGGATTTGCGTCAACTGCTCCTGTTACAACGTCAGCCGCGATTATTTTGTTATTCCTATACAAGTCTAAAACTTGATTTCTCGACAAAGAACCCTTTGGTAGTCCCGGATGTGTTGCAATTGCCTTTGCCCCCTGTTCCTTTATCTTGTCAGTTGCTTCATAACAATCCATTTTTCTGGGTTTTTTTATCTCTTCTGTTATGCCTATAGCAAGAATATCCCCGTCTCTGCTTGCAACTTCCTGAGCAGGAAGCGTGATTATGCCCAAATTTTCACACAATCCTTTTATTGCATTGTAAGCTTCCATAGGATTTTCCTTTTCTGAAAGGGAAAAAATATTAACACCTTTCTTGTAAGCTGCCTTTACTGTATCTTTTCGACTAGATGGATAAGGAAAATGATTATTCCATCTGTTTATGCTATGCGCATGAAGGTCAGCTCTGTATTCTGTCAAAATAACACCTTTTTATTGAGAAATAAATTCCCTAATATAATTGATACATTATAGGTACCAATACAAGTACATATATCGTACCCATCATATTTAAATATTCCCGCAAAAATAATGGTAGATATCATGAAGAACCTAAATGTAATCAAAGAGTTGGTCTCTGATAAGACCATAAAAAAGATTTTCAAGACGCTCTTCAAAGAAAAGCAGGAAGGAAATATGGGCATATCCATATCCAAGCTTTCGGAAAAAACAGGAATAGAAAGGCACAGGCTTGTTGGTATGCTTGAGGTATTGGTTGTGCTGGGATTTTTAGTGGCATTTAATATAGGCATGGCAAAAGCTTTCGCACCCTCGCCCTTGTTGCTGCAAGTAAAAGAACTAGTAAGACTTTAGAGAAATCAAGCAATTGTCATGCTAGCGTTGTTTCTTCTAATTTTTCATATGCTTAACGCACCGTCAAATTTATATAGCTAAATGCAAAACTCATAATCATGGCAGACCCAAGGTCGATAACATTCTGGTTAATAGGCGCCATCTGCGTTTTCGTAGGCGCGCTTATAGCTGGCAGCGTTGATCCTTCTGTTCTTGGGGCAACTACAATGTCTGTTGCCATTGCCTACATAATATCCTTTGTATTGATACTTATCGGCGGCATGTTTTGGATATCCACTGCAATAATACAGATAGAAGAATCATAGTCGCATTTCTTCAAAGCATTTTTTCTTAAAGAACCTTTCCACAAAAACAGTCTCGTTCTCGCTTTTTAGGCTTATTGTTGTTATTATCGAGCCGCCTTCAGGATTTGTGATGTTCTTGAAGAATAGCTCTGTTCCGTCCTGAGCTGTTATGTTCATGCCAAAGTACTCGAGCCTGCTTCTTGATGAGGATATGATGAAACGATATATCCTTGTCTTGCCGTATAGCGACCCTTCCGTGTTATAGTCATACTCTATGTCGCTCATGACATCCCCTATGCCTTGGTCCATGTAGCAGTCCAAAGAATCCATGTTCTGGTAGATGTATAAGAAGCTGGTTGCAAGAATTGCCATGAACAAAAACAAAAATACGTCTCCCCTATTCATAAGAGTTATTTGATACTAGATATTTTAATACTTGGCTGTTGGAAAAATAAAATAAACAAGGTAAAAAACCTTGAAACTTGGATTTTAGATTTGAATCAAGCACATGTCTTAGAATCTTCTGGGTTTGTGCTTTCTGTAACAATCTCTGCAATAGACTGGCCTGCCTTCTGCGGGTTTGAATGGAACTTCGCATTCATTTCCACAGTCGCTGCATTTTGTCTTGTGCATTTCTCTGTCAAAACCGGAGCTTGCTTCTTTTGTGTCTTCTTCGTCGGATGTTTCTTCTTCCTCTTCTGAATCATCTTCCGATACGTCTTCGTCTTCATCGTCTGACGTTTCTTCTTCAAATTCTTCGTCCGGTTCTTCATCTAATACTTCTTCGTTTTTTGTTTCGTCCATAATATTATCTCCTTAACAATCTTTTAACATGATGTCCTATTCTTTAAATAACCAACTGAAAACGGTAAAATATGACAAAGAAAAATTACATTACTTCTGTCTTTCTGAACTCAAAGAATCTTAGCGGGTATACCTTGCTTACGCTCTTTTTTATCTTCATCTGCAGCTTGCCGTCGATTACCTCACGGATGAACTCCTCAGTCTTTAGTTTCTCCACTTCCTGTATTATCATTTCCCTAACTATCCTTCTGACCTTGATCTCAACAGGATGGCTGACTCTTCTGTTTGATATGGCTATCGACTTTACCCTTATCGTGTTGTCTTGCAATTTTATTACGTCGTTCGTGTCGATTCTCGTCTTTCTTCTGCTCACTATCCTTGACAAAAAGTCCTTTGTGCAGTCATGGCCGACAAACTTTGTCGTGGCCTTCTTGTCCTTTACATCGTCTATTTTGAAATAGAACTTTAGATAGTACTTGTTCGGGTCGCCCGTTATGTCAGTAAGGCTGGTTTCTATTACCCTGCCACTAAGCTGCTCTTGCTCTAGTGCCAAAGTTTCGCCTATGATAAAGTCTCCAAAGAACTTTGGAGCTGTTATTTCGTACCAGTCCTTACCTTTTAGCTTCGAAGCCATAGAGATAAAATACCGTTTATAACTTTATAAATCTTAATGCAAAGCCTAAACAGTCTCAATTAGGACGTTGTCTATCCAGCAGCCAGAATTTTCATTTGTTGCAGTGACCTGAGTCATGTAACAGCCTGCACCGAAGCTGTATGTCCCTGGCGCTAGAAGGCCTGTTGTGTAGGTTATGCTACCTGTCCTGTACTCGTCTGATCCCGGATTGCTGTGCACTATTCCAGGTCCCATCACAATCGACCCGTCCTCTATGTCGATGTAGCTTACGTTCACATACTCGTTGAGTTCCGTTGATCCGGCAAGCCTTAGCCTGTAGTCAAAGCTGATTTTAATGCTTGACGAGCCTGTTGTTGTTATGCTTTTTTGCCAGCCGCCTGAATAACCTCCATTTTCGTTGTTTGGAGGACCATTTACATTAAGCTCCACAGCAAGGCATGCGCCTGATGCGCAATTGGAATCTGTTTCCCATTGGCCGTTTTCCTGGGCCGTGTTGCTTGATGTTCCAAAAAGATTGTCCTGATATGAGAAAGTTTCAGCGTCGCTGTCAAAGCTTGCATCCAAAAGAACTAAAAATGTTCCTGGAACAGACCTTATGGCAGAAGCCCCTTCTCCTGTTGTCACTTTTATCACAGCTCCAGGAGAAGCTGGTTCTGAAAGGGTTATGTCGCCTACTGAACCTGGCGATAGCCTGTATGGGACAGAAGCTCCTGCATCAAACATGTCGTTTACAAAAATTGCTATGTGCGATATGTCAACCTTGCCGGTATTTCTTATGGTGACAATGTCATCTGATATTGAATCTATCTTGACATTAGAAAGAGTAGATTCTTTTACCTCTTCAACAACTTCATTACCGGTTTCAGTAGTTTCAGAGACAACTTCCCCAAAGAAGCTGTATGCCAGAGATGTCATTGAGACTGCTATTATTAGCAGAAGAATCGCCACAATGATTGAAGAAACCCCTTTCATAAGTCTTAATTTGTTTCTATAGGTTAAAAATAATTATCATTTAATCATGCTTTCGCATTTCTCTATGAACTTGTCCTTTTCCTCCAGGGGTATTGTGGCTCCTGCAGCGAACTCGTGGCCGCCCCCTCTGCCGTTGCATATCTTTGCAGCTTCCGTGACAACCTTTTGGACGTCAAAGCTCTTTGACCTAACAGAAATCTTTATGCCGTCTTCCGCGTTGGCAAACCCGAAAAGCGTTTTTTCTTTTGGTTTGAAGAGCATGGAGACTATGGTTCCTATAAGATTCTCGTTTATGTTGTCGTCTGCTATTAGATAGTCTGCTTTTTCCGTTTTCTTTATGCTATCTGGGTTGCTTTCGACCCATCGCATGTAATTGCCAATAAGTCTCCTATAGCCTCGCAAAACACCCCTTGCCTCTTTTAGAGCCTTTTCGCTACCCAAACACAAAGCCAGACCCGTTGCAGGCTCGTTCATATTGGCGCATGCGTTAAGAATTGTGGCAAACTCCTTTGGGTCCCTTAATTCTTCCTGAAAACTCTTCAAAGTTAAGTTGTTGCTGAAAAGAGAATCAGCCTTGAAGCTTTTTGATTTCAGGCCCTCCCTTATTATGGCGTCTGTTAGCCTTTTCTTTTCGTCATTGTCAAGGTCGCTTAAAGTCACCCAATCACCGTTCTTTTGGGTTTCTATGCCTATTTCCGACATGAACTGCAAAGCTTTGGATGAGCTGTTAATGCCAGGTATTCCGGAATATTCCAATGACTTGTATAGAGGCCTTGTGTATCTTCCAAAGAGATTAAGACCCCTTTCAATTTCTATAAAGGGGTTTTCGAATATCTTAAGATCCGCCGAATAGCTAACATCACCTATTGTGCCAACAACTGCTATCGGCGCAAGGGTGTTGTTCTTTAGGGCCTCTTTTGCCAAAAGGTACGTTATGCCTGCGCCAGAAAGCTCCAAATCAAAGTCCAGCGGGTTTATGTGTATCATGTTGTCCGAGGGAGTTCCCTCAACCTCGTGATGGTCCAAAATTATGATGTCTGACTTTATTTTCTTTAGAACGTCTATGTAGCCCGAGCCCACGTCAGTGAAGATGGTAAGTTTTGGCTCGCGCTCGTTTATTGTGTCTGCTATTTCAGGCTTTATCATCTTGACAAACGTCACCTGGAAATCCTTTTTTAGCTGGTATAGAACCGATGAAATTATCGCAGCAGCGCTAACACCATCAGCATCAAGATGCGATACAACCTGGATGACTGTATTCGTATTTTTGATCTTTTCAATTGCAATGTTTAGAAGATTTGCCAACTCTTTCATTAGCATATAATATAGTCAAGTTAATTTATTGTTTTGTGGTCTCAACTAACAATTTTGCCTTGTCCGGCTCGTACTTGAACCCTGCTGGCAACTTTTTGTTCTTGACATAATATTTTATGAGCCTTCTTATCTTGCTTTCAAGAAGCTCAAGACCGTGCTTTGAAGTATAATCCTTTTTGTTCTTTCCCATGTGGTCCCTTAGGTTTACTGCCCTTTCATATAGGCTTAGCAAATCTTCAGGTATCTTTGAAACAAGGCTGTTTTCCTGGAATATCTGGGTTATTGTCTTGCTTGTAATGTCTCTTACCGAAGGTATTCCATACTGGTCTCTTAGAAGAAAACCTATTTTTGCGGCTTCCATACCCTCTTTTCTGAACTTTATGACAAGCCTTTCAACTTCCTTGTCGCTTAGCGCCACCCATTTTGCTGGCGTGGCAGGCTTTTTGGAACCTGATCTTCCTTTCTTTCTAGAGTGCATCTTAGCCATTGTTAACACCTATGAACTGCGAGACAATGTATACGGTTATCCCGACCATGACAAACATGGAGCCGAAAGATGCAATGAACACAGTACCCTGGATAAAGCTTCCAAGAAATATTCCCGAAGCTACCATTACGCTTGAAAGGACAATTATCATGAAGCTAATGTTTTCCACGTATTCCTTCCTGCTGCTTCCCTTCAATTTGCTGTGTATGCTTTTTCTTTCACTCATTTCTTCTCACGTATCTTCCTCGTTTTTCTATATCATTTAAGGTCTCCAAGACCTTATTAAAATTATCGTTGGTTTGCTTATAACCTTTTATAAAACTGTCCCATAAAGGATTTAAATGTTTAAAATGTGTTGATCTGAAGGCTTCCTTTAGAACTGATAGGTCTGTTGCCAGATTTTCTATCCTGCTTGTGTTTTCTCCCAAACCAAAGTCGATGAAAAAGACCCTGTTATCTTTTAGGATCATGTTGCTGGTTGTCAAATCCCCGTGAACAATGCCGTTCTTGTGCAAAATGCCAACAGACTTTCCCGCAAGCTCTGAAACCCTTCTTATTTCCTCATCACTTGCCTGGCTGAATAGCTCCTTTAGGCGTGTGCCCTCAACATAATCCATTTTTATCTTGAAATCTTCCTCTGATATTTTCGACACATTGGGCGCGTCAACCCCTATTCTTTGAACCTCAAGCAATAGTTTGCCTTCCTTTCTTGTCCTGTACTTTCTTAGTTTCTCATCTATCTCTTGTAACCGATAGCTCTTCTTTATCCTTTCCTTTATTACTTGGTCGCCTTCTAGCCATATGATGGCCTCTGCGCCGCGCTTTATTTCTTTCATAACGGTACCTCACAACAAAACTTGCTGAGCATTTCTTTTGAGTAGTATTTTGGTAAAATCTTGTTGTACCAAGAATCGAAAACTTTCCTCTGGTCAGTCAAAGGTATGGGTCTTTTCTCCTTTGACTTAAGTTCCATGTTTCTTTTGGCTGCAGGATACTCATGTATTATCAGCATCTCTACCCTGAGCGGTAGATTTTTGTTCAAAGCCTGTAGCATGTTTACAAATCCGTCGATTTTTTGTTCTACACTGTTGCCGTAAACAAGGGCAGGCAGATAAACATAAAGGTCTGTTTTCCAATCCAAAAATAATTTTGCAGCCTTGAACTGGTCATCAAAGAAAGATTGCTGAGCTCCTGTAATCAAAGAAAAGTCTTCTTTGCAAGTTCCTTTGAAGCAGCCTGTAACACCAACGTTCCTTCTTTTCAAAACATCTTTCAATTCGTTTTCCACATTTTCCATATGCTTTGTTGCTGAAAGGTTTGTGTCTATCCAAAGATACGTGCCGTCTATCTTTTCCAATTCGTTGTAGAGTTCTATCACAAATTCCGGCACTATCATGTTTTCTCCGCCTGTGACTCTTACCACGTTGATGGGTTCGTTGAAATCTTCTCTTGCCTTTAGGAAATAATCGACAATCTCTTTTACAGAGAAATATTTTGAAAAGTTAGGATTGCATGCGTTCGTTTCGGGCGGGACAAAGCAGTAATTGCAATTGTAATTACAACCGGATAGCTGTATTGTGAAAGCCCTGTTATAGTCCTTGGGATCGCCGTGCTTTCCTTTCATCCTGAACGCTGCTGAGAAGGGCGGGTTCTGGAATTCTAATTTTTTTATGTCTCTCAAGCTAGAGCTGAGCGGGTTATCCACAAGGCCCAAAAGATTCGGCGACCAAAGCTCTGCTGGGGACAAAGAAAGCTGTTCTGGAAGGTCTATGTACCATTTGAATTTGAAATAAGTAGAATATGCTATACGATCTTCGTCTTCCTTGACCTCTTCGCCTGTGCCTGCTATTCTTGATATGAGAAACTTGCCGTTCTTCAACATCAAGGGTCTTAGCATGTCGGCTCTTTTTACGGGATCGAACATAAAACCACAAAAATGGGCGGGAGGAGATTCGAACTCCCGACCTCCACGTTATCAGCGTGGCGCTCTACCAGGCTAAGCTACCCGCCCTTGAAGATAAATATTGCAAGAAGGCTTTTAAAAATATCTAACACTTGCCATTTGTCTTTATCCTTGACAGGAAGTACGTTATGACAACTGCCATTACGGTCACTGTTATGGCTACATAGAACTTGTATATCAAATCACTTTCCGCAGGAAAGAGCGCGGCTATCGCAGACTTTATAGCGTCGTTCCAGCTAAGTGCCGCCACAAGACCCATTGCCGAGATTATCAGGGTTATGAAATTCTCCCTAAAGGCCTTGGTGAACTTTATTATCTCGTTGTTTATTGTAATGTTTCTGCTGCGCTGCTTCCAGTCAACATGCCTTTTGTAGTTTTCCTTGGCTTTTTGGTCATTTTTGATTATCATAGAATCGCCGGACTAATTTGTTGTATTGATTGATTATTAAGCATTCATCTTTTCCAGGACGAAAAAGATTAAGAATGGATGCCTTAGGATTATATAGAAAAAACAGGATATTTCTTGTATGAAAACACAAAAAAGAAAGCTTCCCCATCCTGTTATAAACGCTTTAAAGACTGAATGGAAGTTTCTTGGCAAGAAAAAGAAAATATTCTTTCTTTACATGCTTTTTTTCGTTATTGCTGGAATCATTTCGCTTGCAACGCCTTATGTAATAGGCATAATTTTCAACGATATTCAAAATTCCATTACAACGGATGCGGAACTGTTTAGAATACAGCTAAACATATTGCTGCTCTTATTGCTAACCTTGTCTTTTTGGGTATTCCACGGTATTGCGCGTGTTTTGGAGCGCAGGACAGGATTTTTAGTCAAGACAAACTTTATCAACGACAAGATATTCAAGGTGCTAGACCTTTCAACCAAATGGCACAAAGACCATCATTCAGGAAATACCATTGATAAGATAAACAGGGCTTCCAATTCTCTTGGAGAATTTTCATCTCATATAACATTCCAAATAACATACGCCCTAGTCAGCCTTTTTGGATCCCTGATAATTTTGTTCTTGCTTGACTGGAAGATAGGTGTTTTCGCCACAGTGTTTTCAAGCATTGTCATTTTCGTTATAACAAGGTTTGACAAGGTTTTGCACAAAATGTACCGAGAACTCAATGTTTTCAACAACAAATACTCTTCAGCTGTTTTCGATTTCATAAGCAATGTTACAACAATAATATCCCTTAGGCTGAAGAACGTCGTCGCAAGGGACATTAACAAGAAGCGAATGGCAAGCTTTGAAACATACAAAAGAACCGTGATATTGGATGAGCTCAAATGGGCAGTGGCAGGTATAGCAATACAGGTCATGGTGGTTGTTTCCCTCATATACAGGTCTTCTGTTGAATTCGCAATGACAGGAACAATACTCATAGGCAGCCTCTACATGCTATACGGCTATCTAAAACAAGTCGGAGACACCTTTTATCGATTCGCGGAAATATACGGCAACATCATTCGCTACAACGCAAGGATAGTGGGTTCGTATTCCTTGGACGATGCTTACAGCAAGGTAAAGAAAAAAGAGGCGATCAATCTTCCAAAGAAATGGCAGAATATTTCTTTGAAAAATATCTCTTTCAAGTACAACCAAAGGGGTAAGACAAAACACATCGATGACATAAACTTCCAGTTCAGCAGAGGTCAGAAAATAGCCTTGGTCGGTGAAAGCGGTTCTGGCAAGTCCACAATTCTTCTGTTAATAAGAGGACTTTACAAAGTAGAAAGCGGTGATGTATACTGCGACGGAAAGAAGATCGAAAGCGGACTTGAGAGCATAAGAAAACATGTTACATTAATTCCTCAGGAGCCAGAGATATTCAACCAGTCCTTCAAATACAACATTACCATGAATCTTCCTACAAAGCGCGATGATATGCAGAAAGCAATAGATATGTCGCAGCTTAGGCCTGTTTTGGCCAAACTGCCAAAGGGCCTAAACACAAGCGTTATGGAAAAGGGAGTTTCCCTTAGCGGGGGCGAGAAGCAAAGACTTGCCTTGGCAAGGGGCCTTCTTGCAGCAAAAAACAGCGATATCATTCTTTTGGACGAGCCAACCAGCAGCGTTGACAACATGAACGAGGTCAGAATACACGAGCAGATATTTTCAGAATTTAAGGACAAGACAATCATCTCTTCAATACACAGGCTGCATCTTCTAAACAGATTTGACTATATCTACCTTTTCTCAAGAGGCAAAATCATCGGAGAAGGAACATACAAACAAATCAGGAAGAACACGATATTTAGAAAAATGCTTCTCAAATACGGCAAGAACAAGCCCATTGACGAAGCTCCGAAGAAAAAAAGTGGACCGGCTGGGAATTGAACCCAGAATCTCTGCTGTGCGAGAGCAGCGTCTTACCGTTCGACTACCGGCCCTATTTAAATTATA
>JAFGAZ010000020.1 GCA_016933455.1 Candidatus Aenigmatarchaeota archaeon
CTTCTGAAATTGGTGCTAAGGCCGACGAACTTCAAAGGCAAATCTTCCCTGTTTATGGTCTCGTTTCTAAACATCGCGCCAACAGGGTGCTCGGCTGTTGCTATCATGTACAAGTCGTCGTTCTCTATCTTGTACATCACGCTCTCAAAGTCAGCAAGGTCAACCATTCCCTCATAGGCGTCTCTTTTCATCATGTGCGGGGGTATCACAAAAACGTAACCCTTCTTGACCAATGACTCGACAGCATACCTTATTATTGCCTGCTCCAAAAGCGCCAAGGATCCTTTTAGATAATAGAAACCTGCTCCGGCAGTCTTGGCAGCCCTTTCCTCGTCTAATAATCCTAAACAAGTAACAATGTCAGCATGGTTCTTGGGCTCAAAGTCGAACTCGGGTTTCTTTCCCCACGTCTTTATCACGACGTTGTTTTCCTCGCCCGCGCCAACAGGAACAGACTCGTGAAGAATGTTTGGAATTCTCATCATGTTATAGTCAATCTTTTCCTTGAGGTTTAGCATCTCATCTTCCATTGTCTTGAGTTTCTGCGGCAGCTGCTTTGCCTCTTCCATTTGTTTGGAAGCATCCTTGCCGTCTTTCTTTAAGGCAGAAATTTCTTTTGACAAGTTATTTCTCTTGCACTTTAAGCTCTCAACTTCCTGCAAAAGCTCCCTGTATTTTTTATCAAAATCTATAACTTCGTCTAGCATTTTTATTTTTTCTTGAGCTTCCCTCTTCTTTAGATTCTCCCTGATAACATCAGGATTTTCTCTTATGAGTTTTATGTCAAGCATTTAATCACTTTATCATTATCTTGTTATCTTTATGTTCTTTACAGTTTCGTGCAGCTCTTTGGCACGACTATTGTTTTCAAAATGTTTTCTTACAGGTTCTATTAGTTTGTCAATATGTGTTGCAACGGAATTCTTAAGATCCAGAGGGAACAGCTTGCCTTCTAAAAAAGCTTTTTGTAAATCTCCATAATTAGCGTAAACAACATCGCCGCCGAACTTTTCAGGGCGCTCTATTTTCATTTCCTTGAACTTTTCAAATATTATGTATTTGCAGTACTCTAGAATAGGATTTTCATCTATCTGCTTCTCAGGGCAGTATGCAGACCTTATCTTCTTCTTTATTTCATCAGACGCGTCTGTCATGAAAATTGCAGAGCTTGGAATCGACTTTGACATCTTCATTGCAATCTTTCTTTCCATCGGATCATTTATGTTTGCCGAAGGCGCGGTAAGTCCCATGAGCATGTGATAATTGACAACAACCGGTTTCTTGAGCCCAAGCTTTGGTGCAATCTCTCTTGCAAGGATGTTAACCTTCCTTTGATCCATCCCAAGATTTGTTATGTCAACGTCAAGCTCGAATATGTCCGATGCCTGCATGCACGGATATAGTATCTGGGCCGCGCTCAGCGTGTCCTTTTCGGATCTTCCCATTATCTGGACAGTCCTTAGAACCCTATTAAGAGTTATTTCTCTTGCTATGCTAACAACCCTTTTCCAGTATGCTTCATTTCCCATGGCTTGCTTTGACCATATGAATTCCACCTTCTTTGTATCCATGCCGCAAGCCTTCCATACTTCTATGAAATACTCTCCTGCAACGCTGATTTTTTCCATGTCGCCTCCCATCTTGTTGTTCATCCAGGCAAACCAGTCAGCGACCCAGAACTTGAACTTGCAACCGGCTTCAAGAAGCTTGTTGGTATTGATGGCTCGCATTATGCCTTGCGCTATGTGCATCTGTCCAGAAGGCTCGAAACCGTCGTAAACTATTGGATGCTGATTTGTCTCAAGAAGAATTTTTAGCTCTTCTTCTGTGACTATCTCTTCACCAACGCTTTTTATCAGTTCTAGTCTTTTTTCCAAATCCATCCAATCACTATTATCATTTTGAGTTGCATGATATAAATATTTGAAAAATAATTAAGGTTCTATGGAAAATTTCGAATGCTGGATGCCCAACTGGGACTATGTAAGCAAGGCATGCAAGAAGGCTGTTAGGGAAATGAAGCAGCAAAATTTCAAGCCGGACATTGTTATTGCCCTGTCAAGAGGGGGCTATGTTCCTGCAAGAAATGTGTGCGACATGCTGATAATAAAGGATTTGGTCTCAATGAAGGTCGACCACTGGGGCATAACGGCAAGCAAGGACGGCGAGGCAAAGATAAGGTATCCCATAAGTTTTGACCTGACAGGAAAGAAGGTTCTAATAGTTGATGACATAACAGACAGCGGGGAGAGCATGAAGGTGTCGATGGATTTCATAAGGAGCTTGAACCCGTTGGAATTAAAGAGCATGGCAGTGTTTCACATGAAGGAATCAAAGTTCTTACCGGATTTTTTCGGCGAGGAGATAGACTGGAAATGGGTCATATTTCCATGGAACTATGTCGAGGACATGTGCAACATAATACCAAAGGTTCTAGACACAGAAAGGCCAAAGAACATAAAAAAGATCCAAATAGACCTTAAGGAAAACTTCAAAGTTGACATCTACGTCGAGGAGATTGCAGAAATTCTAGACGAGCTTAATGAAGCAGGAAAGGTTTTAGAGAAAAGACTTGGCTGGGTTAAGCTTTAGGCGGATTTCAAAGCATCCTTGCAGATGCAGTTTCTTTCATTAGGAATATTATTTACAACTTGCTTGATTATTTTCTTGACCTTCTCATTGTTTTCTTTCATGGTCTTCTTTATCTCGTCGAATGTAACCGGCTTATCTGCCCAGACATCATAGTCGGTGACAGTTGCGAGTATGCCAAGGCACATTTCCTTTTCCCTTGCCAAAACAGCCTCGGGAATTCCTGTCATACCTATGATGTCTCCGAAATTCCTAAACATCAAGCTTTCAGCCCTTGTAGAAAACCTCGGGCCCTCGACGCATACATATGTTCCTTTCGTATGGCAGGCAATTCCCAAATCCTTGCATGTAGCAATCAAAGCGTTTCTTATTTCAGAGCAAAAGGGGTCTGCCAACGAGACATGCCTGACATTTCCAGTGTTGTAAAATGTGGTCGAATTCTTCTTCCAGTCAACAAACTGGTCGGGTATCACAATGTCTCCAGGCTTGTAGTCCTCTTTAAGCGAACCGACAGCGCAGCAGGCAATTAGCCTATTGACACCGATTTTTGCAAAGCCTGTTATGTTTGCCTTGAAGTTTATCTCATGAGGGGGTATTGTATGGCCTCTGCCGTGCCTGGCAAGAAAGGCAACTTTCCTGCCGTTCATCAGACCTACATTGAAAACATCAGAAGGGCTGCCGTACTCTGTGTCAACCTCCATTTCTGAAACATTGTCAATCATGCTAGAGTCATAAAGGCCTGTGCCGCCTATGAAGCCTATTTCCACCTTTTCCATAAGACTTATGAAGATTAACAAAATATTAATTTATCTACTATAACTGGTTAAGATTATTATGAAATTGAATTGTTTGGGAGGTTTTAGGGAAGTTGGCAAAAATGCTGTTCTCGTTGAAGCCAAGAAAAAGATAATGTTCGACTACGGTGTAAAGGTCGAGACAGGCGAAATGCCGATTATGCCAAAGAGCGTTGACGCTTTGGTTTTAAACCACGCCCATTTGGACCACGTGGGTTCTGCTCCGGCCCTATACAAGAGGCAAAAGCCAGACATCTTCTCAACAATAACCACATTCGAACTTGGCGACATGATACTAAGAGACAGCCTAAAGATTGCAAGAATCGAGCACAAGAAAAAGAATTTCGACAGGAAAGAAATGGAAAGGATGAAAAAAAGCAGGGTCGAGATAACATACGGCCAAAATTACGAGGGGGACGGCTATACGCTAGAGTTCTTCAACGCGGGCCACATACCAGGGAGCTTTTGCTGCATTCTTGAAATCGAGGGCAAGAGGATTTTCTACACATCGGATTTCAACACCGACACGACAAGGCTTCTCAAGGGAGCCAACATAAAGACAAAGGACATCGACGTTCTGATAATGGAAAGCACCTATTCGAACAGGGACCACCCACCAAGAAAGGAAACTGACAAGGGCTTTTTCAATGCAGTGCAGGATACTGTTTCCAACGGAGGGGTTGCTGTAATACCCTCGTTTGCCATAGGAAGGGCTGCAGAGGTCTTGATGACAATCGACTCTTTCAAGCCCGATTTTCCTGTTTACCTTGACGGCATGGCAAGGTCGGCCACCGAGATATCGCTTGACCACCCGGAGTTCATAAGAGACCCCAAGGCATTAAGAAAGGCGTTTAGAAGGGCAAGGGTGGTTGACAGCGACATCATGAGAAAGAAGGTCATAAAGGACCCGTGCGCGATTGTCACGACATCTGGCCTTTTGGAGGGCGGTCCTTCTGTCAGGTATGTAAAGTCGCTCTACAACAACGTGGAGAGTTCCATAATATTCACAGGATTTCTTATACCTAAGACTGCAGGAAGGTATCTGGTCGACACTGGAAGGTTTGTGACAGAGGGCTTTGACTTGAAGATAAAGATGAACATACAAAAGTTCGACTTTTCCGCTCACACAGGAAGGGACGGGCTTTTCAACTTTGTAAACAAGATGAACCCTGAGAAGGTCGTGTGCTTGCACGGGGATTATTGCGAAAGGTTTGCAAGCGAGCTTCGCGGAAGGGGCTTTGACGCCATTGCTCCTGTGAACGGAGATGTTGTTGACTTGTAATTTATTTTACACATTGAAAATTCTTGTCATATCGTATAATATTAATACTACAGAAATAATAGTAAGAACAATACCAAAAACAAAAACCTTATCTGTCATTAATGTTCTGTTATATTCTTCTTTCCAAGATTCAACTTTTGGTTTGAAATCTTCTTTAATTCTAAGAAGATTAACAGTAGAGTCTTTGTTCCTCTCATAAAATTTTGACGGCCAATTGTTTAGGCGCAAGTATGGACCATAGCCCATTTTTTCATTGGTAATTCTCATTACTCGACTAGAGCTTGTAATAGAAAGAGTCATTCCAAAAATCATAATAATAAATATAATAAAGGCCGAAACATGTGATGGATTTGATAGGTTAGGTCCAAAAATAGGAGAAACGGAAAGCAACATAAAAAATACGAAAAGTATTGGCACAATAACTAATGCTTTTCTCATGTTAATCATTTATTATTTGTTAATTTAATTTTTTACTTTGAAAATTTCTGTTATCGTAAAGTCAACCCAATATAATCCGACTGTATTTGGTACTGTTTCCAATATATCGTTTCCTATTTTGCTTGCAGACTCTTCAAACTGTTCCCATATTTTTCTGTCTGCTTCGTATCCGAACTGGAAAGCAACTTCTGCGTCTGAAAAGTGCTCACCCCATTTCCTAAACTCTTCAAGCATCTCATGATAGCTCTCAAAGCCCTGGCTGTCGCATATGAACACAACATCTTCCGGATAATTGCTTGGCAGCTTTTCATAGTCCCAGTGCTTTAGGAAAAGCTTGTATTCTGGTTTGTAAGTCTTGATAAGATGCAGCCATTCTGAAACTTCGCTTTCTGTCACTAATCTTCCCTCAAAATTATCAGCTGAATTTAGCCACTCGACATCGATACCAAAGCCTATGACTGAATCATGATTAGAATATCTGTCAAGAACTAGCCTTATCAAAGTTTCAACATCAGCGTCAGCAGGCTCAACCTGCAGCCACACTTTCAGATTATTTCTATCGAACACTGTCAGATATTCCTCGCTCATGTCGTCCTGGGAGAAAGCTATGTTATGGTATTCAAAATTTCCTGGAAAGTTCAGGTTGCAGTCCCTTTCGCCGTCTCTTGAGCCCAGTATCCAAATGCCTGATGCAATTGAGCCTTGGATTTTGCTTGACATTTCATTTGAAAATTCTACCCAATACGAAGGCTGTTGTTCTTGCTGGTAGCCGTACTCTGAAGAGCGCCACCCGACGAATATCTCGTCTTTGCTAGAATTGTACAAAGAATAAACAACAATTGAGGAAAGAAACAAAAGAATTACAATAATAGCTGTGATTTTCATAAAGAACATTCCTCATCAGAGTTCTTTACTTTATCTTCTTTCTGTTTATCATGAATATCGAAAACACTGCGCACACGATAACCATTGCTGCAATTCCCATGCCTGTGGGCGTTGTGATGAAGTTAAACATTCCAGCTATTCTGGATTCATCGTTGCATTCCTGGAAATCATTCGGCCTGCTATTTTCCGTGCCGCAGTCGTTGGCATCAACGCATGTTCTTACGGAGCCGCCTTCCCTGCATGAAGACCAGTCAGAGCAAACCCAGTCCTCAACACACTCTTCTATTGTTTCCTCTACTTCCTCGACATACACTGGCTCTTCTTGTTCAACAACAACTTCTTCTTCCTCAACCTCTTCGGTTTTTGTTTTCACAGGAGGTATGTAACCGCCTCCTCCACCGCCTCCATATATTATTGTAGGTGAAGGTTGCTGCACAGTAAGCAAAGCCCAAACTCCGGACTCGTTTGCCGAATAGTTTGCGCCTCCTGTTGCATTGAATGTGTAGTTGTATATTCCCATTGCTGGGGACACAAGTTCCTTGTATGGCGTCTCGTTAGCTGACAAAAAGTCGTTCCTATACAAGGTATAGTTAACGTCATCGTCACCTATGTTGTTTTCTATTCCGTAAACAGTTGTCTGGCTTCCAAGCTCGATAACGTCCGAAGGATCAAAATCAATAGTAATGTTTAGCACGCCCTTGTTGACAAATGCATAGTAAGTAACATCGGTATTATTGTCAGAATAGTTCTGGTTGCCTGTGGCGTTTACCTTGTATGCGTATGTGCCGTTGCCAAGTCTTACCAATTCTGTTTTGTTTTCAACAAGAACCTCGTCCCTGTAAAGAGATGCGTTCCCGAATTCCGATATTGCTGTAGCGTTTATCATCTCAGGATATACATATGTCCTGTTTTCATTTACAACGTCATCTAGTATAAGCGATACTAAATTTTCTGCCTTTGCTATGGTAAACTCTGTCTTGTTAGTGGCATTGACCGTGCCTGCCGCATCTATACCAACAAACCTGTATTGGTATGTGCCTGCTGCCAAAGGCGATGAGTTGTAATAATAATTAGGATATGTTCCAATCATTGTTGAATTCGTCAAGTTTCCTGTAAAGTTGTTCTCAAGGTATGCCTCGGAAAATGCTGCAGTGTTGTTTACCCAAGTTATGCTAAAGTTGCTGTAGTTGGTTGGGCTGTAAACATCAACTGTCTGTGCATCACTACTGTTCCATGTCAAAGACCTGTTTACGATTATAGCATTGAAGCTAAACGCTTCTGTGGTGTTGCTATTACCTGAAGTGTCGTTTGCATAAACCTTCCAGCTAACCAAGTTTCCAAAAGGCATCGAGTCGTTCTTCCAAGTGAAGTTTGTCCATGCCTCATAGTTTCTAGGCTTTCTTGGCGAGTTGTAGTAGTTGGCTGCATTGATTATTTTGTCCGAATAGTCTATTGTGAAATAGTCTACCATATTCCAGTCGTTTCCCGAGACAACGCTAATATCATGGAAACCTGCTGTCATGTATATGTTCCAGAGAACCTGGCTTCCCCACACATATCCCCATTCAGTGACATTGTCCCCGCCGGGAACCGTGTGTGTGTCATTCACATAATCGTTTAATATGCTCTCCGAATAAGGAGCTGCGTCTATGAAATAATCATAAGTATTAAGATTGGGATTGTATGAGCTGGGATCAGAGACGTTCCAGCCCCCTGTCAGAACTCTGAAAGTTATGTTGTAGTAGTCTGAAACGGGTATCAAAACACCGACTGACAATTTGTCCCCTGTGTCAGGCATTGCTATGCTAGAGAAGCTGTCTTTCTCAAATTGGTCCTCGAGTGAAATGTTATACGAACCGATGTCCGAAACTATGCTGTACATGTCCTCGAACTCGTTTCTCCTGGTATAGTTTACAAGCTTCTCAAAGCTTACATAAGATGTTCCGTTAAGGGTTGTATTGGCATCTATTATGTTTGAGCCTATTGTGAACTTCTCCGTGTCGTTGGCAGAAGCTTTTAGGTATGCAAATCTTGGCTCTGTCCAACCAGCATAAACACCGTCTTTTTCTATTGCCCTAGCGCCTATGTAACCATTCTGCTGCACCCATTCTATTATGGTATCGTTGAAAACACCTTCTGGATAAGCGAATGTCTTTGGATAAACACCGATCATGTCATATATGTCCTGCGTGCTTTCGTTGATTTCTATGTCAAGGTTTGTAGAATTAACAAGTCCTCCGATAGGATGTGTTTTGGAGTGGCATGCTATCTCCATTCCGGATGCGTACAAATCTTGGATTTGTGATATATTCATGTAGCCTGGATATATGGAGTTGTTTATGGCAGTGCCAGTTATTATGAAGAACGTGGCTGTAAAGCCGCGACTCTTTAGAATCGGGAATGCGCTAAGGTACTGGTCCTTCCAGCCGTCGTCAAAAGTTATTACAACCGACTTTTCAGGCAGCTTTGTGCCAGAATTCATGTGCTCCAAAAGCTCTGCAAAGGTTATGGTGTTGTAGTTGTTCTCATATAGGTAATCCATCTGCGCTATAAAGTCGCTGACCTTTGTGTTGTATGGTGACGGGTAGGTTTCGCCTATTCCGTGATAGTATAATATAGGAACTAGCTCCTCTGTGTACTCGATGGGCTTTACATACTCTGTCCAAACACCTGTCTCGTTGGTAAACATGGTGGCTGTTGAAAGAGGCATTGTGCTGTTCCAGAAAACGCTAAGCGTTGTCTGGTTGCCGCTAGCAGTTGTTATCGTATTAGCAGTAACAGAAGAGTATGTTGGGGCTGCGAATGCCACTGTTGCCATGCCAGATATCAGCATGAAAACAAATATGAGCTGTTTTAACTCCTTAGTCATAGTAACACTATCAGTTCTATGTAACCAAATCTTTAAATAAGGATATTAGCTTAGAAAAATTCACTCGTTTTCAGGCTCTTCTAGCCTGTAGGAGAGCTCGTAAAGATTGGTTTTGTGGCTTTTTTTCCTGCCGAAAAGCTCCTTGAACATGCTAAGTTTGATGTGTCCGGTTACTTCAAGCAATACAAAGAGTATGAGAATGACAATTAGAACTGCCACAAGGGAAACCTCAAAAACTGGGAAGTCATCTCCCCCAGGAGCCACAATTGCCTCCATCTCGCAAGCCTGGCTTTCTGCAGGTTTGTCAGATGTTGTGCCGCAAGAGTTCGAGTCTGTGCAGGTTCTTGTCTGTACGTCTGCTGCGCACTCGGACCAGTCAGTGCAAGACCACGACTCTATGCAAACAGGGGCCTCTGCCTGGCTTCCACTAACACCTATAACAAATGTTGAAAATCCGGGTGAAACCGCCTCGTATATGTACTCTGTTGAATCGTTGCTTACAATGGTAGTTGTCAGTTCGTTCCACAACGTTTCTTCCCATCTGTACATGCTAACTTCTGCAGCGTTTATGTTGTTTTGTTCAAGCCATGTTTTATTGACTGCGAATCTAATTACAGTTTGATTAATATCATCGTTGTCTATGTTCTCCTTATCTATGTTCATATAATGGTAAACGTTTCCTTCGATTTCATGTGATACGGATGCAGGAGCTCCTGCAATCTTTGTGATCCTTATCTGAATGTCATTTGCTGCGTTCTTTACTGTTATGCTTATTTTTCTGACAACCACATCCTCTGTTTTTGTTATGGAAACGTTGGTTGTCTGGCCCGCTGACATGGAGCCTATGGTGACATTGGCTTTTCCTTTTTCCCTGTCAACATCTATTACCTGCGGCAATGGTCCCGAGCCTCCTGTTGACACAAATGCAGCTGCGCTTCCAGCTGTTATTGTAAGAGTGGAGTTTATTCCGGTGGAGTTTGCCGTCCAGTTGTCTCCGCCTGTTGCATTTAGCGTGTAAATGTAGCTTCCGACCGAGAGAATAGCCGACTCGTTGGTTACATTATCTAAAAGCGCACCGTCCCTGTAGAGTGTGTAGTTGACATCGCTATCACCCACATTGCTCTCCAAAACAGAAACCGTTGTCCTATTGCCTGTTACAACAGAACTTGAAGGACTCATGTTAACGGTTAGGTTCAAAATTCCCTTGTTTACAAAAGCGTAATAGGTGATGTTTGTTGAGTTTGCAGAATAGTTCTGGTTGCCTGTGGCGTTTACTGCAAAGACATAAGTTCCGTTACCGAGCCTTATGATCTCGTTTTGCGGAGATGTGCCGTTTGATATTGGTGATGCGTTCCTGTAAAGGAACACTTCTCCGCCCGCAGAAACTGCAGTGGCGTTGATGACATCAGGATATGCGTAAGTGGTGTTGTTTGATGTGCCGTTGAGGTACAATGCTATCGGGTTTGAGGCCTGGGAAACATTCCACCAAAAGTCAACTAGGGAAGATTCTGTATAATTGTCATTGCCCAAGACCTTGGCGCTAAAGTTGTTGTCCCATGCAGGCCATGTGCTGCTGTTCCATGCGACTGTTGTGGCATTGGATATCAAAGTGCCGTTCCTCCAAAGCTGGACATACAGTCCTGAAACATTGGAAACTGCTGTTGCGTTTATTGTTGAATTAGGATAGGTCGAAGTCTGGTCTGCAGCTTCGCCATTTAGCAAAAGCGAAACCAAGGTTGCGCCCTTGTTGACTAAGGCATAATATGTAACACCGGTTGTGTTTGCAGAATAGTTGGCGTTTCCGGTCGCGTTGACCTTGTATGCGTATGTGCCGTTGCCAAGAAGTATGTTTTCCTCAGCTGTCAAGGTTCCGTTTGTTACCTCGACATCGTTTCTGTATATGGAAACATTGCCGATTGTTGAAGTGGCATTGGCTTTTACTGCCTCTGGGTATGTGTAAGTTTTATTGCCGTTCAAAGTGTCATTAAGCAAAAGCTGTACAGGGTTGTTAGCCTGTGAAACAATTAGATAGTATGTTATTCCAGACGAGTTCGCAGAATAGTTGACGTTTCCGGTCGTGTTAACCTTGTATGCGTATGTGCCTGCACCCAAGTTGACGGTCTCGTTTGTGCCAAGGTATACTCCGTCACGGTATAGGAAGCATGAGCCCGATCCGGTATAGTCATTTGAACAGTTGACATAAACAGATGTCCCGTATGTTATCGAGACGTTCTGGTTGTCATATGCTGTGCTGTTGTTAATTGTAAGGCTTACAGGGTTTGTTGCATTGGTAGTGACTATGAGGAATATGCTGCTGTTCGAGGCAGATGTCCAGTTGGCGTTGCCTGATGTGTTGTAAACTACGTTGTAAACGCCTATTTCAAAGGCGCCTGATATTGTTGCTGGATTTCCGGACGAGTTTGTTCCTTTTGCAAACAAAGTAAATGTCGGCGGGGTTATTGTTGTTGTAGAGTTTCCCCTTATCTCAACGGAATTTGGAACTTGGACCGTCTTGTTCTGGCCGTCACTGTCTATGAAAACCTGGACATCGGGAGTTCCCTGAGCTATTACCAATGTGTTTGCGGTCGTGTTGGAAGAATAGTTGGTGTTTCCTGATGTGTTTAAAGTATAATTGTGAGCTCCTGCGCCGAGAATTGTTCCTGTAGCGTTCTCAGAGGAAGCGTCCAGGCCTTCCCTGTAAAGGCCGCATGTTATCTGCGAAGGGCATCCTGTTCCCGTTGTCATTGAAACGTCAGGATAAGTTCCAGACCACGAGATGTTGTTTGCAAGGCTTAGCATGACAGGGGCCTGAGTTATCATAACATAGTAAGTGCTTGAATTATCAGTATAGTTCTGTGAAAGTGTCGTGTTCACAATATATTCCCAAACACCTGCTCCGATGGTTACATCCGTAAGATTTTCAGATGTTACGTCGGTTCCGTTTCTAAATACCATGCAAGTGCCTGCATCACAAATTCCTGTGACGTTTATCTGTGTGCCGTATACACCGCCAATGTTTTGGTTTGCATATTCTGTGCCGTTGTTTAGGTAAACATTGATTTCATTATCAGCCTGAGCAATTGAAAAATTGGAAGTTACGGAAGAGTTCCAGTTGCCGGAAGTATCGCTTGCATATACAGTCCAGTTGAAAGACCCAGCCGGAAGGACAACGGAATAAGAGTAGTTGGCCACGCTTATGTTTGACATGGAAGCGTTGTTGATTAAAACATCAGTAGAGTTCATGACTGTTATAAGGGCCGAGTTAACGCCCACATTGTCGTTTATTGACATGTTAAAAACAGTTTCTGTTGAAGGCGAGAAAGTTGAAACTGTTGTGTTTATTTCCCCCATCAAAACAGGTATCATCGTGTCATTTACAAGTATCGTAACGTTGGTTGAATTGTAAGTTCCGTTTGCATCAAGAGTTGAGACGTTTATGTCAAAGGATGTGTTGGCCATGGGCATTACGTTGACATCAACGGCAAAGTACTGCTCTGTTCCGTTCTCGACAATGCCTATCTCGGTGTTGTTCATCCAATATACCATGCTGGTCGTGTTGTCGTACGGGGCGTCCAAAGCGGATGTCCAGTTAGTGGAGTCGACAAGAATGAAAGAGCCTGGAAGCGTTATGTTAACCTGGGTTATGTTGAATTCAGGATCAATGTTGCTGATTGTAAAGTTTATTGTCTGATCGGGCGTTGCTGCACTTAGGCTCAAGGGATCAACAGAAGAGTCGAACGATGCGGCATATCCTGGCAGGACAATTGTAAGGCAAATTATTGCCGAGATTATAAGAAGTGATGATACTGTAATGCTCTTGCCATACATGCCTTTTCTCAAACAAATCACTAACATTTATTTAGAAAACCCGCATATAAAGATTTCTAAGGAAAAATCTTTATCTTAGGCCCGCGTTATTTATTTTAATGAAAAAGTTTGTTTTGTCGCTTCTTAGAACCGATATAGCCAAAAGTAGCGGGCTGATATTCATAGCCACTTTTTTGGCCAATTTGATAGTTTTTGTTGTTGACATCTTCATTTCAAATGTCTTGGGACCTGTGGACTTTGGTATTTTCAGGACTATATTCTATCTGTTCACTTTCTTGCCGATGCTAATCGATTTTGGAGTGAACATGACTCTGACAAAGTACATTGCCGAGTTCAAGAAAAGAAACAAGGAAAGGCTAGGATACCTGATAAGGTACTTTATTGGCATAAAGTTAGTATCATTTATTGCTCTAATCATTTTAGTAATACTTCTCCAGAATCAACTGACTCTTATTTTTCTAAAAGACCCAAGTCTTGGTTACCTAATAGTGCCGGGAATTGTGCTGACATGCGTGGTATTTCTCAATGTTTTCCAAAACATACTGCTTGGCTTTCAGGAATTCAAGTTATTTGCGCTCTCGCAGTTTCTTGTAACTGCAAGCTCTGCTGTTTTCGGTTATTTGCTAAGCTTTTTCGGAGTTTTTTACCTGGTTTTGGGCTGGAGTATGGGGTATGTCTTTGGTAACATTTTCTCTATAAGATTTTTCATGAAGCAAAAACTCGGCAAAAAAAAGTCATTTGACGCAAAAAAGATATTCAAAAATTTCAGCCTGCCGCTTCACGCAGTCTATGTAATAAACAGCATGTATTACGTTATAGTGCCCATACTTAGCATATTCTTCTCTCAGGAAGCTGTTGGCTATTTCTCTTTCGCATTTCTGTTTTACTTTGCAGCCATGCTAATTCCCAACGCGGTTTCCTTTGTAATAATGCCCAAAGTGTCTGAACTTAAGGGTCTGGACAGAATGGGCGATGCCAAAAGAATGCTAATCAAGGTATTCAAGCTCTATACGCCCATAGTCATTGTAGGCATAGCCGGCGTTCTTCTGATCTCCGACATAATATTCGGCATGTTCTTCCAGAGCTATATGCAAAGTCTTTTCTTCTTCAAGGTCCTTGTCATAATGAGCCTGCTTTTCGGCTACAATGTGATATACACCTACTATCTGCAAGGGACAGGCAAAGTCAAGAAATTCGCGGTATTTGCAGTGCTTCAAAACGTCCTGCTTTTGGCAGCAAGCTTTGCTCTGCTTGCATAGCGCCAAATAAACTTTTTATAGTTCTATTTCTAATTCTTCTTAGTTGATCATGGACGTAATTGGTATTCTTAAGAGCAAATGGTGGGTATTTGTCCTAATCTTTATTTTGCTCTACTCGTACCAGATAAGGTCACTAAACATAATAGAGGACAGGATAGTCTCATACGACCCCGTTGTGCAGTACAGGTACACCTATTATGTTGCCGAGTACGGCCATCTGCCGATATGGGACGAGATGACATATTATGTTGGCAGGCTTTTCGAGTACAACACAAGCCCGCCTTTGATGTTCTACATAACATCCTTTGTTTACTGGATGGTTCAGTCTTCAGGTATTAGCCTTCTGACTGTTTCAGCATACATGGCTGCCATATACGGCGCGGCAATGGTCATACCAGCGTTTTTGCTTGGAAGGGAGCTTTCCAACAAATACGGAGGGCTTTTCGCAGCGCTTCTGATAGGAACAGCCCCTCAGATACTCACAAGAACATTTGGCAGCTCGTACGACACTGACCAGATAGTGCTTTTCTTCCTTATGTTGACAATTTACCTTGGATACTATGCTGTAAAGAGAAAGACTGTCGCAAGCTACTGCATGGCGCTAGGCGGCTTTTTCGGCTTCCTTATGACATGGGGTTACTCATTCTACTCCTACTTCATCATACTGGGCTTTGTAATCCTATACGCAGTTGTAAAGTTCCTTGTTGGTGAAGGATTTTTCAAGAAGCTAAATGCCGAAAGGTTCAAGGAATTATTCAACGAATTCAAGAGCAACGCATTATTCCTTGTGGCCTTGCTAGCAGGCCTTACAGGACTTGCTGCAATAAACGGTGAAAATATACTGCTTCACATAAGAAATGTTGTTGGCTTTGCCTTTAGCGCAGAGAACTGGATAGTAAACATTTCAATAGCCGAGCTTCAGCCTTTCAACATATTCAGCGTCTCCGGATGGTCTGTTGCAATGGGCAACTTTGTCACAGGCATAGGAGCAATCGACGTTTCGATATTGGTAGCTTTCTTCTCCTTGATGGCTTTCGGCTTCTTTGCAAGCTTCAAAAAGAAGGATTATATGAAGTTCTCCTTCCTTTTGACGCTTTTTGCCATAGGCATATACACTACCTTCAGGGGTGTTAGGTTCACAGAGTTCACGTCAACCCTTTTCATAACAATGATAGCAACCGGGTTTGGAAGCCTTGTTGAATGGGTAAAGGACAGTGACATCAAAAAGACTCTTGTCATAGGCTCCATAGTTTTCATAGCTTTGATAGGAATGCAGGTAAGCCTTGCAATGGGCGAGCAGCTAGGGCCTGACATGAACGCCAACTGGGACAGTGCCTGGGAATTCCTAAGATCAGAAACATCAGAACTTTCCTTGGTAGGCACTTGGTGGGACCCTGGCCACATGATAAACGGCCTTGCCGAGAGAAGGAACTTTGCTGACGGGGCCCACTGCCAGAACCAGTGTCTTTACACAATAAACGACAGGATAACAGACCTTGGCAAGATAATGGCCACATCAAGCGAGCAAGAATCCCTTGACTTGATAAGAAAGTACACGGGCGATTCGACCGACGTTTACTGGATAGCTTCAGACGACCTCATAGGAAAGTACAGGTGGCTGCAGTATTTCGGAACAGGCTGCGACGGGACAGCTGACGCGTCATGCCCGCTATACATACAACTGGGCCAGACGTCACAGTCAGTGGATGAGGGAGGCAATGTAATGTTTATCAACTATGCAATGTCGGACACTTCGCAATTGATGATTTACAATACGCAAATACCAATACCGATGTTCATGCAGGGCATAGACATAGCGCTTTTTGACGAGTTTATCTATTACAACGGAACCGAGCCGGTTGCAGTGAGCTTTAGCCAGGAGGAGATTAATCAGTTGGTTGAAGCGCTGTCGCCATTGGAAAGCAAGCTGAATGCAAGATTCACCAATCAGACAATACCAATGACTGTCTGGATGCCCAGGCACTATCAGTACATTGTCATAATACCAGACAACCTAAGAAACACGGTCTTTACTAGAATGTTCATGCTAGAGGGCCAGGGCCTTGATCACTTTGAACAGGTGTTTAGAAACGAGCAGGTAAAGATATACAAAGTGGTATGATGAAAGACGACTTGAAATGTGTTTTCTTTTCAATGCTGGGTCTTTTTTTTGGCCTAATACTTGTTGACGTTGACCATCTTTTCAACGTGGCGTATTTTCATTGGTTTCCCATAACATTCTTCTTTTTGTTCTTCGGGATAGGCCTGTTCTTGTGGAGGAAGGACTAGATGATATTCTTCTACCATCTTCTGATATTGATTGCAAGCTCGTCTGGCCTGCTTTTGTCTTATTTTGTAAAAGACAAAATGAAAACAAGAAGATACCTAATGTTGTTCTTCCTATTCCTGGGACTTTCAATGTTCATCCACTTTATCATAGACAGCATTCCGGTTCCAAAGGAAAATTTCATAAGATACTATATGAATCTAGAGCCGCACGAGGACCTTTCGCTAGATTTTCTAATAGGAAAGGCAATGGAACTTAAGCAGTCGGCTAACATCAGCGGCTAGGTTGAAAAAAAATAAAAGGTATAACATGAAAACATACGCGCTCATATGCGCATACAACGAGGAAAAGATGGCAAATCTTGTCATAAAAAACACTTTGAATCATGTAGACAAGGTCATTTTTGTTAATGATGGCAGCGAGGATAAGACTTTTGAAAAGGTAAAAAATGAGTTTGGTAAAAACAGGAAAGTAATAATAATTTCTTACAAAAAAAATCGCGGCAAGGGATATGCGACAAGGCTTGGATTTAAAAGATTTCTAAAAGAGAACGGCGACATACTGGTAACTCTTGATTCCGACGGGCAGCACGATCCAAAGGAAATTAAACTGCTATTGTCCCAAATCAATGACAAAAATTGCGACATAATAATAGGGACAAGGTACAAGGGAGAAACAAAACAGCCGGGCATCAGGAAATTTTTCAACAAAATGTCAAGCATAATAGTCAAGATGCTGTCAAGCGGTGACTTTGACGACGTGGCATCAGGCTTTAGATGCTATTCCAAAAAAGCCATAAAAATAATAGAGCCCTCGTTGAAATTGGACGGCTTTGGCATAGAACCTGAGATACTTCAGATAGCTGGCAGAAATAATCTAAAGGCGAAATCTGTTCAGATATCCTGCAAATATGACAAAGGCAAGGAAAAGAAGAATCTTTGGAAAATGGGGATGGACTATATCAGGTATGCCATAAAATACAAGAGCGGTTTGTTAAAAAACTAAAGAACGCGCCTTCTAAAGAAAAGCTTGAATGCGATCTTTGCGTCCTCGAAAAGTTCCCTTACACTTTTTAGGTTCCTAAGCCTCTTGAAGATGTAATAGGGCCTTAGGTAGTATACCCTATAGCACCACTTTACAAGGTACTCCAATTGCTCGTGCGTCATCTCGGGAAAATCAACTATGCCTGTGTTGTACGGGTCTATTCCCTCCCAGTCGCCTGACTTTGTTGTGAACCACTTGTTCTTCTTGACAATCTTGTAGAATTCCAATGAGGGGTGAGGAGCCACAATGCCAAAAGACACAAAATCTATGTCTAGCATCTTTAGTATCTTGACAGTCCATCTGATATCATCGACTGTCTGAAGGGGTGAAGCTCCCAAAAGTATGTTTATCTTTGGCTGGATGCCGACCTTCTTTAGAAGTATTATAGCGTTCATCTGAGCTCCTGGAGTTGTGCCCTTTCTGACATAGTCCAGAACCTTCTTGTCAAAGCTCTCAACGCCTATGTCAACGTACATGCAACCGGAATCTCTCATCTTCTGCAAGACTTCCTCGTCCTGCAGCTGGTCTGCCCTTGCCAAACATCCCCATTCCATTTTCAAGGGCTTGATTAGGTCGCATATCTTCATTATCCTTTCCTTGTAGCCCTTTGTCGGGACTCCCATGAAGTTGTCGTCCATTATAGCAACAGACCTATATCCCTGTTTCTTGACTTGTTTGAATTCCTCGTATATGTTCTTTGGCGACCTTTCTGTCATTGGAGGCTTTTTGCCGCACTTGTTCTTCCACTCAATTTCCCTGGCAAAGTTGTAAGCCGCTGGTATGCAGTATATGCACTGGCCCCAGCACTGCCTTGTTGTAAACATTGTTGTTGTGGGCCTTTTGCTGAGCTTGGGATTAAAGTAAGCATAAGGCGTTTTTATCAAATGCCTTGCCGGAAACGGCAGCTTGTCCAAATTGTCTATGTAATGCCTCGGATAGATGTTGTAGACCTTCTTGCCCTTCATGAAGCTAAGGCCGTTGATTCCCTCAAGGTTATCGGATTTCTTTTTGATTTTATTCATTAGGTCGAGAATAATATACTCTGGCTCGCCTCTTACAACGAAAGTCTTTTCATCGCTTAGATATTTCTCAGGAACTCTTGTGGGCTCAGGTCCCATGAATATGACTATGGCGTCCTTGTTAAGCTCCCTTATCCTGTCTCTCCAGTAGATGTCGGTCTTCTCAGCAAGATACACTGTAAAGAACACGAAAACATCGGATTTCTTATTTTCAACATAATTTTCCAGCCATTTCTTGCTCTTCTTTTGCACCACACAGTCGATGAACTCTACATCAAAGCCGGCCTTTTCAAGAACTGCCGCTGGGTAGAGTATGTGTATGGGCTGCTGGAACGAAAGGCCATAGTTGCACCCAAAGCACCTCTCCGGAGCCCTGCTCTGCGGGTATGCTGGTGGTATCAAAAACGTTACTTTCATGTCAAAACCTGTTCTTACTAATTATTATGAATTGTAAATAAATTTAAGCCTGCTTTTCAAGCAGAAGCATATAGTTGTAGCAGATGGGCCTGAATAGCTCTCCTAGAGCCCTTGACAGGGGGAATAGGAACCTTAGGCTTGAGGGTATCCAGAAAAAGTGCCTCGCTTCCTTTAGTTTGAAGCCGTTCTTCTTGAAAATGTTGATTAATTCCTTTTCCTCTATGAAATAGTCCTTTGAGTCGTGGACATCGTCGCTCCATCCAAGCCTTTTTGCAAAGTTTATGAGCCTGGGGTTGGGAGTTGATATCACAACTCTTCCCCCAGTCCTTAGCACTCTGGTTATTTCCTTTACAGGGCTCTTTTTTCCAGGCACATGCTCTATCACCTCAAGGCAGCAAACCCCTTCAAATGTGTTGTTCTTGAATGGTATCTTGGATATGCTTCCTAGTTTTACTATGCCCTTTTTCTTGGACATCTTTATCGCTTCCTTGTCCATGTCTATGCCGTACCAGTTCTTGTTTTTCAGGTTAAAGCCCGCCCCGCAGCCAATGTCTAGGACCTTTCCCCTGAGGTTCTTGGCAGCGTACTTGTATCGATACAGATGCAAGAAAGCCTCGTATGCTTTTCTTTTTTTCAATTCGTTTAGCGTGAACCAGCATTTCATAGAATCACTTTTTCCTAGTAGGATAGTAGAGCACTGCCCCTATTAAAGTTCCGAGCAGAAAGCCTATTTTAGAAACTATAAGACCCAGTTCCCTTTTCAAAAGGCTGAAGGCGTTCTTCTTGCCGCTGCCTTTGAAATTGGACTTGAAGCCTGCCTGGCCGTACTTCATCTGTATCTTGACAAGCAGTATGCCGTAAAGGAAATTGTTTCTAATCATCTTGGAAACTGAATTGCTTCTTTCGTGCAGAACGGGGGCTATCGGAAGTTCGACTCCTTTGTAGCCCCTTTTCCTAAGCCTTGCGTAAAGCTCGGTGTCCTCTGCTATGGGGAAGGACTCGTCAAGCTTGTTTTCTTTCATCACATTCGCATAGGCGGCAAAGTTGGACCAGTCCCATGTGGAGGGCGTCACCTCGATTCCCCTTACAAGCGTTCTTTTCTTTTTGTCATTTCTGTTTTCTTTCTTGACAGCATTGACCATCTCTTCAAGCCACGTGTTTGTCATTGGCATTGCGTCTGTTTCTGTTATGACAATTATTTCTCCTTTGGCTTTTGATATGGCATC
This sequence comes from Candidatus Aenigmatarchaeota archaeon, assembly GCA_016933455.1. Taxonomy (GTDB): domain Archaea; phylum Aenigmatarchaeota; class Aenigmatarchaeia; order Aenigmatarchaeales; family Aenigmatarchaeaceae; genus JAFGAZ01. Next base: position 19,938 of record JAFGAZ010000020.1, read on the forward strand.
GTTCATTGCCTGGGGTATTCCCTTTTTGGTAGAATATACTAGCTCGAAATCTTTGAATGTCTGTTTCTTGAGAGCTTCTTTTAGCTTTCTCAAGTCTCTTTCGTTTCTCGCTATGGTTACTACTGAAACTTGAGGCATCTAATTACCCTTCGGTTTTATCACAGAATTCAAAAGCACTTTTGCCGCTCCCTTAAGTCCCTTGTATTTGTATAGGTTGTAAAAATGGAAAACTATGATGTCGGGTCTTTTCGTGACCATCTTCCTGTACCAGAGCTTGTTTGCCAAGTTGAGGTTTTCCTTTATCTGGTCGTGCGTGTATCCAGGAAGGTCGACAACGCATTCGGTGTTTGCAATAAAGTTCTTCCAGTCGGTTTCAACAAACAAATCGTTGTCCTTGCACCACTTGTTGAGCCTTGTCCCTGGAAACGGCATGCAGACTGAGAACTGCAAAGTGTCAGACGGCAGGTTTATTGCAAACTCTATTGTTTCCCTGTCGCTTTCCTTGGTAGAACCCTTCATGCCCAACACCCAGCAAAGGTGCGTTCTAAGTCCGAGCTTGTTGCACGATTCAACGAATTCTTTTATGTCTTTTCTTGTTATGGGCTTGCCTTCCAGCTGCTTGAGAACTTTGTCATCAGCGGACTCTGCCCCTATTGTTATCCCTGTGCAACCCGCATCTCTCATAATTTTTAATGTATTGTAACTGATCTTGGCATCTGCCATGCAGTTCCATTTAACTTTCGATTTTCTTCGTATCAGTTCCTTGCAAATTTTCTTGACATGTGACTCGTTAATGCTAAAGTTGTCATCATCAAAGTAAAGCTCGTCTGGTTTGTATTTGTTCCAAAGATATTCCATTTCGTTTACAATATCGTTAACATCTTTTCTCATCCTATAACTTTTTTGCCTATAGTAAGTTTCAACAGTGCAAAAATTGCATCCCCATGGACATCCTCTGGAAGTAATCATGACTACATTGAAACCGTGAAGCTTTGGATCGTTGTACTTGTCCATTGGAAGCTCGTCTCTTTCTGGCCAAGGAAGCTCGTCCAAATCTTGTATCAATGGTCTTGGTCTGAATTTTTGTCCTTTTGCAGCAACGCCTGCAGGAAAACTTTTTTCTTCCTTGTTTAGCCATCTAACAAGACCAAGAATGCTGTATTCACACTCACCCACTATTGCAAAATCGTATCCTGCATTGACACATTCATTATACGCCGGGGTTGCATGATAACCTGAAGCTGCGAATTTTATTTTAGAATTAAACTTCTTAATCATCTTCATTGTTTTAAGATCATGTTCGAAAGAAGATGCAGTGGTTTCCCATACTATTAAATCGGGCTTTATTTCTCTGACTTTTTTTAGAAATTCTTTTCTTGTCATCTCCGATGCAGTGGCATCTACTATATGAGCATCATAACCATGCTTCTTTAGAACTGAAGTTGCATAAGCAAGCCTTACAGGATAAGGAAAATAGTTGGCAGCACCCTTTGGTAGCTTTATGTCCCATCTACATCTGAGCCAAAGACCTGGTGGGTTTGCAAGTAAGATTTTCATATTATCACTTTTGTTTTGTTCCTATAAAATGCATGAACATTAGGTTGTATACAGGCCATATTATTTCAGGATATTTGTTTCTTTCAAAAACCTCTCTTTTCATATGATCTATATCTTTGAGTTCAACTCCGTACTTTTTGAAAGCGTTTTTTATCTCAAATGAAAAGGAAAACATGTAGTGGTCTAATGAAGGAAGTTTTAGTATATTCTTTTGTATCCATACTCTCAATTTTTTGGGCAAAAGAATTGTGAACGGCATGTTGTCATGTGGACTTTTTAGAATATATTGGGGGAACCATCTTCTTTCCTCTCCAACAAATATCTTTGCTCCAGGTTTCATAACTCTACATATTTCACTAACGAAATATCTCCATTTTGGAGCATGATGCAATGTATCTGTACAGATTATAAAATCAAAATACTCGTCAGGATAAGGTATTTTATAACCACCACCTTTCCATTTGCTTATTTTCTTATATTTTAATTTCAGTTCTTTGAATCTTGCCTTTGATATTTCCAAGAAATAGTCTTCTACATCAAGACCATAACAAAAAGCCCCTTTTTCGGCAAACGAACATAATATTCCACCAGAACCCACAGCAACGTCCAATACTTTCTTACCTTTAACATTTGATTTTGTGTGTTTTAGAAACATTCTTCCGGCATCAAGCCTACTTATAGCATAAGACGTGTCGACATCCTTATGAGTCATAGGATGTTTCTTGTCCTTTTCCCACAAATCCATCTTTTTTTCCCATTTCATTTTTATCACACATTATTTTGTAAAGGGTCTTATCATCATCTTAAATTGTGTTTTACTATCATTTGATGTCAATAGTGAAAGATATTTGGGTATGTTTTTTATCATATTCCATTTCCATGTTTTTAATATTTTTCTTTTGTAATGTTTTAAATCTTCTTTTGTTAGGTTTTCGAGTTTTATGGGATAGTCATTTTTACAATAATCATAATCATCTATTTTTCTTATGTTTGATATTCCATCCTTTTGACATATTTCAAATAATCTAGAGCCTATCATGGGAGTTGTTATACTAACTTGTATTGAATCTGGATGTATTTGACTGATAAGGTTTATTGTATCGTCCAAATCTTCTTTAGTTTCGGTTGGGGATCCTATCATTATGAAGGCGTTGGCTATCATGCGGTATTTATGGCACAAATAAAACGCTTTCCTGATCTGGTCCACTGTAATTCCCTTTTTCATTACATCATTTAGTATACGTTGGCTGCCACTTTCTACACCAAAGTTTATTGAGATACAACCAGATTTCTTCAACACCTTAATAGTTTCAGAATCGATCATGTCGACTCTTGTGCTTATGGACCACTCGATATCAAGTCTTTTCACGTGCTTACAAAAATGCTTTAGCCATTTCTTGTCGTAAGTAAACGTATCGTCCACAAAATAAAATCTGTATTTTTTGTTTCCAAGTTCGGCGTGTTTTGAAATTAACCATTTCATTTCTTTTATTACATTTTCCGGGCTCCTTCTTCGTATGGTATTTCCAAAAACTTTCCTTTGTGTAGGCTGACAATAAACACAATTAAACGGGCATCCTCTAGCAGTAATCATGGTCATTTCTAAAGAAGATTTCAAATATTTCTCTATATCAACAAATGCTCTGTCTGGAAATGGAAGGGAGTCTAAATTTTCAATGCGTTCAGACGGTTTGTTCTTTATGATTTTGCCAGATTGTTTGAATACGATCCCCTTTATGTTTTTAAGAGACTTGTTTTTTTCAATCGTATTAACAATTTCTAGGAAGGTTCTTTCACCTTCACCCAAAACAACAATATCGACATCTTTGTTCCTAATTACTTTATCAGTATCAACACATGCATGCACACCACCTACTATTATTTTGCTTTTTGGGGAAAGTTTTTTAGCTATTTTAATTGACCTAAACCCAGAAGACGCAATTGGAGTGAATATAGAAAATCCTATTATATCAGGTTTTGTTTCCTTTATCTTTCTTTCATATTTCTTCCAATTACTAAAAGTCATATCGAAAACTTCACAGTCGATATCATTTTCCTTTAGATATGAAGCAATATACAGTATTCCTAAAGGATAGTCTTTACCTCCTGCTTCTATATCTTCAGGTTCTCTAGGAAAAACCAGCAAAACTTTCATAATATCACAAACAAGAACATTTCTGACATTGTTTGGGTTGATTTTTGCTTCTTGCAGCTTTCCTAAATGCCATTGCCTTTTTATTATTCCATATATCTTTGAAGGACTCTTCAAAGATATTGCCGTAGAAAAAATGAACATGTGTCAGTGTTGTGCAGCAGGGCGTTATCATTCCGTTCCATCTTATATATGCCTGATTCCAAGGTGCCACACATTTGGTTCTTACAAGAGAATAGTCTGATGTATTGTAAAACTTGACAGAAACTCCCAGTTCCTTACCGACCTTGTTTGCTTCTTTAATATATTTTTCAAAAAAGCTTCTGTTAGATCTCATCGCATGTTCTTCTGTTGACCATCCTGTATCAAACTTTATTTCTATGTCTTGAAATCTAAACTCTTTGACTCCTAGTTTGCTTGCAAGTCGAACCATATCAGGCAGGTCCTTTGCATTCTCCTTTAACAAAACAGATTGTAGTATGACTTCCATTTTAGATTTTCTTTTCTTTATTTCATTTGTAAGATTTTTTATATTGGAACACACTTTATCAAAGTTAGCACCAACACGTATTGTTTCATACATTTCCTTGGAAGAGCTATCCATCGAAATGAACATTCTGTTGAGATTGTTTTTAATCAGGGATTTTATCTTATCATCAGTAAGCAATGTGGCATTTGTAGTGACAAACTTCCATACCTTTCTATCTTCCAAATATTCTATCATATCCGTAAATTTTGGATGAAGAAGAGGTTCACCTATTCCCATAAAGCCATGAAAGTGCCAATATGGAAACTGTTTCTGCATAACTTCCTTCCATTTTTCAAAATCAACACTTCCCTGTTTTTTATAATCTATAGCAGCCCTTGGACACATTTTACATTTTAGGTTACAATCTCCTGTAGGCTCGGACATTATGGTTACCGGCTTTGAGATACATTTTATGGGTTTTGTTCTACATTCTAAATAATTCATAGAAAGATTAAAAAGTCCGGACAAACCGGCTTTCCTTAAATTTACTTTTGTTATGTATTCTAACATTTTTTCTCAGCTTATATTAACTCAAAAATTATGCTTTCAGTATTCTGATACGTAGCATTGAAATGATCCGGATCGTTCATTACAACATCAAGGAAGTTCGTAGTAAATATTCCCAAAAGGTTGCTTTCTGGCACAACGAAATTATTTCCTAAAACACTGCTCCACACAAGTATGTATGAAACGTTATAGTCTTTCAGTGTGTCGTATATGTAAGTGGAATCGCTTGTTGACATTATCTCAGGCAACTCGTCTATGACCCATATAGCGTCCCTTTGAGCGAAGTATTTTACGCTACCTGCATATGTTGTAAGTACGAATTCGTCTTCTTGTGTATTTTTTCCAAGCCATGTCAAAGCATTGACATAGTTGTCAGAATATCTTTGTGAAGATGAAGTGCTCATTGCTACAATAGAGCTAAAGTAAATCGATACTATAACAAAACTTAACAACAAAACCGTGAATATTTTTTTGTAATCTTTGAGTCTGTATATGAAAAACCCACCTATTAGAGCCATTTGAGGAAATATTATGAATATGTTTCTTGGTTCGGATATACCGAGTTGAAGGAAGTAGTATATGTTGTATAGTAACAAGAAAATTGCGGCCAAAAGCATGAAAAAAGCAACATCTTTGTTGACTTTATTTTTGCCCGCTTCCATGAAGAATAAGACAACGCTAAATATCATGGATATCATCATCAAATAACTTGTATTCGATATGTAGCTATCCAAAGTGAACATATGATTTGAAAAGTCTTGTGCTGTTATTCCCGACCATCCACTAAAAGCATCCGTAGGAGCATCGAAAAACGAATTGAGGAAAAGTATGTGTGGATAATCGTAAAGTATTATGTTTCTAAGCGGAAATGCCATAGATAGCATTGCGGCAATGACTAATGCTATGAACAAATTCCTAAGTATTTCCTTGTCTTTCTTGTGAAGGTAAACCAAAATTTCGAAAATAAAGAGACCGGCAATCAGGAAAAGGCCGCTCTGCTTGGCAATAAATGAAAGGAAAAGCACAACGCCTGTCAAGACAGCCCCCTTGCCAGAGTCCATGTTCAAAATAACATAAGTTGCCAGTGCGGAAAAGAACGCAACAGGAATTTCCAAATAAACAAGCATCATATAATGACTAAAAAGTGTTGCAGAAAGCAGTATGAAAGCTGCCAATATTCCATAAAAAACATTTATTCTCTTGCCTATCAGATAAACGACAAGCATTGTCAAAATGCCAAATGATGCTATTATCATCTTGGCTAAAGCCAAAGAAGGACCAAATATCATGAAAGGCACTGACAAAATCAAAGGTATCAAAGGCTGCATTGTACCTGTTGCTCTATTACCACTATCATAGGCAGGATATTCTGATTGAGAAAATGTTATTCCTAAATCATAGAAAAATGCTTCGTCCTCACCAAGCATCTGAGTCTGGGAAGCCAAATAAACAAAAACTATTCCAAGAACCAGAAGCGAGACTAGAAACAACTTTTCCATCATTTTTTCATCAAGCTTCATTATTACACCTTCGATATTAAACTACTTAAATTTTACAAAAATACCGCGAAAGATGCCAAAGCACCAGGCAATGTTCCTGAAGGCAAATATCGCAAAGTACAATAGAAAATCGCTGCCTTTCCTGCTCAGCCTGTCGGCAAGGGCAAAGTACGTGAAAAGAAGAACGCCTAAAGGAAGCAAAGAGACGTATAGCAATTCGGGAAAAACAAAAGACATTAGCAAAAACAACGCGAACGAATATATCAGCGTTATCTGGAAGGGTATGTAGAACTTTGTCAGATGGTCCCCGAACATCTTGTCCTTGTGCTTTTTGGCAAAAAACAGCATGAAGGCCGCCCTGGCATAGGCGTACTGCTGCTTAAAGTAGTTCTTCCATGTGGCCCGATGATAGTGGTAGACAATGGCGTCTTTCACAAAAACCATGCGCCCAAGCTTTGTGACCCTATAGCCCCAGTCGGTTTCCTGGGCAACTGCCAGATCCTCGTCAAACAGGACCTTTTTGGCAATCCTTGTCCTGACGCAAAGGGATATGGTGGGCAGGCGATCGACATATCTTGGCATCCTAGAAAAACGGTACTCTAGCTCCCTTCCGATTAGCTTCTGGAGAGTATTAACGCCTTTGGGGGTTTTGACCATTCCACCTGAAGCAACAACAGCCTCGCTGTCTATTGCCGAAATTAGCTTCTTTAGCCAGTCCTTTTGCACAACGCAGTCGGCGTCTGTAAAGGCGATGTACTCACTTTTGCACCTTCTTATCATGTGGTTATGGCCTGCGGCGATGTTGCCCTTGACCCTTTCAAGCCTTATCTTTTTGCCGTATTTCTTGAGAATTTCAAATGTCCCGTCGTCAGAATAAGCATCGGTCACATAGATTTTCTTGTTTTTGTAGTCCAGTTTCAGCAAGGAGTCTATGCACTTTTTGATGGTGTTGCTAGAATTCCTAACAGTCACAAGCACTGTAACAGAAGGCTGCTTTGAAGACATCGTCATCCTTTATTAAACGTTAATTTTTGAATATAATACTATTGTTTTGGCGTTTTAATAAGTAAAATCAAAAAAAGTCAATATTATTAAAATCCAAGGCATAAACAAATATACGAGATGATAAGATGAAAGCAGTGTTTTTGAATCCTCCTTTTAAGAAATTCTACAACAGGGTTGTGAGGTGGCAGGCGGTCACCAACCAGGGAGCTTTGCACCCGCCCATTTGGCTATTGTACCAGGCTACCATGACAAAGCAGTCCGGGCACAAGGTCGATTTCATAGACGCCATTGCGGAGAATCTGGACTACCAGAAGACAATAGACAGGATAGGCGATGCTGACGTTGTGGTCATGGAAACAGCTGCATCATCTTTCAACAACGATGTCAGGTTTGCCAAAATGATAAAGGAGCAAAGGCCTGACATAAAGATAGCCATGTCAGGGCCGCAGGTAACGGCAATGCCCAAGTTCTCGATGAAAGAGCCAATAGACGCTGTGATATTCGGTGAGGCAGACCTTACAACAAAGGAATATGTTGACAGCCTAAACCAGGCAAACAAGTCAGACATACTAGGACTTGTTTGGAGAAACGGCAATGAAATAGTCCAAAACAAGCCAAGGCCCCTAATAGAGGACCTAGACAGCATACCTGTGCCGGACAGGAGCTTATTGCCGATGGACAAGTACAGCGACTCCATGTTCCCGTCGCCTTTCTCTTTTTACTATACCATGAGGGGCTGCGCCTACAAGTGCATCTACTGCCTTTGGACTCACACGATATACAGGCAAAGGCTAAGGTTTAGGAGCCCGAGGCTGGCAGCAGAGGAAGTGCTAAACGATATCAAGAAACTAAAGTTGAAATGCTTCTACATCAACGACGAGTGCTTTACTGTGAACAAAAAGCATCTTATGGAATTCTGCAGGGAATTGGGCGACCCGGGCATAAGATGGGGCTGCTACTTTAGGTCGGACAACATAGACGAGGAGATGTGCAAAAGGCTAAAGGACAGCGGCTGTGAGATAATAAGAACTTCACCTGAAGTTGGGACAAACGAGGGTTTGAAAGTGATAAACAAGGGCGGAACCGCGTCAATGGAAAATGACATAAAGGCTTTCAAGCTGGCAAAGAAATACGGGTTTGAAATTTACGCATCGTTTGTCTTGGGACATCCGGGAGAAACAAAGGAGACTATAAAGAAAACAGTCGAACACGCAATAGAGCTTGAGCCGGACACGGCGCAGTTCGCAATACTTCAGCCTCTTCCAGGAACGCCTTTCTACAACTACCTAAAGGAGAAGGGATATCTTCTCACTGAGAACTTTGACGACTATCTTAACGAGGCGGGCTCGACAAAGGCGGTTTTCGAGTACCCGTGGCTTTCACATGAGGACCTTGTTAACGGCTGGCACTATTGCTGGAGAAAATTTTATATGAGACCCAAATTCATATTAAGAACAGGGCTTAGGCTTCTAAAGCATCCCAAGTTCATAGTGCCTACGATAAGCGCATACATGAACATGAGAAAGTCAAGCCTGAGCAAGAAGGTCGAATGGTAATGACAAAAATTTTGCTAGTAGAGCCGCCGGCACCGAAAAAACATAAAAGTTTGAGAGTTCTTGGAAGCGTGGGTTCTTTGAAAGCCAACATGATTTGGCCGCCATACGATCACATGCTAATCGGGGGTCTTCTTAGAAAAAATGGCATTTATGATTTTGACATAATAGATGCTCAGAACCTAAACATCACTTATCCGCAGCTAAAAAACATGATAAGAAAGGCAAGGCCCGAGTTTGTTGTTTTCACAACAACCAACCACAGCCTTCCAAGCGACCTAAACACGGCAAAGGTTGCAAAGCAGGTTGACAAAAACATAAAGACTGCGGCAATCGGTCTTTCAATCCAGGCAATAAAGGACTTGGACAATGTAATGAAGAAAAACAAGGATTTGGATTTCATAGTATACAACGAGGCAGAGTACCCGGTGCTCAATTTGATAAAGAATAATTACAATCCCAAAGATGTTCTTGGCATATACTACAGAAAGGGCGGAAAGATTGTAAAGAACAAACCGCAACCGCCAATAGACTATGATTCTTTGGGAATTCCGGCGCAAGACAAGATTCCTTTGGAAATATACAAGGACCCGCTGATGGAAAGAAAGCCCTTCACTTTGGTTTGCAACTCCAGGGGCTGCGTGGGCTCGTGCATTCACTGCTCGTCTTTCCCGTTCCAAAGGCCCCTAAGGCACAGGTCGATAGACAATGTCATAGAGGAGCTAAGGCTGATAAAGAGGCTGGGCGTCAAGGAGATAAAGTTCTTTGACAACTGCTTCACCGGCAATCCCAAGTGGACTGAAAAGTTCCTCAAAAGAATGATAGAAGAAGATTTCAATTTCACATGGCTATGCGATGTAAGGGCGGATTGCACGCCAATGCATCTGTTAAAGCTCATGAAAAAGGCAGGATGCCACACAATAATGATGGGCGGGGATAGCGCAGACCAAAAGGTCTTAGACAGCATGCACAAGAGGCAGACAGTAAAGCAAGTAGAAGACGCAGTGAAGAGAATCAAGAGCCTTGGTTTCAAGCTCCTGCTTTATTTCGAATTCGGCTATCCAGCAGAAACAAAAGAGACAATGGAAAAGACAATAGAGTTTGCCAAGAGAATGGATCCTGACATGGTAACCTTTGCAGTTGTTACGCCTGTTTACAAAACGCAGTTCTATGACTTTTTGGAAAAGAACAACTATCTTGACAAGAGCGCGAACATAGAAAAATACGACACAATAAAGCCCCCTGTTTACAACTATCCGCATCTATCAGCCGAAGAAATATACGCAGCATCAACAAAAGGCTATCGTGAATTCTACCTGAGGCCAAAGTTCATATTAAAGAGATTGAAAAATTCCCCGTCGCTAAAAGACGACATTGAGAATTTCAAGATGTTCATGAAGCAGTTCATCCTAAGAAACTAGAATTTGGGTTCTCTTTTGTACTTTACATATATTTTTGTTCGCTTCTCGCTTTTCTTTCTATGAGCCGCTGCTATTGAAACAGTGTAAACCATTCCCCAATAGAAGAATGCGGCAATGTCTTTTAGGGAATACTTGTAGATGTTTGAGAGAAAATACAAAAACACTTTCGAATAGAACTTGCCGTATTTTATCTTTCTTCTTTTGGCAATTCTCATCAATGCAATCGTACTTCTTCTTTTTTGCAGAAACAGCCTGCTCGAATCTTTAGGTAAACCGATCGGATAGTACGGTATGTCAGGAAAAAGGAGCTTGTATCCCTGCTCTATTATCCTATACCCGAACTCTATGTCGTCTGCCATTATTCTCGGGTTTATTTTCGGTATCAGTTTCTTCCTAAAGGAGTTGCATATCAAAGGCATGTCCCATTTGCCTTCTATTACAGGATGCTTCTGAGTGAACCAGTCGTAGACAAGGCGCTGCACGAATATCTCGCCCCTGGATATCATGCTCTTTCTCTTCTCGGATTCCAAAGAGTCCCTTACCCTGAAAGATAGCCCGCCGACTTTCGGGTCCTCGTATAGCTTGGCGACCTGAAACAGAACCTTTGAGGGGTTTCCCAGCCTTATGTCGGCATCGTTCTTGACAATTATATCTCCTGTCGCCCTTTTTATCAGGTCATTTTCAGCAGCGCTTGTGCCCCTTCTTTTGGGGGAGAAATCAATTTTTATCCTCTTGTATTTCTTGGCATACTTTTTTGCAATCTCATGTGTCTTGTCTTCGTCAGTATCGATTCCGATTATTATCTCAAGATTTGGATATTTTATTTTCTTGACAAGATACTCCAAGGCATTGCCGATTGTTTCCTCTTCCTTGTATGCCGGAACTATGACAGAAATCTTGGGATATTTCATAATATCTTATTGCAATTTTGTTTTAAAAAATCCAGTCACTGTCAAAGGAAAATTGCTTTGGGGCAAGAATAGGCATTTTGCTTGCAAGCCCGACACCCAGCCAGCGGGCAAATCTCGAGGTTCTAATCTTTGTGCCGAATTTTAGCTTCAAGGAAGAATTGTACTTGGAAAAATTCGGAAAACTTTTGACAAGCATATCACCCGCCTCAAGCCCCCATATGACGCCGCCCCCGCTCCAGGGCTTTGTAAGGCCGATCGCATCACCGCACAGGGCCACGTTTCCCTTTGCAGCATCAACAAGACCCCCAGGTATCACATAAGAATATGTCTTTTTTGGCTTTGTCCTGTTCTTCTTGCAGAAATCCTTGTACATCTTGCTTGCAACATCAGGCATTTCCATTACACCAAATTCCACGGTTCCCTTTCTGGGTATTTTCCAGCAAAAGCCGTTTTCAGTTGGATAAATGTCAACAGTTTTTGAATCACCCTTTCTTTTGACATAGCCATAAATCCCTAATCGGTGTTTTGGTTGCTCTATGCCAACGCCTTTTCTCACAACAGAAAAGAAGCCATCGCAGCCAATAAGTCTGTCAAACTCTATGACTTTCTTTCCCACCTTGACCTGCGGCTTCATGCCCTTGACATTGTATACCATGTCGACCTCGGTTCCAAGCTTTATTTCAGCGCCAGCCTTTTCAGCCAAAGACGCAACATACTGGTCGAGCTTTTTTCTGTCAAGAATAAGCATGTCAGGCCTGAATTTCAAAACAACTTCCTTTTTAGGGAAATGCAGCTTGGCCTCGTTTATATCATTGATGATTAGATTTTCGTTCTTTGGGATGTGATTCCACAGTCTTTTGGAAACTATGCCAGAGCACACGTCCTTGCCAACAACTTTCTTTTTCTCAAACACAGTCACTTTGTGCCTTTTTGCAAGCCTATATGCCAAATAGGCCCCGTTTATGCCGCATCCAACTATGCCGATTCTCATATTATCAAAAGCCTTAAAATAGTTTACTGACGTAACTATTTGATATGAATTATAAACTATTGATTGCCGTCCCTTTAATTGTTTTGGCACTGTCAACAACTTATCTTTTGTGGAAGATGAGCACCGAGGGGCTAAGCCTAGACATCGACCTGAAAGGTGGAACGCAGATAATTGTTGAATCGGATACGCCTCTAAACGAGCAGTCAATAGAAGAGGTTCTTGACGAATATGATGTCAATGTAAGAATAGCGTCAGGTCTTACAGGGCATTCCGCATTCATAGAATTCGATGCCGAGATAGATTCTAATGATGTTCTGGAAACATTGGAAGGCGCAGGATACGAGTTCGAGGACTATTCTGTTCAGACAGTAGGACCAAGCCTTGGAGCAGCATCAATGAACCAGGCAATCATAGTTCTAATAATAGCTTTCGCCTTCATGGCAACAACCATTCTTTTCATATTCAAGATACCGATTGTCAGCTTGTACGTCACTTTGTGCCCTGCATTCGACATAATAGGAACTCTTGCAATTTCACAACTACTTGGAATAAAACTTTCATTGGCTGGTTTTGCAGCGCTTCTCATGATAATAGGTTACTCTGTTGACGACGACGTCATGATAACAACAAGGGTGCTAAAAGGTGAGGGCAGCATAGACGAGAAGGTTAGGGGAAGTTACAAGACAAGCTTTACAACAACGGCGGCAACTCTTGTTGCCTTGGCAGCTTTATACGCAATGTCTTTGTCATCTGTTATAACCCAGATAGCATCTATTCTGCTCATAGGTCTTATACTAGACCTTCAAAACACATGGCTCTTTGCAACGCCGTTGCTTAGGTGGCATGTTGAGAGGAAATCAAAATGAAATTCGACTTGTTAAAGAACTGGAGAATACTGATAATGATATTCGCAGTGCTACTTTCAATTCTTCTAATTGACCCGTTCCCCAAGTCAGGCGTCCTAATAACATCAGTTTCAAAGGAGTCGCCCTTCTACGGCACTGTTCAGGCAGGCGAGTACATAACATGGGCAAACGAAAGGGAGATTAGAACTCCTGATGATTTTTACATCTTCGAGGGCTTTGTCGGAAGCTTTAGGCTAATACACGACGGTGACCTTTCGATAGTCGGATTCGAACAAGGCGACGAGCTCGGCATTGTTGTTGAAAAACCAGCGTCAACCAACCTTCAATTCGGCCTTGACCTTGTGGGAGGAACAAGAGTTCTGCTAAGACCGATGGAGAACGTGTCTAACGCCGAGATGCAGCAGATAGTCGGGACATTGGAGACAAGAATCAATGTCTTTGGTTTGAAAGAGGCAAAGTTCCAGACAATAAACGACGTTTCAGGGGAAAAGTACGTACAGATAGAAATGGCTGGAGGCTCAAAGGCAGAGGTCGAGAACCTTCTGGCAAAGCAGGGCAAGTTCGAGGGAAAGGTCCCAAGAAACATCATATTTACCAATAACAGCGGCGAGCTTGAACTAGACACTATTCACACAATAAATCTTGTAGGAGATTCCATAAGGGTTGACGGGGAAACTTTGCAAGTAAACGACACATCCGTGATGGACGGCGTCAACTACAAGGTTCTAAACATAACAGACGAGGGAGCTGTCTTGATGTTTACCATATTCACAGGAGCAGACATACAGTCAGTGTGCCTGCAGGACCAGCAGGGCATTTGCGTTTCAAGGGTTATCCAGCAAAGCGGCGGATGGGAGTTCAACTTCCAGGTTTTTGTAACAGAGGAGAGCGCTGAAAAGTTCGCCAAGATCACAAAGACCATGAAGGTTTTGACAAACACAGGTGGCAGCAGCTACCTAGAGAACAACATTTACCTTTTCCTAGATGACGGAATAATAACCGACCTTGGCATATCTTCCGATCTCAAGGGAAAGACTTTGACATCGCCTGCAATAACAGGCTTTAGGCCAACAAGAATAGAGGCATACGAAGAGCAGCTCATGCTAAAGAGCATCCTGCAGTCGGGTGCCTTGCCAGTAACTCTTGAAACAATCAAGATAGACGAGATATCTGCAAACCTTGGTAGCGAATTCTTCAGGGAGGCGTTGGTTGCAGGCATTATAGCGGTCACAGCTGTTATGACTATTATTTTCATAAGATACAGGAATTTCAAGATAATGGGGCAGATGCTTGTATGGAGCGCATGCGAGCTGATAATTACTTTGGGCACAGCTGCTTTGTTCAAATGGACAATTGATCTTTCATCTATAGCAGGTCTTATCGCTGCAATAGGAACGGGAACAAACGACCAGGTCATAATGATAGACGAGATTCTTACAGGCGGAGGCACCAAGGACAACTACACGGTGTCGCAGAGGATAAAGAGGTCGTTCTTCATAGTGTTTAGCGCAGCAGGAACAATAATAGCAGCAATGGTGCCCTTGATGTTCATAGGCATAGGCTCGATGAAGGGCTTTGCCATAATAACCACCATGGGTGTTCTAATCGGTGTGTTCATAACAAGGCCCCCGTTCGCAACAGTGGCAGAGAAGATACTTGTCAAGGAAGAGTAACCACTTTAGGTAGTTAACCTTGTTCTTTTCAATGTAGTTTGAATTCTCAATCATGATTGACCTGCTTCTAGCCTTGGCACTGGGCATTGGCTTTGGGATTGTGGCAGGTCTTTTGCCAGGGCTTCATCCAAACAACACAATACCAATCATATTGGGACTTTCGTTTATCCTCGGCCCTCTGCCCACTGCGATAATTCTTGTAACGTCGGGTGTTTCAAATTCATTCATCAACTTCATACCGTCGATTCTTCTGGGCGCTCCTGAGGATTCCACTGCATTGGGAGTTCTGCCAGGCCACAGGCTCCTGATGAAAGGAAGGGGTTATGAGGCAATCAAGCTCTGCGTTATAGGGTGTCTTGGAGGCGTTGCGTTCTCTGTACTAACCCTTCCCATTTTCATTTTTGTTATACCAAAATTGTACGAAGCAATAAGGCAGCACGTTCACTGGCTGCTAATAGCTGTGATTGGATACATGTTGCTTTCAGAAAAGGGAAAGAACAAGCTGATATGCCTTGGTATTTTTCTAATGTCAGGATTTCTTGGTCTTATAGTTCTAAACAATTATGCTGACAGCGCCTTGTTTCCTTTGCTAACAGGAATTTTTGGAATGCCTATGCTTTTGTTATCAATATTTGAAAAAACAAAATTGCCGGCTTCTTTTAGTTTCGAGGAGGAAAAGATAGAAAGAAAGACTTTGCTTTCATGCATAGGTGTTGGAAGCATAGGCGGTATCATAGCGGGTCTGCTTCCTGGGCTTGGCGCAACGCAGTCTACAATGCTAACGCAAAATGTGTTGGGAAGGCAAGACGAAAGCGGAAGGAACTTTCTGATATCAATAGGAGCTATAACCACTTGCGACATTGTTTATTCGATTCTGTCTTTGTGGCTTATAGGAAACCCGAGATCCGGAATAGCTGTGGGTGTTAGCCAGCTAATGGAAGTTGGCATGAAAGAGACCATGATGTTCATAGCAATGATAGTGATAACAGCAGGCATATCGACTATTCTAACTCTTAAGATGACTAGAATTTCATTAAGGTTCCTTGGAAAAATAGATTACCAGAAGCTTTGCTTGTACACGACAATATTTCTTTTCATTCTTACTTTCATTTTCTCGGGAATGGTGGGCATGCTGATATTTGCAGTGTCGATAGCAGTAGGGATGATACCAAATTTGCTGAACGTAAGAAGAACCTACGGCATGGGATGTCTGATACTGCCATGCATGCTATTCTTCATGGGAATATCACTACTTTAGCATTATATCCCTTATTTCCTTTGTGAGTATCACAAGCTTCGTCTTGCCTCTGCTTTCAGTCTCTATAACACCCTTCATCTCAAGATTCTTTATTGCCCTGTGGGTCTTTAGCTTGTTCATGCCCTCTATTCGGCTTATCTCGGACTGCAAGACCTCGCCGTTCCTTTTGATCAGCCTTTCTAGAACCTTTCTTTCATTAAAGTTTAGCAGCTTTAGTACGGCGTCCTTGTTCATGGTTCCATTCATGTTCTTCGTCTTGATGCTACTCTTTCCTGACATCTTGAGCATTAGCTTCATGTTCTTCTCAAGCTTTCTTTCTAGTCTCTGTGAGATGAAATAGTAAGAAACCGGTATTACTGCTATTAGCAAAAGAAGGGGCGATAGTCCTATTCTGTATTCAAAAGGTATTGGCATTCTGGGTCCCGGTCTCATGAAACCCTGCGTCTGATTCTGGCTGTTTGTTTGGAATGCGTCAACCAAGTTAAAGTAAAACACAATAATAAAACACAGTATAGAAATTATCGATATTATCAGTAGTATTTTTTTGTTTGTCATGTTGATAATGACATTTGACATTTTATAAAGTTTCCAATCTATGAAACCGTGAAAAACGGTTTCATAAACCCTTTATATACGGTTTCATTCATATGAAACTTCATTCGGAGGTGAAAATATGAAAAAAGCAGCAATTATGACAGCAATTGTACTTGGTATGGTTGCAGTAAGCGGGACCGCCTTTGCTTTTAACGGCGGTTTCAAAACGGAAAACAACGAAGCAGTAAGAGATGCATTGAAAACGAACGACTACAATGCATGGAGATTGGCTATGGAAGAAACTCTGACAGAGGAAAATTTCAACCAAATGGTTGAAATGAATCAGAACAGAGAAAGAATAAGGCTAAACATGGAAGATGCAAATCAAGCGTTGGAAAACGGGGACTATGATGCTTGGAAGGCTGCCATGGAGAACTGTGAAAGGCAAAGAACAGACATGTCAGAAGTGACCCAAGAGCAGTTTGCGATCATGATGCAGATTCGTGAGGCAAGGCAAAACAAAGACTTTGACACTGCAGCAGAACTCGGCCAAGAACTAGGCTTCGACTTTGGATTTGGAATGGGAAGAATGGAAAGAAAAATGAGACCGTAGCATCTCCCTTTTGGGTTGGAAATTATTGGTCTCAACCCATTCTTTTATTTTATTAAAATTGGTTCAGCAAATTGTTCCGTGTCCAATTATCCTTGGCAAGATGTTGTTTTGAGAAGCGATTATACATCTCTGATTATTTGTGCATGCTATTGTTTGGTCTGACTTTAATTCTAAAATTTCCCCTACCTTTATGACGTTGAAAGATATTACCTGAACGCCTATGGAAACGAAAAGGTCCATGCCTTCCTTTATTTCCTGCCTGAAGAATTTGTTCTTCTCGAATTTTATTTTCAATTCGTTTGTTTTTTCGATTTTATTGCACAAAACATAGCCCCTTTTTATTTCATCTGCAGAAACTCCCTTGAGATTCAAACCCACACGCATACCCATTTCAGTTTCCTTGTAATCCTTGTCCTGTGACTGTATTCCCTTTACAGTAACTTCCCTGCCCAAAGGCTCCATCATAAGCTTGTCGTGCAAAGAAACATTCTCTCCCTTTACTGTTCCTAATACGACAGTTCCTATTCCCTTTACATTGAAATAATTGTCAATTGGTATCATTACAGAATCGTATTTCTTCTCGAACTTTGTCTCAAGTAATTTCTGGCGCAGTTCGCTTTCCTCTATCATCTCGAATTTCTCAAGGCTGGTGTTTTTTATGAAATCCTTCACATTCTCCTTTAGCTCTGTTATTATAAAGCCCTTTTCAAATTTCATCTCGTCTATTCCTATTATCGTTTCGCCAATCTCCTTTGTTAAATTCTTGACAACAAGAACGGGAACATCTATCATGTTTAGAACGTAAAGCAAAGACTGCACTTTTTCTGAATTTGGGCATACGTATGTAAAAACGCCTTCAGAGCTGCCATGATTATAGATGGTAATGTCGTTTGTGGTTCCCTTCTTTCCCATCTTCTTTGCCAATTCATGGTCCCCGAATATACCCACTGTTAAATGCATCTATATTCTTTGTAAGCAAAAGTAAATAACCTTTTCTAATGAGGATTTTATATGCTTGCAAGTTCTTGATTTATTTATGTCTTTGAAAAACATTCAAGAAGACGTTGACAAGTGGATATCCCAGTGGAAGGTGGGTTACTTTGAACCATTCGAAGCCTTGGCGTGCATGATGGAGGAAACCGGCGAGGTTTCAAGGGAAATAAACCACATGTTCGGGCCGAAAAAGAAAAAATCAACAGAAGAGAAAAAGGATCTGGCAGATGAGCTTGCAGACACGATATTTACAATATGCTGCATAGCAAACCCTCTTGGAATAGACCTTGACGAGGCCTGGAAAAGGATGCTAGACAAGTTCAACACACGCGACAAGGAAAGGCTGGAAAGAAAATAGTTCAGTTGCCAAAATCAACTGTCTTTCCTATTGATCCGCTGTCAGAAAAATAAAGCGTGCCAGAGCATTTTGGACACTTGCCGGTCAACGACGGTCTTCTAAAGTTCCAGTCGCAGTTCTTGCAGGCAATAGTTTCATAGTTCTTCAGAACAATTTCATCAGGCGACGGCTCCTTTTTCTTCTTGCCGCTAAGAATGTCAAGAAGGTTCTGCTGCCTGACCCCCTCTATTAGTTCAGACGGTGTTATGTCGCAAACCTCAAACACCCTTTCCAATGGAGGCAAAAGCTGGTTGTGGATATAATAGTCGGAATCTATCTGCAACCCCCTTTGCTTAACCCACTTGGGCTCCTCTGCTCTTTTTGAGAGCATCTGATTGCCCTTGATTATGACGTATTCTATCCTAGAACCTATCACAGAACGCGTCTTGTCTCTTTTCACTATCTTCTTTGCAAGCTCCACATGGGGCTGCATGCCGTTGTACTCTTCGAACGGCTTTGTTATGCCCTTTGTTATGGACAGTCTCTCCAAAGGTATCTTGCCGTCAGCAAGGTCCTTTATTATTCCCCTCACGAACTTTGTTGCCTTCTTCATGTCCTTTTCCTTGAGTATTATGTTGAGTGTCTCAAGCATTGTTTCTGAAACAAGCGTGCACCAGTCCCTTCTCACAGTCTCTATTCCCTTCATGTCTATTTTTCCCTTCCACTCGCCGGCAATCTGCTCGAATGCCCAACCCGCATATCTTTTCTTGGCTTCTATTAGGAATGTCTTGTAGGTCTTTTCGAATTTCAGGTCCAATCCGAAAAGCTGGTCAGAAATAAAATCAGATATCTCGCTGCCAAATCTCCTGGACTCGTCAAGCTCCTTTATGTCAGTTATCAAAAATACGGAATCTGTGTCCGCGTAGATGACCTTGGCCTTGTAATTTTTTTCTATAAGTTCTCTTGTCTTGATTATGGTATCCCTTCCCCAGGCAGTTATGGAATTGGCAATGTCCATTAGAAACAGCCTTGATCTTGCATAGCCCGTGTAACCATACAAAGAATTGACCAGAGTCTTAAGAGCCAACTGCTTGGCATCAAGTATTCTTCTCTTTTCCTTGTCGGTTTCTGTTTTCAGTATTTTCTTGACAGCTGCCCTGGATTTCAGATACTCGTCAACTATGGAAGGAATAACTCCCCTTCTAACGTTTTCCTTGACGAACTTTGAACCGTAAGGGGACTCGTAATGATCTATCTTCTCGCTCTTATCTAGCATGAAGGTCGTTGTGCAAATGTTCAAGGCATTAATCATCGACGGGTACATGCTGGTAAAGTCAAGACATATGACCCATTCATGAAAACCCACTGTTGGCTCAAGAACTATTGCGCCTTTAAGGGTCTGTCCTTCCAGGGAAACATTTCTTGGCTTGCATGGCATAACATACCCTCTGACAAAGAACTCGCGAAGAAGCTTGACCTCGTGCCTTTGCGACTGACCGCCTAGGCTGTCTTGCAGAAGAACGCCCGATATCTTTGATATTTCAAAGAACTTGTCCATAAGCCTTTTCTCAATGACAAGGCGCTTGACCAAAACAGCATCAACCCTTGCGTATTCTACGAACTTGTCAAGCCCAATTCCCCTATACCAGGCATCATGAATCTTCTCGAACATGTTGCCCTCAAGGTCTATCTTACTAACACCGAGCATTTTATCTGATATCGTGCTAAGGTCGTATCTCTTGAAACGAACCCACGGGTCTCTCTTGTATATTGCATAAGTGTCGACTATGGTCCTGCCTGAAACATAGGGTATGAAGCCGTTTTGTATTTTCCTGCAATATGCCTGCTTGTCTGTTCTTCCAATATCCTTTGACATGCCAAGCCTTGTCATTCTTTCAACTATGAATGGCAAATCGAAGCCGTTTATGTTGTGACCGCAAACAATGTCAGGGTCGTACTCATCCATTATCTCCTTGAACCTCTCAAGCATCGCCTTCTCATCATCACAAACAACAATGTTCTTGCCTTTGGCATACTTTGTCAGCAACACGAGGTCGTTTTTGCCTTTGTATGGCTCGGAAAAAGCAAAACTCATTACTATTATTGTGTCCTTGTCTGGTGTTGGAATTCTTTCCTCTTCTGGCAAACACTCTATGTCCAGGGCCATGTATTTTATGGGCACATTCTCCATCTTGTCTAATGGCTTTATGGACTTGGCATCAAACGCCGCGCACTTGACAGTGCTTGTCCTGATATAGTTGCCCTCAACTTCCATCCATCCCATACCCTTGAGCCCGAAATCGGCCATGAACCTGTACTTGAACAAGACATCTGCTTCATATGGGGTGCCAAACATCCTCACATAATCTCTTATCTCAGGGGTCTTGGCAGGATTTGTGCCTGTTATCTTGAGAATCTTCGAAGGAGGCTGGTATCCCATGGGTATTATTTTCTCAACAACCTCCATTTGAAGGTCCGGATACTTTTTCAGTATCTTCTTTTTTATTTCATCATAGTTGCCTTCCTTGGAATGCAGATAGAAATACGGCATAAAGTCGTTATAGAAAACGCATATGGATTTTCCTTCCTTTGTCTTGCCAAAAATCCTAACAACAGGCTTCTTGTTGTTTAAAAGAATGTAATCGCAATCAAGAATCTGGACTTCCATAGTGTCCTTATTAGTCATGGAAACTTAAAGGCTTTTTGGTCCAAATAAAAGTATGACATCACAATTATTATCAATGGAAAAAAACGGTCTTATCACGCCAGAATTTGTGTCTGATTTGGAAAAGAAAGCAAAGAATTATAATCAGGATGTTATATCCAAGCTAGGCTATTATAAAATCCAAGAAAAGACGCAATAAATCATGGCTTCTGTTCTATTTTCTCGATTTTCCTTGTCATAAGGTCTATTATGCTATTTTTCGGCACTATGCTAACCCCTTTGTAGCTCATGCTAATTTCTTGGTCTGTAAATATCACATCTGGAATTGGGTCTATTAGAAAATCTATCCTGTTGATGTTTAGATATCTTTTGTTAAGGATGTCTATAGGCTTGGCTCCTGTCAAGAACATGATGTTTATGTTGCCTATGCTAAACATGTAGGGGCTTGAGACCTTGTGCTTTGACTGTTTTTTGTTGTCAAAAACACAGTCCTTTGAAACAACATAATCAACGTCAAGCTTCTTGTCCGAGAACGCCACCTTTATAGGTTTTTTGCTAAGATTGACAGGCCTAAGAGGAATTGATGGAAACAGCACCTTTTCAGCAAAAACAACTTTGTTCTTTGCCTGCCCGAAAACCGCTATAACATCATCCAAAACAAGCCTTTCAATCATCTTGCTGTCCATAACAACGTCTATATACCCTGTCGGGTCTTCCATAACAACAGTCTTGCCGGAATTTTTTGCAACAATGTCCTTTACCATGCCTATAACACTGACCGGCCCTTGGCTTACCTTGTTTATGGATACTATGTTTTTTAGCTCGACTTTTTTCATCAAAAGGTCCTGCAAAAACCCATAGCGCTTGTTTAGGGCATTGACATAGTCCTGAACAGTGAAGACCTTCTTTTCTTCAAACTGCTTTATTATCTCTATATCCTCTGCTAGAATCTTGTCTACGATGCTGCCAGTAACTATGAACGGTTTTTCCTGCTTTAGATGCTTGATTAGTTTGTCAAATGCCTTTTCATCTATTTTTTCTATAGACTCCTTGGCATCCTCTTCAACAAGAAAACCCTGCTTTATGAGCTCTTCTAAATGGTTCATAAGAATATTTCTTCCAAAAGATTCTTTAATTTATTGTAGACTGTATCAGATAGGTTAAGTGATATTACCCTTGTTCTGCCGTATCTGCCCTTTGAGACTATCTTTGTGCTTATCACGCTTGACAAATCAAGTTCCGAGATAAGGTCAGACACTCTTCTGGTTGTTAGGGTCTTTATTCCTTGCTGCTTACATATCTCCTGATACTTGTCAAAAACCTCGCCGGTTTGTATCTCCTTTGTCTTTTCAGCCAAAAACACTATAGAGTACAAGACTATTTGGCTCTGCTTTGGCATTGACTTTACTGTTTCAACAACTCTGTCAACGTCTATTTTCTCCTCAGCATCATCAACATGTTCTATAGATACCTTTTCATGAGAGTTTCTCTCGGATAGCTCTCCTGCTACTCTGAGCAAATCTAGGGCTCGCCTGGCATCCCCGTGTTCTTGGGCAGCCAAAGCAGCGCATTTCTCAATAACACCAGGCTGAAGAACATCTTGTGTAAAAGCTATAGATGCCCTGTTCTTGAGAATGTCCTGGAGCTGCAGGGCATTGTAAGGCGGGAATATCAACTCCTCCTCACTAAGGGAGCTCTTAACCCTTGGATCCAAAGTCTCTATGAAGCCCAAGTTATTGGTTATGCCTATTATGGAAAGCTTGGAATTGTTAAGGTCTTGGTTTATCCTTGTAAGGTTATATAGAATCTCATCACCCGTCTTTTGAACCAAAGTGTCGATTTCGTCGACAATAAGTATTATGGTCTGCTTCCTACTGTCGAGTGCGTCGAAAAATGCATTATACACCTGGTCAGTGGGAAGGCCTGTGAAAGGCACCTCTTTTCCCAGCGCCTTGGATAACTCTGCCAATAATCTATACTCTGTATCAGCAATTTTCTTCATTTTGCAGTTAACATACATGACTTTGACGCTTTGACCGTTCTCACCGCTTATCTTTTCAAGCTCAGAACCCACAAACCTTGATACAAGCGTCTTGCCTGTGCCAGGCCTGCCGTAAAGGAATATGTTGCTTGGCCTGCCGCCCTTGAGTGCAGGTGCCAGTATCCTTCCCAGGTCATTGACTTGCTTTTCCCTATGAGGTATTGTCTCCGGCTTGAATGAAATAGTCAAAGCATCTCTATTGGAAAATATGGGTTTGGATGCCAAGAATTTTGTGAATATGTTGTTGGTATCTGTCATTGTATCACATATGAATATCGTCGAACCTTTGTTTCTCTTGAAGATATCTAGATTAACATATATAAAAATTACTTCACGTTAACCCCCTTGTTTCCTTAGGAAAATGTTCATGTGAAGGTTTTGTTACATGAATTTTGATGTTTTTCCTTCATATGAAATAACCACCCTATGACTTCCACTCAAAATCCAAATGAAACAAAGGTTGCGAGATAAAATTCTTCTTTTTTCAGATATTATTAATCTATAAAATATACCTTTATTTCATATAACATTGTTATATAATAATATAATATAATACATTTCTATCTATAAAGTCATGTTCGACTAGTAATGAGGGGGTGGGCCCTAATCAGAAAGAACTTTTCAAAACCTTTAGAAACTCTTTGTTGTTTTTAGATACAGTTCCAAGAGGTATTGATTCAAGTTCAGCAATCCTCTTGGCAAGATCATCTATTTTTTCAGAACCCTGGAATACAACAAAACCTGGTCTTAGATTGGTAACTTTCAAAGCAACCATAGAACTTCTTCCGGAATTTGCTCCTGTGAAAACCAAAACCCTCTCGCTTGTCATTCCATAAAGCTTTACCATATCTATAGGTGAAAGGTCCACTATTGCTTTCATGGCATCTATTACAGTATAACCATTGACCTGCTTGTCACCCAAGTCGTCCCTTATTACAAGGTCAACTCCTATGGTCTCGCAGAACTTTTTGATGGACATTGGGGCATTGAATTCCTTCATGTCCAAAACAGCATCAGAAAGCATTGCCTGGGAAGGAAGATCTGAAAACTCATGAATTATCTTTCCCCCAAGCCTCTCGTCTATAGATATCATGGCATCCACTATTTTCTTTACCATCTTGATACCAGGCGACTTTCTCCTGCCGTTTTCATAGTCTGAGATAACAGAAGGCATTATTTTCATCTCATCTGCAAGCCTTCTTTGTGGAATCTTGAACACGTTTCTCCATTTTTGTATTATTTTTCCCCCTTCAGGGCTAAGAACTATCTCACCTGCAATTCTCTTTGCCAGGTTCTCTTTTGCCAGAGAATGTGTATCCATATTAATAATCTGACGTATAAGCTTTTAAAACTTGACCTTTCAATAACCATGATTTAAACACATATAATTTTAAATGGTTTGGAAAGCTAAACTAGATTATGTCAACAGGCATTACTGTCAAAGACGCCATGGTTACAGGCGTAATAACAATGGGACCTGACAAAACAGTTCTTGAAAGTGCAAAAATAATGAAGCAAAACGACATTGGAAGCGTTGTTGTATGTGAAAACAATATTCCTTTGGGCATAGCAACCAGGGAGGATATCATAAACAAGGTGGTTGCAGATGGAAAATCCCCGTCCGATGTGCTTCTAAAAGAAATAATGTCTAAAAACCTGATTGTTTGCAGCCCGGACTGCGACATTTCCGAAGCAGCAAACCAGATGTCAAGATACCAGTATGAAAGAATACCTGTTGTCAGTGAAGGCAGGCTTTTGGGCATAATATCCACAAGAGAGATAGCCAAAGTTGCTCCAGCAGCCCTTGAGATCATGACAGAACATATGAGAATAGAAAACCCGGAGCAAATGGAAGAAAAAGAAGACGAGACAACAGAGGGCATTTGCGAGTCATGCGGCAACCAGGCAGACGAGCTCTTTAATGTCAATGACAGCTGGGTGTGCGAGTCCTGCAAGCAGAATGTCTGATTCTTAGATAATTTGATTAATTTTAAATACTTTTATAATTCAATATGCTTATACAAGAGGTTAAAGAAGAACTGTTCAAAGCCCTTGAAATTACCAAGGGAAAGCAGGTCATTGTCGAAGGAAAACGCGACAAACTTGCTTTATGTTTATTAGGTTTTAAGAATATAATCGAGCTCAACACAGGAATTTACGAGATAGTTGAGAAACTCAATGGCAAGAACGTAGTCATATTGACTGATTACGACAAAGAAGGCATAGAGATAGCAAAAAAACTTAACAAAATTCTTCCACCTCTTGGATACAAGGTAGACACGAAAACCAGGAAAAAGATAGGTTTTCTGTTTGCCGAACTTAAAATACGAAAAATAGAGGAATTAAGAGGTGTTATAAATGGGTAAATTAGCACAATCAACTTCAAAATACGTCATTCATGCTAGATTTGACGCAGAGGGAACTGTTGAAAAACCCGATGTCATAGGCGCAGTATTCGGCCAGACTGAGGGTCTTTTGGGTCCTGACATGGACCTTAGGGAATTGCAAAAAACAGGAAGGATAGGAAGAATCGATGTCGAGCTTAAGACAACAAGCGGCAAGACATCAGGACTTATCACCATACCGTCTTCTTTGGACAGCTCGGAAACCGCTCTGATAGCAGCTTCTGTTGAGACCATAGAAAGAGTCGGGCCTTGCAACGCCAAGATAATAATAGAGAAAATCGATGATGTTAGAATTTTCAAGAGAAAATACGTCATTGAAAGGGGAAAAGAGCTCTTAGAGAAGATGTTTGACGAGGGTGCGCCTGACACAGAGGTCATATCCGAGCAGATAAAGGAGGCCATACGCGGGGGCGAGATAGAGACCTACATGGGCCTTACAACAGGTCCTGACATTGAAAGCTATGATTCAATAATTGTTGTTGAGGGCAGGGCTGACGTTGTCAACCTGCTAAAATGCGGCATAAGAAACGTTATAGCTATAGAGGGAACTTCTGTTCCGCCTGCCATAGCAGAGCTTTCCAAGGACAAGACAGTGACAGCTTTCCTTGACGGCGACCGTGGAGGGGACCTGATCCTAAAAGAATTGATGTCTGTTTGCGATGTTGATTTCGTTGCAAGGGCTCCAATGGGCAAGGAAGTTGAGGAGATAAGCAAGAAGCTGGTTTTCAAGGCGCTAAGAAGCAAGGTCCCTGTTGAAAAGCTTGGCAAGACAAACTCAAAGTCTGAAAACTCCAAAAGAAACAGCAGAAGGCCAAGAGAGCCTTCGAAAAAGATGCAGCCTCCCAAGATAGACAAGCAAAAAGCCCTAGCTTTCAAGAAAGCAATAGACGATCTTGTAGGCACAAGGGCCGCCTGCTTTATGAACAGCAAGTCTGAGATTCTCGGCAGGGTTCCTGTCAAGGAGATGTTCTCGACAATGAGAAGCCTTGAGGCAGAGGCCCTAATCTTTGACGGCGACATTGACCAGAAGCTGATAAACCAGTGCGCAACCAACGGTGTAAAGTACATTGTTGGCATGAAGACCGGAAGAATTAGGCACACAGAGGGCGTAACCGTAATAACAATCGAAGACTTGAAATGATATTTCCAAGGAGAATTTTTTCTTTTCTCCTTATTTTTCAATTATTTCTTCAAGCATACTTACAAACCTTTCAAACTGCTTCATGCCGTTCTCCCAAAACTCCTGCTTTGAAACATCGAATCCGAATATCTTGCCGATTTCCAAGGGCGACATGCTGCTTCCAGCTGAAAGGGCTTTTTTGAATTTTGGTATGAAACCTTCCTTATCCTCAAGATATTTCTGATAAAGGCTGTACACGAAAAGCTTGGCATAGACGTAGGGATAGTTGTAGAACCTGTAGTTGGCCATAAAGTAATGCGGTTTCATTGCCCACTCCGACTCCATCTCAGGTAGCCATTCAACAGAGTCGCCGTATATTCTGTCCCTTGCAGCTGTCCAGAGTTCGCAAATGGTATTGTAATCAAGATATTTTCCCTCATCTATTGCTTTGTATAGGCTTTGCTCAAACCAAACCCTTGCAGATACCTGGAAAGCCGTCATGCCGTCGTTGTCAAGAACAGAGCATAGTATGTCTCTTTTTTCCTTGTCTGTTTTGGCTTCTTTTAGAAGTATGTCTGTTAGCAGCAGTTCTCCGAAAATGGATGCGGTCTCCGCAACAACAGAAGCAACGTTCGTGTTCATGATTGTCTGGTTTGTTGTTGAATAGTATGTGTGCGTCGAATGCCCAAGCTCGTGCGCAAGCGTGAAAACATCCTTTATTGTTCCAGTGAACGACTGCAAAACAAAAGAGCTTTTGCCGTTGTACCAATAGTAGCAGAATGCGCCGTTCTTTTTGCCGAATCTAGGCTCGGCATCGATCCTGTTTTTATTGAAAACGTCCTTTAGCGCCTTGACATAATCAGCATCAAAGTCCTCGTAAGCCTTTGTTACAAGAGCTTTTGCCTCATCAAAAGTATAGTCCTTGTTTTCCGAGTCTGGCAAAGGTGCCACAATGTCGTGATTGCCCAGCTTTTCAAGGCCCATTATTTTTGATTTCAATATGAGATATTTCTGGTATAGCTTTGTGCTATTTTCAACAACATCCATCATGCTATCTATTGTTTTCTTGTCAGTGTCGTTTGCAACAAGGCTTGCTTCCATTGCAGAATTGTAATTTCTTCTTTTTGATACAGAAAGCCAGTCATTGCATATGTTTCGAAGAGCTGAAGAGAAAATTTCCCCGTCTTCTTTCAACTTGCCGTATATTGACCTGTTTGCCGACTCTCGTGTCTTCCTGTCAATGTGGATCAACAAGCCGTCCGCATCGCCATAGTTTAGCGTTTTTCTCTCACCCAAAACATCTACATCAAACATGCGAGTGTTTAGCCATTTGCCTTGCAATTCGGACCATGCGCAAACACCGAAAAGGTCCTTTTCAATTATTAGCTTTTCCTCCTTTTCCGAAAGTATGTGCTTTGCCGACCTTTCAACGCATTCCAGCCTGTGCTTGTAGTTTGAAAGAGATTTGTCGTTTATTATTTCGGGTCTTTCCAAGACAAGTTTGGCAAGCTCTATGGAAAAGAAGCTAAGCCTCTTTTCTATTTCTGAATTGATTTTAGATGTCTTGTCGTACAATGCCTGGTTTTTTGGCAACGACATGTTGGCTGTGAATGACAAATAAGCATACATCAACATGTCATCCAAATTTGACTCGAATGATTCTAGCGTCTTTATGCATTCCAAAATGCCGTCAGAAGATAATGATGTTATTTTTCCTTTGTATTTGCTTTCAAAGTCTTCCACCAAGGCCCGTATTTCCTTTATTTTGTTTTCAATTGTTTTATCGTCCATGCTTGGAAATAATTGGGATAGGTCCCATGTCACATCTGTTTTAGGCATTAGAATAATACACATCCTAAATATATTATTTTTAATTTAATGCAAAAAGCCGCAAAAGCTTAATAATGAAGCATAGAAAATAACATATGATAGTTATGAAAAGCCTTCCTCTTTCCTACAAGAAACTTCTTGAGAAGAACAAAAAGCTAACGCTTCTGGGTTCTGTCCAAGGCACCATGTCTTGGGACATGGAAACCATGATGCCTCCAAGGGCGGTCGGTCTAAGAAGCGAGCAGATGGCTCTTCTAAGCAGCATTTTTCACAAGAGCGCCACATCCCCGGAAATAGGCAGTCTGCTTGCAGAAGTTATGAAGAAAGGCAATTTCGATATGCTAGGTCAAATAGAGAAGAGGAATGTTGAGCTAATCAAGAAAAGCTATGACGAAAGGACAAAGATACCAACAGAGCTTGTGGAAAAGATTGCAAAGCAGCGTGCAGTTTCAGTGAACGTATGGAAGAAGGCAAAAAAGAAGCAGGACTATTCCATGTTCAGGCCCGAGCTTGAAAAGAATATAGATTTGTCAAAAAAGCTGGCCGAAATTCTGATGAAGGTAAAGGATGCAAAGAGCCTATATGATGCTCTTCTTGATGACTATGAGCCCAAGATTACAACAGACGCTATAGCAAAAATATTTTCCAAGCTTCAAAACGAGCTTAGAGTCATAATTTCCAAATGTGAAAATTCAGGAATACAAGTAGAGGAAATAAAAAAGAGTGCAAGCATAGATGCGCAGAAAAAAATAGCAGGGATGCTTGCAGAGTTTGCAGGCTACGACATAACTTCTGATAATGCCGGCGGAAGAATAGACGAGACAGAGCACCCCTTTACACAGGGGTATTTTGACGATGTCAGGATAACAACGCATTATTATGAGAACAATATTTTCTCATCAATATTTTCAACGCTTCATGAGATGGGGCATGCCATATACGAGCAAAACATTGACCAGAAATTAAAATACCAGCCTGTTGGCTCTGCCTGCTCATACGGCATACATGAGTCACAGTCTAGATTTTTGGAAAACATGGTGGGACGCTCAAAAGAGTTCTGGACATTTTTCCTACCGAATATCAATAGTGTGACATGTCTTGATTTGGACATGGAAAAGCTCCTTCTCTATGTAAACAGGGTAAGACCTTCCAAGATAAGAATAGAGGCAGACGAGGTGACATACGGGCTTCACATAATAACGCGCTTTGAAATTGAAAGGGACATGTTTTCTGGAAAGTTGGATGCATGCGATCTTCCAAATGTCTGGAATTCGAAATACAAAGAATATCTTGGCCTTGAAATAAAGAACGACTCCGAGGGCGTTATGCAGGACATGCATTGGGCAAGTAACCTGTTCGGCTACTTTCCAAGTTACGCTCTGGGTAACATCTATGGAGGACAAATGCTTGGAGCAATGAACAAGAAATTTCCGAATTGGAAGGAAGATTTGTCTAAAGGCGACCTTACAAAGGAAAGAATCTGGATAAAGAAGAACATTTATGACAACTGCAAGATATACGACCCAGCTGATTTGATAAAGAAAATAACAGGAAAGCCTGTTTCAGTTGAGCCGTTTGTCAATTATCTCAAGAAAAAGTTCGGAGCCATCTACGGTTTCTAAAAAGATGATTTATATGGAACTAGATAAAATACTGCAGCGAACATTCGGTATAAAACGAAAAGAGCGTGTTCTGATAGTAACTGATAGACGAAAGAAAGCAGTTGCCGAGAAATTCTTCAGGGCATCAAAGAAACTTTCAGACAATGTTGACATAATAGTAAAGCCAGTTGCCAAGCAGTCTGCAGAAGAGCCCCCCAAATATGTTGCCAAAGAGATGAAAAAATCCGACGTTATAATGGTTATACAATCAGTTTCTTCCATGAGCCATACAAAAGCAAGAAGAGAAGCTAGCAAAGCCGGGGCAAGGATAGCAACAATGCCGGAGTTCAATCAAAGGTTAATGAAAGCATTGGAAGCTGATCCTGTCAAGATGTCCAAAGTCGGCGAGAAGATAAGGAAGATTTTCAAGAGAACCGACATGGTAAGAATAAAAACCAAAAGCGGGACTGATGTTACATTCTCAATAAAGAAAAGGTTGATAGATGTCGATGAGGGCCTGTATAACAAGCCGGGAAAAATAGGGAATTTTGGCAACCTTCCTGCGGGAGAGGTGTGTCTGGCTCCTGTCGAGGGAACTGCCAATGGAATTGTTGTCATAGATTCTTTGAAGGATTTGAAAACAGTCTATGCTAAACCGAAAACAAAGGTTGTGGTAAGAAACGGGAAAGCAGTTGACATTTCTGATAATAGATGCAAGCTGGGCAGGATATTCAAGACAGTTAGAAACGCAACCAACATTGCCGAGTTTGGAATAGGCATAAATCCGAAGGCAAAGGTTATAGGCCAGATACTTCAGGACGAGAAGGCAAAAGGAACGTGCCACATTGCCTTTGGAAACAACAAATCATTCGGCGGTAGTGTCCAGTCAAAGATACATTTGGATGCTATTCTTTTCAAACCAAATATTTGGTTTGACGGGAAAGTTTTCATGAAGAATGGAAAAATAATTTTCTAGGTTGATATCTTGGGTATGATCAAAACAAAAAAAGAGATAAAAAGTTTGATAAAATCTGCAAAGATAACTGATTCCTGTATTAGGGTTATAGAAAAATCACTTGAAGAAAATATAACTGAAATTGAACTGAGAAGAAGAATAGGAAGAAACATAAGAAAACAAGGGGCTTCACTTTCTTTCAATACATTAGTTGCTACGGGAAAAAGGTCCGCCATGATACACTGCGACCCAAGAGCCACAAAAAGATTGATTTCCGGTATAGGGTATGTTGATTTTGGCGCTAGATACAAAGGCTACTGTACAGACATAACAGTGCCGTTCATCAAAGGAAATATAACCAAGAAGCAGAAGAGAATAGTTGACACGGAACTTGCAGCATACAAGCTTGCCATAAATTCCTTAAAATTAAACCAGCATTGTTGGAAGCTTTTTGATAAAGTGGACAAATACCTGAGGAAAAAAGGTTATAGTTTGGATCATGGTCTTGGTCATGGTACGGGAAAGAAGATACATGAGCAGCCGTTCATAGTAATACCTAAAAAAGAAAAGTTGAAAAGAAAGAAAAAGAGAAATTGGGATGTCATAAAGAAACTAAGATTCCAAGAAGGCATGTTCTTTTCAATAGAGCCAGGCGTTTATGTGAAAGGTGTTGGCGGCTGCAGGCTTGAGAATGATGTTTTGATGACAAGAAAAGGCCCGAAAGTAATAACACATTCAAGATTGTTGATAGTTTAGACGCCCCGTATTTCGCATTTCTCAAAATAAGGTTTCATTAATTTTTGGAAGCTTTCAAGCTCTTCCTTGGTAAAGGATTTCTTGTTCTCAAAAGTTTTGTCAAACGTCTTTATTCCCCTGAAATTTTGGATAAAAAATTTCTTAGAACCCTTTAACCACTCACTGATTTTTCTAGCATCCTCCTTTGTGAAAATACCCGGTACTGCAGTTGTCCTGAACTCGTGCTCTGGAAAATTTTTGATAACATTCACACTTTCCAATATCTTGTCCTTGTCAACTTTAACACATGATGCAATATCATAGGAATCAATGGGCGCCTTGATGTCCATTGCAATATAGTCTATAAGATTTTTTTCTACCAAACTTTTTATCATGTCAGGATTGCTTCCGTTTGTATCAAGTTTGACATCAAACCCAAGTTCTTTTATCTTGTAAATGAATTCAGGTAGGTCCTTGTTTATTGTGGGCTCGCCGCCTGTTATACACACACCGTCCAAAAACCCCTTTCTTTCCTCTAGAAATTTCAAGATTTCTTCTTGTTGTATTTCAGGTCTTCCATCTTCTGTTAAAAGTTCTGGATTATGGCAGTAGCCGCACCTAAAGTTGCAGCCGAAAAGAAAAATGGTGCAGGCAAGCTTGCCTGGATAATCCAATACAGTTTGCTTCTCAAGACCCTTAATTATCATGCCAATCTCTTGATCATGGGTGCCTTGTATGTTACCCTTTGCCTGTATTCTTCTGACTTGCCCTGGTTCCATGTATTAATCGGACGTATGTATCCGACAACCCTGGAATATACCTGCGTTCTTGCATGGCATGTCGGGCACTTGGGTCTTTCTCCTCTGATGTAGCCGTGCACAGGACAAACAGAGAACGTGGGCGTTATGGTAAAGTATGGTACTGCAAAGCCTGATGCGATCTTCTTTACCAGCTGCCTTACCTCTTCTCCGCCGTTTGGCGATTCCCCAAGGAAGGTGTGGAACACTGTCCCTCCCGTATACTTTCTTTGCAGTCCCTCTTGGTGCGTCAGTGCCTCGAAAACATCTGCAGTGTGGTCAACTGGCAATTGCGTTGAGTTGGTATAGTACGGAACCCTTTCGCCGTATGTCTTGATTCCAGGCATTTGCTTTTTGTCAATTCTTGCCAGCCTAAACGATGTCCCCTCTCCTGGCGTGGCTTCCAGATTGTAAATGTGGCCTGTTTCTTCCTGGTATTCTGCTATCTTCTTTCTCATAAATTCAAGGACCTTTAATGAAAAGTCCTTGCCGTCAGGTGTTGCTATGCCCTGACCCAGGAAATTAAGGCACGACTCGTTCATGCCTATAAGCCCTATTGTGGAAAAGTGGTGGTCCAAGTTGCCAAGGTACCTCTTGGAATACGGTAGCATGCCCATTCCCATCATCCTCTCAACAACCTTTCTTTTCAGCTCCAAAGAGTTCTTGGCAAGATACATCAGTCTGTCAAGCTTTTCAAAGTACTGCGACTCCTCCCTTGAGGTATAGCCGATTCTTGGCATGTTTATTGTAACAACTCCAAGGCTGCCTGTGGATTCGCCAAAACCGAAAAGGCCCCCTGTCTTGTGCCTAAGGTCCCTTAGGTCAAGCTGCAGCCTGCAGCACATTGCCCTAACGTCAGTGGGCTTGAGATCGCTCTTGATAAAGTTTTGGAAATATGGCAGCCCGTACTTTGCAGTCATCTTAAACAAGGAATCGAGGTTCTCGTTGTTCCAGTCCAGATCCTTTGTGATATTGTAAGTCGGTATGGGCCATGTGAACACCTGTCCTGTCTGGTCCCCCTTTGTCATGACTTCTATAAAGGCCTTGTTTATGACATCCATTTCCTTTTGATAGTCGGCATAAGTGTCGTTTGTCACCTTGCCCCCTATGATTACAGGATTGTCTTTCAGATCCTCAGGCACTGTCCAGTCAAGCGTTATGTTCGAGAAAGGCGTCTGCCCTCCCCATCTCGATGTCACGTTCATGCCGTAGATGTACTCTTGCATGCACTGCTTTACCTGGTCATATGAAAGATTGTCCGCCCGAACAAAGGGTGCAAGATAAGTATCGAATGAGGAAAACGCCTGCGCTCCTGCCCACTCGTTTTGCAGAACACCGATAAAGTTAACCATCTGGGCAACAGCCGATCTTAGGTGCTTTGCCGGGGCGCAGTGTACCTTTCCCGGCACTCCGTTAAAGCCTTCCATTAATAGCTGCCTTAGGCTCCAGCCTGCGCAGTAGCCGCAAAGGCTCATTGAAAGATTATGCAAGTGGAAATCCCCGTTGCTATGAGCTGTTGTTATCTCCTTTGGATAGACGTTGTTTAGAGCATAGTATGCAATCACAGTTCCTATGCCGTGCCACATAAGGCCTGAATATGAAAAACCTATATTGGCATTCTCCTTTATCCTCCACTCGTTCTCGGAAATGTAGTTGTCAATAACATCGCTAACATCCAAAAGAACGCCCTTGACATCCCTTAGTTTCTTGTGCTCTTCCCTGTAGAGTATGAAAGCCTTTGAAGTCCTATAATGGCCCCCCTCTACAAGCACCTTTTCAACAGCGTCCTGCACATCCTCGACTGTTGGGAACTTTTCAGTGAACTTTTCCTCAAGAATTTCGCAAACATTCTCGGCAAGCTCCTTTGACATCTCCTGGTTCGTGCCTCCCACTGCCTGGGCAGCTTTCCATATGGCGTTTGCAACCTTTTCCTTTTCAAAAGGAACTACCATGCCGTTTCTTTTCCTAACCAATTTAACCATTAAAAATCACCTCAATGCTTTTTTGAAAGTCTTGACGTCCTTGAAATCCTTGAAATGCGACATGAATCTCACGTATGCGACCTTGTCTAGCTTCTTTAGCTTCTCTGTCACAATGTCGCCTATTATCTGGCTTTTTACCTGCATGCAGTTCATGCCCTTTATTTCCATCTCGATTTCCTGGAGCAGCTTTTCTATCTTTTTTTCGTTCACTGGCCTTCCTTTGAGGGCTTGCACAATGCCGTTTTTTATCTTGTCTCGGTTGAAGTTTTCCCTGCTCTTGTTGCGTTTTATCACAATCAGGGGCGTTTTGACGATTTCGTATGTTGTGAAGCGGTTCTTGCACTCCAAACACTCCCTTCTGCGCCTGATTGCCCCGTTCTCTCCAGTATCCCTCTTGTCTACTACCATTGATTTGGATGAACTGCAGTAAGGACAAAACATATGAAAAACCACAACATCTTGTGTGCTTCTAGATTTTTGACCACAATTTCTGGCCGGTAACTAAAATATGCGTTTTTCATTTATAATGATTTGTGTAATGCCAAATAGATGTTTAAGTTTCCCAAAAAGACAATATCAATATGAGAGCGTTTCTTGGCGTGTCTGTTAATGATGCCCTAAAGCCCAGGATAACACAGGTACTGGACGCTTTGGACCATTTTGACGTAAAGCAGGTCGAGCCAAAGAACCTCCATTTCAATCTTAGGTTCTTTAGCTACATATCGCCTGATGATGCTGAAAATCTTAAAGATATTGTCAGCGGCATTTCCAGAAGGCATTCGTCCTTTGAAGTCGAATTGTACGGTGTCGGGGCATTTCCGAGCAAGAATATTGCAAGGGTATTGTGGCTTGGGGTCCGCGACGGCTATGAAAAGTTCAAGAGCTTTGGCGACGACATAGAGAATTCGGTTTCCCATGCCCTTGGTTTGGAAAAGGAGAAGGAATTTAGGCCCCACATGACGCTTGGCAGGGTAAGATCTGGCAGCAACAGCAACGAGCTGCTGGTGTTTCTTAGAAAATACGAGAACATAGAGATTGGTAGAATGAGGATAGATAAAATAACACTGTTCAAGTCTTTGCTAGAGCCCAAAGGACCAAAATACGAAGAAGTCTTTTCAATAAAAATTTAATCAAAATGTAAGAGCTTCAATAGTTAATTTTTTTGCCAATGTGTTAATTTCAGCATTTCTTACAGCTCCTCTAAGACATGCCTTTTCAATGGCCAAATCAACACAAGCATTGACATAAGTGTCTGAAAACGTATTATATTCATCCATAATATATTATTACTACTAAGTAGTATATATACATATCACCACTGCAAGTGGCAAGAAAAGCCGAATTACTCAAAAAAATACTATACTTTCATGGACATTCTAAAGATATCCATAGCTGTTTCCATAATAGGAATAGTTTCCCTGTTCTTCCTAACCAGGATATTCGAGGAGGAAATAACAGACATAACGGATTTGAAAATAGGCCAGATAGAGAAGATATCGGGAATGGTGACGTCTGTTTATGTTAGCAGGGATAGCCATGTCTTCATCAAAGTTGCTGACAGAACAGGAGAAATAACAGTTGTTGCCTTCAAGAATTCTAATATAGACAAGGCATACGATCTCGAAGTCGGGGAAGAGATATCTGTTCTAGGAAGAGTTGATGAATATGAGGGGGATATAGAAATAATAGCTAGCGAGATTGAGACTCTTTGATATTTTTTATAATATTCTTTTTTATCAAAAAAAGAGCTGCTATTGCACCGTTATCATCTAATTCACATTCATCTTTTAAGAGAGATAACTCGTCTTCTCTATTTTTTCTGTAAATGCCGTTTCCTGTTATATGTTCAGTTCTTATACCTTTCTCGAGTTCTTCTATTACTGAATATAGTTCTATAGTTTTAGTTATACTAGGAAAAAATCCAGAATCAAAAAGTTTTTGCGTTCCTCTTGTTGGAGTAACATAATCCATATTACATCCCATATATTTATTACTATTTAGTGGTATTTATATTTAACTTCCTCTTATCCTTTTCTTAACTTGGATGTATTTTAGTACATCCTCGACTGTAGTATTTTCCTTTCCAGGCTTTAGGCCAATTAGCCTCAGCCTTATGCCGAATTGGTCGATTGACCTGGAGTTTACAAAGAAATCAAGGTAGTTGTTTACTATGTTTGATACTATGAACGGATTAAGGTCTAAGGCCTTTGAAATGCCTCTAATATGCAGTTCTCCGTTCTCTTTGAGCAGATCTAAAATTTTGGCTATGTTCAAAACAGTTTTTCTATGAATTCCTTGACCCAATTATAACACCTGTTATATATACTGGTTTGGCATGCATATAAGCTTGTTCCCGAGCTATTATTAAGTCAAATGTCGTAAAAATAATATAAACTATACGTTAAAAGACGTAAAAATAGCTTCACGTGAATGTTCATATCTTCTTCATTTTTGATATCATTTCAATCACACATAATTCACACATTTGACACACAATTACAACCAAGATTTTTTCAGCTAAAAAATCTTCACGTGAATAATATATATAATGTGTAACATACCTACTATTTCACGTTATCTTCACATATGAACACGTGAACTTCACATGAATATTACGTGAATTGACGTGAACGATATGAACATTTTGTGAACATCATATGAACTTCACATAATCTTCACGCGGGAAAACTCACAAACCTAAAAATGACATGAAGAGGACAAAAAATTCACGTGAAATTGAATGAAATTTATCACCTTCACGTCGTGAATAAAAAATCAAGAAAAACCTTCATTTTATCTTCACAAAATCTTCATTTATGAACTTCATGTTCACGTGAAACTCAGTAAAATTTAAATACCTAATTCACGTGAATATTATATGAACATCATGAATGATAATTTTTCAAAGTGGGGCTGGACAGAAAACCCGTTTGTTCTTAGAATTGATCCTAGCCTGTTTGTCGGCTATGAAAACCAAGTCAAAGCAGCCCTAAATCATATAGAAAACAAGCACAAGATAGCCCTGATAACAGGAAGAACAGGTGCTGGCAAGACCACTTTCCTCAAATGGGTTGAAAAGAACTATGATGCATCAAAGTTCTACGTTTCCAAGCCTCCTCAGAAGCCTGAGGAGTTTGTCTCACTTTTCACAGAGCTTTTCGGAACAAGCTTTTTTGAGCGCCTTTTGGGCCAAAAACCGACCTTATACAGCCTTCCAAAATACGTGAACAAGAAGCTTGGAAATCGACACTTGGTATTTCTTTTGGACGAAATCCACGAGACTAACAAGGAAGTTCTGGAATGGCTAAGGGTCCTAATAGATCAGATAGACAACATAAGCCTTGTCATAGCCGGCATGCCTGTTGTTGACGAGAAGCTGTCAGAACTTCAGACCCTAAACCAGAGAATAACAACCAGGATAAACCTTGTTTCCCTGGACAAAAGTGAGACCAAGGAGCTCATAAAGAAGAGAATTGAGAGTGTTGGCGGCAAGGGCATTGCGCCCTTTACAGACGATACCATAAGCACGATATACGAGAAGACGGGGGGCTTTCCAAGGGAGATTCTAAAGCTGTGCGACAGGCTTGTCAACTCGGCCCTTGAAAAGGGACTGGACGTCATAACCCTAAAGGACATTGAGGAGCACAAGGAAATCGAGCTGCCAAAAGTGAGAGTTGAGGAGCCAAAGGTCACTTTTATGCCAAAACCCCCTTCTGACGAGCAGATAAGGAACCTGCCTTTCAAGCAAAGAAAGATCCTGAAATTGCTTTCAGAAAAGGACTGGCTTACCCCGACAACCATAGTCGAGGAGATGGACACTGGCTCCTACAAGTCAAAGGGCCATGCCATAAGGTCTGTGAACAATATCCTAAGAAGGCTGATGCTGGACGGCTATGTTCAAAGAGAAAGCCGGGGAAAAGCGTTCATGTACGCCCTGACCCCGAAAGTTAGGACAATGTTTGTTGAAAACTAGATTGAAAACGGGTTTTCGTTTGTTTTCTTGGTCTTTTCTGCTTTGGAATGTGAGAGTTCCTGATATTTTGCATATGTTGAGAGGTCTTTGTTGGTTCTGCCTGTATAATTTGAACTCTTTTGTGAGACTGGAGAATCATACGAATTAGTTGAACTGTTATTCAATGTTCCTGCAAAAAGACCTGTCATATTACCTATGGTCCTCTCGTCCTTTCTTGGCATCAGGTTGCTTAAGCATTCGTTTCTGACAACAACATAATTGCCGTTCTGCGAAAAGACGCTGTTGTATTCGTCTGTGCTTCTCAAAGAACCGCCTTTAATTAGCATGTCTGAAACTTCTTTTGGATCTTCAAGATATTTTACTGTTTTCATAATATTCTATTGTCTGAGGTGCTATATAAAGTTATCACTAATACATAGTAAATATAATGATAGTTTTATATACTACTTATACATATACTACTATTAGGTGATAAATTATGTCTTCAGAAGGTGGTGTGGCGATGAATGAAACTTTAGCGGCATATCATGCAAATAGCGAGAATGCCTCTAGAAAGAATTTCATCCAAATGGCTAAACAAGGAAAAATAGTTGAAATAGGATATAGAGAACAAACTGGATACAACAGTCAAAGATAACAGTTTTTTCTCTTTTCTTTTTATTTTAAAATCTAATAATTACTTCTATGGAAAAGCTTCTAATCATAGTGGGACTTCCGGGTTCTGGCAAGTCCTTTGCTGCCGAAGTTGTCAAAGAAGAGTTCAAAGCCAGTGTTTTCAAGTCAGGTGATCTCATACGTGAGGAAATTAAAAGCCGCGGCCTCAAGTACACTCCTGAAAACGATGCCAAGATAGCCCACTGGTTCCACACAAGCGGCAGGGAAAGGCTTTTGATAAAGCGTTTGTTTGACAAGATAGAAAGGACCAACCGAAAGCTGGTTGTTGTCGACGGTCTAAGGTCAGTCCAGCAGCTAAAGTATGTCAAGTCTCACTTTGAAAGTCCCATAATTATCTACATAAAATCGTCTTTCGAATCCCGCGCCAAAAGAGAGCTCAAGAGAAAGCGCTTCAAGAAGGGTGAGACAAAGGAATACATAAGATTCCGAGACAGGCTGGAGAAAAGCCACGGCGTTTTGGGCCTGATAAACAAGGCGAATTATACAATAGACAACACAAGCCTTACAATGCCCAGGTTCAGAAACGAGGTTATAAAACTCGTGAAAAATATCGCATAAGTTTAAATATCTTGGTTAAAAATTATACTAAAGATAAATTTTAAGGTGATATTTGTGCGCGATAAACTAAGGGCCAAGGAAATGGTCGGCAAGGTAATTGTTTCTGAAGACACGGGCAGAAAGTTCGGTGTCGTGGGCGATGTCAATTTTATTACAGAATCCGGAGAGCTAATGAACATTATTGTTTCTGAGCCAACAAGGCAGGCTTTGGATTTGAAATTGGCGGAAGACGACAAGGGCAGGATGCTCATCCCATTTTCTGCAGTGAGATCTGTTGGTGACTTTATCATTGTTGCAGAAAAAGACATTGTCTGATTTCTTTTTCTAATTCTTGTTTTTAATATAGTTAGAAGTGGTTCTATTTTTCTTCAGGATCTTTTATGCCATCAGGGGTTATGATGTATACTGCCTCGCCTTCCGGAAGGTTTGGCGAGTCGACTATTCTTGCAATCCTAGTGTTTCCCTTGGACTTTCTGACATAAAGCCTGTGCGTTGAAAAGTGGCCCAGGATGTGGCCGCCTATTGGCCTTGTGGGGTCGCCGAAAAGAATCGCGGGGTTTGCCATCACCTGGTTGGTGATGTATACCGCGACGTTGTAGACATCTGCCAGTCTTTGCAAAGTGTGCAGGTGCCTGTTTAGTTTCTGCTGCCTTGAGGCAAGCTCCCCTCTTCCTGAAAAGTCTGCCCTGAAATTAGAAGTTACGCTGTCAACTATTACCAGCTTTACGTTCTTTTCCTTTATCATCTCTCCCACATGCTCGGCCAGAACCATCTGGTGGTCCGAGTTGTAGCACCTTGCGACAAAGATGTTTTCCAACACCTTGTCAGCATCCATGCCCTCGGCCTCTGCAATCTGCCTTATCCTTTCAGGCCTGAAGGTGTTTTCAGCGTCAAGAATTATGACATTGCCCGCAACCCCGCCCTCGTCAATAGGCTTTTGCGCATTCACCGCTATCTGGAACCCGACCTGGGTCTTTCCTGATCCGAACGCTCCGTGGAACTCTGTCA
This sequence comes from Candidatus Aenigmatarchaeota archaeon, assembly GCA_016933455.1. Classification (GTDB taxonomy): domain Archaea; phylum Aenigmatarchaeota; class Aenigmatarchaeia; order Aenigmatarchaeales; family Aenigmatarchaeaceae; genus JAFGAZ01. Next base: position 60,682 of record JAFGAZ010000020.1, read on the forward strand.
CAGACTGGGTCTCGATTCCTCCCTCCAGAAGCTTGTCTAGGTTCTCGCTGCCGGTCGATATCTTCCTTATCTGAAGCCTCTTGTCGTCGACCTCCTTTCCTGTTTCGAAACCGATGTCTAGTTCCTCTCTTGCGGTGTTTATTATCTTGGTTGCCGTAAGCTCGCCAACATTGGCAGTGTCCCCAAGCTCCTTTGGAGAGGCGGCTGCAATGCTCATCATGTCGATGTAGCCTGCCGCCTTTAGCTTCTGCCCTATCTTCTCGCCCACTCCGGGCAAATCAGATACATTGGTTATCTTCTTTTTGGCCATAGAATCATACTATTACATGTTCTTTTTCAAATTATTTATTAGTTTATTTACCTGCTCTTTCATGTCAACTTCCTTGACATCGTTTGCCACAAACTCAAGCCTCTTAAACATCTTGTTTTTCCTAACCCTTCCGGATATCAAAAACTCCTTTCCCAAAACATCCAGGTCCCCAAAGAAGGTGTCCTCCTTGTCCAAGACCTCGTCCATGCTCATGCCTATCAGCTTTAGCGCGTTGTCTCTAAAGAAAACAACCCTTATGTTCCCTGTTCCGTCGTCAACAACCCCTGACAGCACCATGTTCTTTTTCGGCTCGACCTTCCCGTGGTCTGCGCACGTGTAATCGTTATCCTTGGTAACTCTTTTTCCGCATTCCGGGCACACCGTGTAGAAGAAGTTGGTTTCGAACAACTGCACAACAGCTGCCCTAATTTCCGTCATGTCCCCTTCCTTTAGTTTCTCTATTGTGCTGAACTGCTTTGCGGAAGGCGCGGGAGCTGTCTTGGCAAGCTCTGGCAGCTCGCTGTCATCAAGAAGCTTGAGGCCCCCTGTCTTGCTCAGCCTTATCTCGGCCCCTCCCCTTGGGTCAGGCCTTGTATAGCCTCCGAACACCTCGACTGCCATGCCCTCCTTTACCTTCCCTATTATCTCTGTCTGCGCGTCCCAGAGGGTAAGCCTTATGGTGCCCGACTCGTCTGCAAGAACAATCGATGCCACCTTGCCCTTTCTCCCCTTGCTCTCGAACTCCTTTACCGGAAATATCCTGGCTATCCTTGCCTTGATGTTTAGAATCCTGATCTTTGGTACGATGTTTTTTATCTGAAGACGTCTTTCCTGCTTTTTTGGGAAAAGCTCAACCCCTAGCTCCTTTGCTATGATGTATGCTGCCCCGTCCTTTGAAACGAGATTTGACAGCTCCTTTTGCTTTTCTATTATCCTTTCCTGGAGGTCCTCGTCGGATAACTTTGTCTTTTCTTTTATCTTGTTTAGAATCTCTTCATAGTCCATGAAATCAATTGTGGTTAGAAATTTATATTGTTTCTTGACCACTTTTGGGCGGTCTATAATTTCACGTCAGCCTTTATCATTCTGACAAGTTCCGGGAATTTTTCTATCCTAAAGTGGCCGTTCTTGCTCTTGTATATTATTATCCTGGGCTGCTTTAGGGCGTTTCTGTATTTCTCCGCATGCTCAACAGGAACGACATCATCATCCTTTGAGAACATAAGACATAGGTTTTTCGTGTGCTTTTGCATTGCTGTCAAATCTTTCTTTAGGGCAAACCCGCTTGCAGCTGCCTTTGGAACGCTTTTGCCATAGAATGGAGGACAAACTAGATATGTTGACAATATTTTCTTTTTGGGTTTGTTTTCCGACAAGTATTTGGCAAGAAATATGCCTCCTAGGGAGTTGCCCACAAGTATCACATTGCTTTTTAGTTTTGGAAAATGCCTTTCAAAGTGTATTTTCCATTCATTGTAGATGGCATTGTCTGAAAGAGGCATTCTTGGCCTTATTATCTGGAATTTTTTCCCAAGTGTCTTGTCAAAGTACTCACCGTGCCATCTTCTGCGCGCCTCTATCTTTATCTCTCTTGTTCTCAGGTTTTTCAGATAGTCGTGCCTGTTTTTGAAGGTCTCCCCTCCATGTACGTATAGAAGCTGGATTTTTCCTTTCATAGAAATCAGAGTAATTTTCTTTTCGCCCTGCTTATGTCCTCAAGCTTTACAGTCGCTCTGCCCTTGCTTTTGGCTATTGCAACTGCCTCTGAGGCAATGTCTGTTGCTGTTTCTTCCAAAAGGGCTGAAAACTCACTTATCGCATCCTTTGATACCCTCATGTTGGTTCTTTTGAGTATCTTTTCCGCGCATGCCAGGGGGATTTCCATAAATATCATAGGTATTTCCCGAATTTTAAGCTTTAAGCAAAGTTCGATTCAAACAGCCAATCCTCACTTTTGCGTGAGTTTCTCTTGTTTTTGCCTATTTCCATTCCCCAAGTCATCCCTCACAATCTCCACTCGAAACGGGAGGGTTAATTTCGGCATCATGAAAATCATTAATCTATAATATATATCTTATATAATATATCATAAGAAATATGTCACAAAATAGATTAACCATAGAAAATAGTAAATGATATATGTTTAGCTTTATATATCATAAATAATATATAACATAAAAGATAGTAAATGCTTAAATAAAACTTTGACCTAAAAAGTTATATAACATCAGGTGAGAGAATGCAAAAAGCCCAAAAAAATATCTTCGAGAAACTGTTTCTGCACCCCAAGCCAGTCAAGATGCTCACCATGCTAAAGAACGAGGACATACAGTATGCGACTCAGGTCTCAAAAGTGGTCGATTGCACCTATTCGCACACCGTAAAGGTGCTTGATATGTTCAAAAAACTGGGCCTTGTTGTGTTCGAAAAGAAGGGCAGGATCAAATTGGTCAAACTAACTGATGAGGGAATGGACATTGCCCATGACTTTGAGGGCATTCGAAGAAAGTTCTCCAAGCTTCCCGGCAAGGAAAAAACTGTAACTCCTAAAAAGTAGGAAAGCTGTTTTTTTGGTATAAGCATTGGCACCAATTTTTAATCTCGGACAGTTGACGCTTATTTCTAACAATTCCAAATAGTGTTTGTCGCGCCATCAGGATCAAATGCTCAGATATATGGCTCATGGACATATCTGTGAACTGCATAATCCATATATTTTTGAATACGGACACTTGATATTAATCTAGTAAAAACAGTGGTTTTATGAAGGAATTATTGCTTTGGCTCTATGGGAAGAGCGCTCGCAATGCGCACATTAGGGACATGGCTGAAAGGGCTATCAAGATCCTAAAGAAAGAGGGCTCGATGGAGTACCAGGAGCTGGCCAAAGCTTTGGGAATTGAGCTAAACAAGTACCAAAAGCCCAAGAGGACCTTCTATTTTGTGATAAATCCCTTGAAAAAGATACAGCTGATACAGGATCGTAGGATCTTTGAGGACAAGGAGAAGAAAAAGTACAAGACTGTTTATTTCTTCAATCCGGACGCCTTCTATGGCTATATGAAAAGGGTTCTTGATGACTTTTATTCCAAAGTAAAGTGAGATTTGGCTGAAAATTATAAGGCTAAATATAATACGTAATCTGTGCTTTGGATTGTGTATGTTAGGATGATTGTTTCTTTTAATGTATATTGTAGAATATAGTGGGTGTAATGATTGATTAATTATATGTTATATGATAGTATTATTATAATATATAGTATGTGAAATATATGTTTGATGACAAG
>JAFGAZ010000021.1 GCA_016933455.1 Candidatus Aenigmatarchaeota archaeon
AATTTCAAATAAATTACCGAGTTTGGGTTATAAATTTAATAATTTTAAAAATCCAAAAAGTCTTTACAAAAAAGATTTAGAAGATGAATTATTTTGTTTAACTACAAAAAGACGTTTTCTTACAAATTCCAAAAAATTATTAGATTATATTAAAAATTACAATAATTCTATAATTTTGATTATTGCTATTATATTTTTAATTTATTTTTTAATTACAGGAAAGTTTGATGATGTAGTCGGAGTATTAATATCTAGATTATAAACAAAACATTAAATCTTATTCTCCACATATTCTCATCCATGATAACATTCGACGAATTCCAGAAAGTTGACATAAGGATAGGAAAGATAATCTCAATAGAAGACGCGGAAACCAGAAAGCCCATGTTTAGAATAAAGCTTGACTTTGGAGAACTAGGAACAAAGACAGCAATAGCAGGACTAAAAGGCTTTTACGAAAAAGAGGATTTGGAAGGCAAGATGGTTGCAGCAGTAGTGAACCTAGAGCCAAGAAAAATGGGCCCGGAAGTTTCGGAGTGCATGATAATGGCAGCAGTGACAGGAGAAGACGAAAAGGTTTCTGTTCTAAACCCCCAAAGCGATATCGACATGGGCTCAAAGGTCTACTGATATATCTTGAGCACATGCGCAAGCAAAACAACAAAGAACGCAAAGCCCAAGGAAACCGTGATGTCAACCCAGTGAGTCAAAACATGGCTCATGCTCCATTCTACAGAAGCACGGCCAAGATACCAGGCAACGTTGTCCAAGGCCAGATACATCATGAACAATGTGAACAACACCAGAAACAAAAATATCTTTCTTAGCTTGTTTATGGAACCAAGAAGACCTCCTGTTGTTCCAAAAAGAGCACCAGCAACAGCAAGAACAACAATAGAAAGGTAAGGAATTCCTGTCATACCAAAGGGATTAAGAAAAGCATCGACTGATTCCAAAAGGCTTATGCCATAAAACGAAGGAATGGATAATGCAACAATACCAAGAGAGATACCGCCTACAAGGCCAGCAATAAAGCCGTTCTTGGCGCCGTCCAGACTAGAGACCTTAAGCCCGCAGTAGATGCCGGAAACCAAAGCAGCAATGACAACAGACCAAACAAGTAAAGGCGGGACCAAAAACCCAGTAAGCACTGTCCATACCATGTACACAAAGGCCCCGATAACTATCTTGTGCAGATTCATTTCTCATCCCTCTTGAAAAGATTCATAAGATAAGACAAAACCGTGACAAAACCGGCAAAGATAACAGCAACGGCAATGTCTATTTCGTTGTGGAAAACATGCTCGAAGCTGTCCGTCCATGTCCAGTTTGGGGTCTGCAGATTCCACGCAGCGTTGTCAACAGCGCCCAAAAGTATGAACAAGAAGAACATCACTCCGAACAAAAAGATCGGCTTCAAAATCCTGATGGTCCCAAGAAAGCCCCCGACAAGGCCGAACACAAGGCCTATGACAATAAGAGCTGTTGCAGAAAACAGATAGGACGAGGGCGTTATCGAGCTGATAATGGGAGACAAGTAGTTTGTTATCGAGATGGATATGGGAATTCCGAAAATTTCCTTGACAGAAGACGACACAACGCCTGAGACAATACCCCCGACAAGCCCGGCAAGAAGACCGTTTGCCATGCCGTGGACCATATCAGAGCCGTAGCCGGCATACACCCCGAACACAAGGCCAGCTATTATGGCAGCATAGGGCTCAAGCTCTGGCACGAAATATCCCATTAGAATTACAAAAACGCTATAGAGAATAGAGCCATAAACTATCTTTGCGTAATCAAGCCTATCCTGCATTCCAAATAAGCTTTGGAATGTTTTAAATATAAAATTGCCATATTAGAATTAGTGACTATATGGTTGATTTGTGGATAGAGTTTGTCAAGTCTTTAATAATTCTTTTCCCCGCTTTTGCGGCAAATGCCTTCCCGCCCCTGGCAAAGGGCAAAAGGCCGATAGACTTTGGGAAAAGCCTTTTTGGCAACAGGATTTTCGGGAACGGCAAGACAATAGAGGGCTTTGCCCTTGGAACTTTGGCAGGCTTTCTAGTCGGAGCCCTGGAAACAGTGCTATATCCCTATCTTAACGCCTATGCCATGGAATTTGGGGTGACACTACCATTGATGACATTCCAAATAGGCCTGCTAATAGCAGTTGCAACCCTTCTAGGGGACCTTGCAGGCAGCTTTCTCAAGAGAAGGTTTGGCCTGGAAAGAGGCGCAGACGTCTTGTTTCTTGACCAGTGGAATTTCATTCTAATGACCTATGTTTTCGCAGTGTGGTTTATTGAGATAAACCTCTGGATGCTCGGCCTTATGCTGATAACAACCCTGATAGTGCACAGGATTGCAAACATCATAGCCCACAGGCTAAAGATAAAAAAGGAGCCGTGGTGAAATGCGACTGGACTGCCACTGCCACACGATATACAGCAAGCATTTTCTTTGGGGCTATGATTCAATAAGCAAGCCAAGGGATTTGATAAAGTCGGCAATAAGAAAGGGGCTTGACGGCATTGCTGTTACGGATCATGACTGCGTTAAGGGAAGCCTTGCAACCAAGAAGATAGCAAAGAGCTTCAAGGGCTTTATTGTTGTGACAGGCTCTGAAATCAAGACAGCTAAAGGCGATGTGCAGGGGCTTGGCATAACAGAGGATGTACCAAATCGCCTTAGCGTTGAAGAGACAGTGGAAAGGATACACGACCTCGGGGGCATAGCAGTCGCAGTGCATCCCTTTGGCAACTACATCTTCAGGCAGGGGGTTGGAAAAGAGGCCCTAAAGGCCGATGCCATAGAGATATTCAACGGGGCAAACCTCTTCAACCATTCAAACGAAAAGGCAAGGCTTTTGGCAAGAAGGTACAAACGGCCGGTAACAGGGGGCAGCGACGCGCACAGCACAAGGGAAGTTGGCAACTGCGGCATAGAATTCGAGGGAGACCCGCTGGAAGCCATAATGAAAAAAAAGGTCAAGGTCTTTGGCAAGAAGAACTCTATGGCAGACATGGCAAGGCTCACTTACAAAAAATTCACAAGAGCAGGCAAGTGGAGAATTCTAAGAAAAAGAGGCAAACGTTTCTAGAACCCAACCAATGCTGTAGAAGCCGGCAAGCGCAACCACTGTGTGAAGAACTATTTTTCCAATCAAAGTCGCAAGAAAGAATTTCTTGAAAGGATACTTTACTGTTCCTGAAAATATGCCTATTATGTCGAACGGCAAAGGCGTCATTGCCAGAAACATTATCATGAAAAACCCGCCATGTCTGGCAAACAGCTGCTCTAGTTTTGCAATGTCCTTTTTCCACCTTTTCTCTATTATCTTCTCGCCCCCAAAGCCCAAGGCATAGGCAGTACCCTCGCCTATTGTAGAGCCAAGGCCTGAGAAGATGCCCACAAGAACAGGGTTAAGCAGAGAGCTTGCAGCAAATATCACTGCAATGGACGGCAGGGGAAGAAATATCGTTGACGAGCCTATCATGCTAACTAGCAAAACACCCAAATAGCCGTATGCCTCAAGCAACATGAGGAAGAAATCAAGGTTCATCAAACCACACGGTTAAATTATATATGACCAAGCAGATATAGATAATAGGTCAAAATGCTCTACATAAAAAGAAAATACTTTGACAACTTGGGCAGAAGTATGGGAGAGGTCCTAGCAAAGCTTCCCATATCAGCCAACCAGTGGACTTTAACAGGAATGGCTATAGTTCTAATAAGCTTTATTCTTCTTGTAAACCAAAGCTTCCTGCTAGCAGGCATAGTGTGCCTTATAGCCTCGTCAGTCGACATGATAGACGGGGCTGTTGCAAGGGCAAAGAGAAGGGCAACTGTATTTGGGGCATACCTTGACACCATAGTTGACAGGCTAATAGAGTTCATAGTGATATTCGGGCTTTTCCTTGTACCGTATCCTGACTTTATCCTTCCAACCAGCATATGGCTTTTCATAATGATGTTTGGCTCCTTGATGGTCACATACACCAAGGCAGCAGCAACAGAGAAAAGGCTTGTTCTTGGCGGCATGAAGGGCGGGGGGCTGCTTGAGCACCCGGACAGGATGCTCCTAATAACAGCAACAATAATAGCGTCTCACTTTTCAATGGAGTACGCGTCATACCTAATAGCCATAACAACAGTGCTCATAGTAATAACAGCTGTGCAAAGATTTGTCATAGCAACAAAAAGATAAACAATAAAACATATTTGATTCTATGAAACAGGCAATAGTTATCAGAAACGACCTAAAGATGGAAAAGGGCAAGATCGCTGCCCAGGCGTCACACGCATCCATTTCCGCTTTCTTGGAAGCTGAGAAGAAGAAAAGCGATGCATGGCTAAAGCAGGGCATGAAGAAAATTGTCCTAAAGGTTGATAGCGAAAAGGAGCTTCTCAGCATGTGCAGAAACGCAAAGGCCGAAAATCTGCCGTGCGTTATAATAACAGACGCTGGTTTAACGCAAGTTGAGCCAGGAACAGTGACAGCTCTTGGCATAGGGCCTGACAACGATGCAATAATCGACAAGGTAACAAGCAAGCTAAAGCTTCTGTGATTTCTATGAAAAACAAAAAATTCATGATAAAGCTAACAGAGAACTATCTAAATGCCATAATGGTTCTGGTCTTGGCAGTTCTTGTCTACCATTCCATAACATACAGGGACGCTTTCACAACGATTCTGGCAGTTATATGGATAATAGCAATACCCTTCCTTGGAACCTTTGTGGACATGAGGACAGTAAAGTGATTTTATGATAGAGCAATTCATCAACGAAAATTTCATGGAGCCAATGTGCCACTACTACACAACGCCCGGAACAATAGTTTACGGCATAATGCTCATGGTAACAGCCTGGGTAACATACAAGCTGCTAAGGAAGCTGAAAATAAAGATAGACAAGAGGTTCTTTTTCGCCCTGCTTCCCTTCATAATATACGGGGGCTGGACAAGGGCGCTAAGGGACCACATGATGGGCATATACCAGAGCAACTTTTTTTGCTCGCCGCCGATATACTTTGTGATATTCTTCGTAACATGGGCAGCCATTCTGCTGGGTCTGCTGCTTGAAAAGAAATTAAAAATACCGTATGAAAGAACAGTTGCTACAGTCGGGCTTTTGATGCTTGCCTACAACGCAACCCTGACGCAGATAAACAACTATGACGGCTTTTTCATAATAATAGGGCTTGTAAGCGTCTGGAGTATTATTTTCTTCACCATAAGTCATTTCAAGCCGAAATGGCTGTCAAGCATAAACGCTGGGATTTTGGTGTCGCATCTTTTGGATGCAAGCTCGACTTTCACAGCATTGACATACTTTGGCTACTATGAGCAGCACGTTCTGCCAAGCTTCCTAATAGACATCTTCGGGCCTTGGATAATGTTTCCCTTGAAAATATCAGTTGTGTGGACAGTTTTGTACATAATAGACCAGTCAAAAGAGGACAAGTTCTTCAAGAACCTGCTCAAGATAATAATACTTGTCTTGGGCCTGTCGCTTGGTCTTCGGGATTTTCTAACAGTGGCCATGCTAAGCTATTAAATCCTCTTGGCAAAAGATATTATTAGTGTGCATATGGCAGACATTATAATAGACATAATAAATAGCATCTTCGCCCTGTCAGGCATATATTTCACAGTACTATTCATCTTTCTGTTCTTTCACCACGAAAAAAAGTTCTTCAAAACTCCCAGAATGGAAAAATTCCCCTCAATAAGCATAATAATTCCAGCATTCAACGAGCAAAGCACAATAGCCAGCACCATAAAAGCTGTCAAGGCAATGACATACCCCAAAAGAAAGGAGATAATTGTTGTTGACGACGGCTCAAAGGACAATACATTTCAAATAGCCAAAAAAATAAAGGGCATAAAGGTATTCACCAAGAAGAACAACGGCAAGGCGAGCGCTTTGAACTTTGGCCTGAAAAAGGCCACAGGAGAAATAGTTGTATGCGTTGACTCCGACTCTTATCCTGAAAAGAACGCCCTGCTAAAAACAGTCCCGTTCTTCCAAAAGGATGTTGCAGCGGTCACATCAACTGTTCTGATAAAGGATGCAAAGAAGATGATAGAAAAGCTCCAGGATCTGGAGTACACCATAATAGCATGGTCAAGAAAGATAATGGAATACCTAGAATGCATATACGTAACACCTGGCCCAATGAGCCTATACAAAAGAAAGATTTTGCTAGATTTAGGGGGCTTTGACGAAAAGAACATAACAGAGGACATAGAGATAGCATGGAGGCTTTTGAAAAACAAATACAAGATAAAAATGGCCCTTGACGCAAAGGTCTACACGCACGCGCCAAAGAACCTAAGCATATGGTGGCACCAGAGGATAAGGTGGAACATAGGGGGCATGCAGACCTTCCTCAAATACATTGATCTATTCTTTTCAAAGGACATAAGAAACATGGGCATGCTTCTCTTGCCGCTATTTTCAATATCATATGTTCTAAACTTTGTGGGTTTTGGCCTAACAGGCTACATCATAAGCAAGGGTCTGCAGTACTTGGCAGGCGCGTACATGTTTGGCTTTAACCCGTTCAACATAAGCCTTAGCATAATACCTGACATGTTCTTCTTTTTAGCGTTCTTTTCATTTTCTCTTGCCATGCTTCTAATCAAGCTCAACTTTGACACCATGAAGAAGGTGGGAATAGTCCCGGTCAAGGTTTTGGACTTTTTAGTTTATCTTTTCATTTATATCCTTTTGTCGCCATTAAACCTTTTGGACAGCACGATAAGATTTTTAACAGGAAAGTACAGATGGTAGCATGAAGAACGTTTTTTTGAAAACAGCCATAATAACAATCGCAGTGTTTGTCATAGGCATGTACTGCGGCTTTGTGCTAGACAGCATGAGGGTTGCAGAGGTCGAAAGCAGGCTAACGGAAATTGACAACCTCTGGAACGATGTTAGGCTCATGCAGTCATACATAGAAAAGTTCTCCAATAACAGCGAATATTGCAATTTCATGCTAGAGGAAAACCTCAAAATAGGGGACAAGATATACGAGGAGGGCCTTTTGGTCGAGGAGTACAAGGACTCGAACCGCTTCGGCTCTTTGTTTGTAACAGAAAAGCAGCGTTACGCGCTTTTGGACTTGCAGTTTTGGCTAAACAGCATAGAGCTAAAGAAGGTGTGCAACGGCAACTATTCGACTGTGATATACTTTTACTCGCAAAACATTCAAAACGCCGAGCAAAAGTTCCAGGACATGGTCTTATGGGACCTAAAGCAAAGGTGCGGCCCGAAGATAATATACATAACATTCCCCTCTGACATGGACATAACCACAATAGAGATAATCAAGAACATATACAACATTGAGAAAATACCGTCTGTTCTAATAGACGAATCGATTCTTTTAGAAAGCCCTGCTTCTATGGAAACGCTTGAAGAATATATCACTTGCTAAATATTCATTAGGACCAAAATCAACTTGTCAACAGCCAAGTCCAGGTCAGTATAGTCCCTGTCTGTTTCGTCAAAGCTTTCCCCTTCTGCTGTTATGAGATAGTTGTCAACAGTGACAGCCGTCTGGTTGGCAGTCGAAGGCCCTCTTAGCAAAATTACAGGCTCTATTGAGGTCGGGATAAGCTCGTCTGTGGAGTTTATGGGAACCGACTTGAAGCATCTAACATGCTTGTCAGGATAGAATATGAGGCACGCGCTGCCGTCGCTATCCTTGTAGGTTGTCACGTTCGTCCCAAGATAGCTCCTGTAGATTATAGAGAGCTTGTTTGTTATCTCGAAGCTGTCAGCAAGGTAGAACGAGTTCTCGTTGTCGTTTGGGAAAAAGGCTATGCTTATCCTGTAAACGTCAGGGCCCATGAGCACATTCACAATCGAGCTCTCGTTGGGATAAACAGGCACTTTGGCTGCCTCGTTTAGATTTCCCCTAAAGTTTCTAACATCGCCCGCATAGAACTTTTGATAGGGGGTTAGGAAAATGTCAGAGTTCCACAAAAAGACCAAAACTATTGCCAACGCCACTACCAGTGACGGCACGATGTATTTTTTCATGCTATAGAAATCGGGTTTAATATTTAAAAAAGAAAAAGGTGGGAGGTTTCCCTCCCACCAAAACTCACTCAACCTATTACGAATAGGCTGGTGATGAGACGCTACCAGTTACTTCTATTGCTGCTTCCATGGTCTGTGCGTCTGTTGCGCCTGGGAATCCAGTCTGCACGATTCTTGCTGCCAAGTCTGTGTCTGCTGCGGTTGTACCGGCGATTACCAGTGCTGTGTATCCGGATGCGAATGCATCAGATACTAACTCTACTCTTCCAAAGTTGCTTCCTGGCCAGTCTGCACATGTGTATGGGAATGTTCCATCGTCTGCCAGTTCTGCTACTAGGGAGTTTATGCAAGGTCCACCCAACAAGACCATGTCCTTTGTGTTTCTGTCTGTGTCGGTTACTTCTGTGTCCAACTTGACTACGTCTGCTGTTATTGGCAAGACTGTCTCTGTTGTCACTGTTGATCCTGTGGATCCGCCCGAAGGTGCTGGAGATACTCCTACACCAACGATTGCCTGTGCCTGAGTTGACGGTACAGATGCTGAGAAGGTGCATGGGTCTGTGGAGTCATACGTTACGTATGTTCCAAATGCGTCCATGTATCTGTTCAGCGTTGTTCCGCTAACTGCTTGGTCTGATGTCTGCACACCAGAATCTGTGAATGCGGGTGTTGCTGCTATCTTTGCCCTGTTCACAGTTGTGGATGCATCCAACCTTGCAGCTACGATGTTTCTAACCTGGCTCTGGTCCAATCCTTCGACTATCATTACACCAGGTGTTGTCCAAGGCGTTGTTGCTGCGCTGTTGTCTGTTGCTGCTATGGTTATTGTGTTGTTTGTTCCGCCGACTGTTACGTTGTAGTAAGCGGTTCCGACTGCGGATGCTCCGTTTGTGACAAGTGTGGTGGAGTTAACAGTCAATGCACCGGTTGGTGTGTTGAATGTGTACTCTGTGTTTGCTGTTGAAGCCATTGTCACGTTGTCTGTCAATGCTACCCATGCGCCCTTGCTTGTCATTATTGCTGGGTATACATCGATTTGTGTACCTACATCGGAGTAGTCTGCGCTTGTTCCCCATGTGAACTGTGCGTGTGTGGTGTTAAGTACAGACACTTTGTATGCCTGTCCGTCCAAGTACAGTGTGGTGTTTCCACCAGTTACTGTCAATGTAGATCCACTGGCTACGTCCTGCAATGTTGTTGTAGAGGACGAAGATGTCTCAAGGTTTATTACCTTTATGATGTGTCCAAACGAGTTCTGTCCAGATCCAGCCAAGCTGTTCTGTGCCAAAACTACGTACTCGTACTCTGCTGCTACCTCACCTTCCAGTATGTGCAAGGTCTTTGCTGCTGCGTCTTGCAACGATATGCTTCCTGCTGTGGCCGCTGTGGTCAAAACAAAGTTCTGAGACACAGACTGTCCATCAGAAGTCACAAAGTTCAAAGATGCTGTTGTTCCGGATGGTGTTATAGAGATTGCCTCTCTGTCTGCGCTGTCTATTGCAGGTGATATTCCACCGAAGAACATCTTGAATCCTCCGGTTGCTGGGTCAGTCACGCTTTCACCAGCTGATATGAACTGCTCCAAAGAAGGAGTCCATAGCAACTGTATGTTGTCCATTGTCAAGGCTGTTGACGAGGCTGTACCTGTCATGACTACCTTAACATCGGTCAAGGACTGGCCGTTTACTGTTACACCCGAATAAGGTGTCGAAGATGTCATGTCTGTGTCAGCAAGTTCTAACTTGTCTGCTCCCAAGAACACGACTGCGCTGTCTATTGCGCCTGTCTTTGTTGTGGTAAAGATTGACGTTACACCAATAAGTGTTCCATCGCTCAAAGTCTTTGTCTGACCATTCTGTATCTGAACTGTCTGTGGTGCAGAAAGACCTCCGCCCTCAACAGACAAAGTTGCTGCGGCAACGCTGTTTATTGTACCTACAGCCACTAGAGTTACCGTGTAATCGGTTCCGTCTACAGAATATGTGGACGATTCCTCTGTGGTAACTGTCTGAGAGTTCTTACCAGACAACAAAGTCAATGCCAAATCGTTGGATCCGGCTGTTGTTGCTGCTGTTATTGTCCAATCCTTTCCAAGCATTGATATCTGGCTGTTCACCATGTTCGTTACAGAACCGGATGAAACTGCTTCGGATATCTGCTTTGTAAAGGACATTAGGTATGTGTACACATTGTATCCGCCTGTGAACTTCAAACCGAGTTCAGGTGCGGTTCCGCCAGTTCTCTTCATGTAAACAACTTGTCCGTTTGTTGCGGTGTTGTTGAATGTCAAGTACTGTGCGTATGGTACTGATACACTACCTTGGTCTATATAGCTTCCACCCGCCAAAAGCGTTGGAAGGTCTGTTGCTGTTAATACCTGCTTGGAACTTGCGAAGTTGTCCCATGTTACTATCGGGTTTGTTCCCGTAGACATGTCTGTTCCTCCGGTGATTCCTACAGATACTCCTTCTACAGATACCTGAGATGTTGTCTTGGCATTTGAGGCCATGTTTACGGCCACGTCAATACCTGCTGCAACGTCTGCGGTAGCTGCTCCTGCTCCAACTACGAACAGCGGGAAGCTGACTGTTGAATCGGATACTCCGACCATGTCGCTAATGCTGTCCAAGCTGGTTACTGATGTTGCTAAGACTGGTGCTGCTAATGACATTCCTGCCATTATTGCTGAACCAGCAATAGCTGCTAATTTTTTAAATTGCATTTTTTTTCTACCTCTTTTTTTATTTTATTTTTGTGCGGTGTATGCACATTTCTTGGCGCCAATTGTGCGCTTACGCGCCAAAAGGATTAAATCGATACGATATCGATATTTCTAGGCGCCTTATTTGTAAGAATTAATGCGCAAAAATAGGATATATATATTCATAGAAACAGTTTCTTAGCATGTCTTGTATTGTTTCTGGATAAGAAATGAAACAAAATAAAATATATTTGTAACGTCTAATTGTTTCTAAAGGTTTTTTATGGCTTCTTTTGAAAATCCTTGACTATATAAACCTTGTTTGACCTACCAATTCGTTCAAGTTTGACAAGACCTCTTTCCTTCAAAGAATTCAAAACTTTTGACACCTTTGCCTTTGAATACCCGCTATCACGAACAATTAATTTCTGATTTACTCCGCTTCCATGTTTCATTATTGTATTGAAGATTGTCTTCTCGTCGTTTTTCAAAACAGGAAGAATAACTTTAACGCCTCTTGCCTTGAGATAGAACTTGTAGAACAAAACAAAACACACAACTATTATTAAAATTACTAACAAGAGATAATGCAAAGGTATGCCTGCAATAATTTCTCCAGTACTTTCAAATGCAACAGAAACTTCGAAAGTTTCTCCCATTCTCACGTCGTTCTTTAGCCAGTTTAGTATCAGTCTTCTTCCATCAGAACCAATCAAAGCGTTTGTCGGGCTGTAGGAATTTTCTATTGGCTCGCTAAGACCAGTTGCTTCAGGCAGTTTAACAAGAACAGAAACAGTGTCAACATTATCATCTAGAACAAAGAAATCTGAAAATAAGAAATACCCGTCTCTTTGGTTAACGCTCTCATCAGAGCTATAAGTTATTTGTATGTCTGTTCTTTCAGATTTTTCCATGTTGCACAAAACTATTGTTTCCAAAACCCTCTTGACAATTCTGCAATCAGCATCAGTTTCTATACTGATGTTTGTCGGACTGTTTAGGTTGAACGAGATATTCTGATTGGGATTGTCAACGTATATCAGATTAAGCTTGTATAGGACGGTATTGTTTTCCATTATATCGGCTTCCACCCCGTACTGGAACATCTGGCAAAAGCCCGGTGCTGAGAATACAATAAGGCCTAGCAATACACTAAACAATAGCTTGTTCACGGATATCATTTTCCTCTTACCATGACCATGCCGCCTGCCCCTGCAGCAGCGAACTGATGCATTATGTGGGAGATGGTGTTTAGAATGGTCTGCGCTTCGCCGGCATCAACATCAAACTTTTTAGGCTCTATTATCTCTATGGCAGAAGGCCCGTACTCTGTCACTATCTGGACAAGGTTGTCCAACCTTGAAGCAACAAGCTCGACCTCGCATGTCAACGAATAGCCCTTTTCTATGTTTTTTAATGGCTTTTCAACTTCCTTGACATCCCCGAATTCCTTCTTGTAGAGCTTGACGCGGCTGTCCTCGTCCAGACGGTCTATAAGACCCTCTAGAGACTTTTTGGTAGTTTCCTCTTTGACTGCTAAAACCTCAAACATCATCCATGTCCTAAGGCTGCCGTCTTTAACCTTTTCATTAGCTTCTTCTTTTCCAATCATAGAACTAATTTCGTTTTCAAGCGTTTAAATTTATTTCTCTTGTGTCAATTTCGACCATTTAAGGCCATTTACGGGAAGTTTCTCTTTGCAAAACGGACAGGAATTGTCCTTTAGCAAGAACTTTATAACGCCTGAAATTGTTCTTTCAATTACCATCTTTCCGCAGTTGTGACAGTATGTGTTCTCATATTTGTGCCCTGATACGTTTCCCAAATACACATACTCTAGTCCGATTTCCTTTGCCATTTTGTAGCATTCTTCCAGTATCTTCACATCTGTTTCCTTTCTGTCAGACATTTTGTAGGACGGATAGAAGCGAAGAATATGGAAAGGCGTTTTTGGTCCCATGTTTTTTACTATCCACTCGCATAATTTCTTGAAATCCTTCTTGTCCTCATCGACATTCGGCACTATCAGATTTGTTATCTCAACATGAACACTGTTTTTCTTGTACGCAAGAAGGGCATCAAATATTGGCTGCACATTTGGAACACTGCAGAACTTTTTGTAGAATTCGGGGTTGGCAGAACCCTTAAAGTCAACAGTAGCAGCATCAAGGTATGGCGCTATCATGTCTATTGCCTTTGTAGAGGTGTAGCCGTTTGTGACAAAGATGTTGTACAAGCCGTGCTTTTTGGCAATTTTGGCAATGTCTAAAGCGAACTCGAAAAAAACAGTGGGCTCGTTGTAGGTGTAGGCTATGCCCTGGACATTGCTCCTTTTTGCCATTTCAACAACAGCTTGAGGACTTGTTTCATCGCCTGCCATATTGCTTGCGCAAGACAGCTCAAAGTTGCAGCAAAAATCGCACTTGAAATTGCAGCCAACAGTTGATATTGAAAGGGCTTTGGAACCTGGGTCAAACATGTACAATGGCTTTTTTTCTATGGGGTCAATTGAAGCTGCACAGACCCTGCCATAGACAAGCGAGTAGAGCTTTCCATTTATGTTCTTTCTTACCCTGCAAAAACCAGACTTCCCATCGGGTATTATGCAATTTCTGGCACAAAGGCTGCATTTTACATTGTTTCCTTTTTTTTCAAAGAAAAGGGCCTCTCTCATAAGTATCAATATAATTTTCAATCCCTTATATTATAATTATGAAATTAACAGCCAACATGTGCGAATTAATTGGCTCTATTATCGGGGATGGAAACATAGTTGAAAACAGGCCATGGTATGTTGAAATTACCGGACATCCCACAGAAGAATTGATATATTTCGACAACAGACTAAAGCCCATAATTTTCCAAGAACTAAATTATAATATCAGACTATTCTTGCACAGCAGAGGATTGAAATTCAGAATAAACAACAAGGCGTTCGTTCTTTGGCTCAAAAATTTGGGGATTCCCACGGGAAAAAATAAAGGTAAAAATGTACTAATTCCTGAAGAAATTAGTGCTTCATGGAAATTAAGCAAGAATTGTTTGAGAGGTATTTTTGATGCTGACGGTAGTGTGTTCTTTGACAATAGAAGCATCTATACAAAGCCTTATCCAAGAATAGCCCTACACATGAATAATGAAAACTTGCTGGCGCAAATTTCATCTATTCTTAGAAAACAAGGATTTAACCCGACTCTATCAAGGAAAGACGTCTGTCTATATCTAAACGGCTTTGAAGAGGTAAGGAAGTTCCTGTTAAGAATAGGATTCGCTAACCCGAAACATCATGAAAGAATTAAAAACTTATATCCCAATCTAGTAACCTATAATCTAATATGAATGCCCTAGTAGCATAGCCTGGTAATGCGTTCGCCTCGTAAGCGAAAGACCGCCGGTTCAAATCCGGCCTAGGGCTCAGGCATAATGCTGTCAATAGGGGTTCGAATCTCCCTCGAGGCTTTTTATTTCTTCTTAATCAAATTATAGGCATGGGAAAGATAAAATTAAAAGGATTTGAAGCGTCACAAAACAAACAGGAATATAACAGACTACTTAGAGCAACAGGCGGCAAACAAAGTCCATACTACATTCCTGAAACAGATATTCCTAGTATAGAAGAAAGGTCTTTTTTGGAAAAAATAGACAAAAAAGCTGCAGAGGAACTGGGAAGGAAGAGAGTATACGATAAATAAAAATAATAAATACATCTAATTTGTAATAAGATTAGTGATAAAATGGATTGGATACTGTTTGTAAAGAAAGAAAACGTCTCAAAAGCCGAACATGCTGTAAAGGACGATTTAAGCGAGGCCTCAAGGCAGAGCATAATCATAAAGGATGCCAAGGCTTTGGACATTGACAAGGACGGCAGCTTCTTTTTGATCGGAGGCTCGGAAGAGGGCGTAAACAGCGTGAAAAAGGTTCTGCAAGAATTCTCTGAAGACATTGACCAAGCTGAACTTGACAAGGCTTTGGCAAAGATAAAGGAAGAGGAAGACAAGGCGCTGGAAGGCTTTGGAGGCATATTCGGATGATGGCAGTCTTTACCATCGGGGCAGACGATGTTAGGATAAACCAGATGATGGAAGTGGCCCAGGCTTGGGGCTTTATTGGCAAGTACTCTGACTCGAAAAGGCTTCTTAATGACGTGATAAAAAAGAAGATAGCTTATGTTCTTGTAGTGGACCCAGAGGCAATAGAGGACGATGTAAAGAACCAGCTATACACAATGAACGTCAAGGTAATAAACTTTAACGACAAGAAAAGGCTTGAAGGCCTTTTAAGAGTCTGATTCTAAACTATTTCCAAGCGCCGATAGTCTAGCCTGGTAGGACATAAGCTTCCCAATTATCCAAGGAAACAGCTTAGGACCCGGGTTCAAATCCCGGTCGGCGCACAAATTCGTCTATTATTCTAGTCATTTCTTCATATGATTTTTTTTCAAGCAACTTCCTTTCTTCATAACTTTTCCATTTTATGATCTCATCAGGTTTGACAAAAACGGCCAGCTTCTCATCGGGAAAGAATCCTTCTCGGTTAAATATTTTTTCAGGTAAACCGACGTAATCACCACAAACAGGAAATTTCATAAAACTTAGGATATCGGAACCTTTTTGCGATGTTAGGTTCAAATTTGTATTTTTTCTTTTGTCGTTGGCAGGCAATTCTATTCTTTTGACATTCACATCCAAATTGAAATACTGAGAACTCACTATCTTTTTTACCTCTTCAGGACCAGATCTAGGAAGCAGAGAATTAGAAACTATTTTGTACATAAAATCGAAAGGGATTATAGCCTGTTTGTTGTCACAAGAAATATATGTTGGGTAAGAACCTAAAACAGGACTCTTTTCCATTACACTGCTAAGAAAACTATCAAGAGGCAATGCGTGAGCACTGTAAACGGTATTTGATATTTTGTTGTTATCAAAAGCTGACATAGAATCTAATTGTAAGAAAAAGGATTTATTGTTCATGTTTGTTACAAGGAACTAATTTATTTAAAAAGATGAGAACTTAGTTTATAGGTAAAGGGCCCATGGTCTAGTGGCTATGACGCCACCTTGACAAGGTGGAGGCCGAGAGTTCGAATCTCTCTGGGCCCACTCACAAGTGTTTTAATGAAAATCTTTGCGGATTTGCATTTGCACAGCCATTACAGCAGGGCCACTTCTAACAAGATGAACATAGAGAACCTGGAAAGGTACGGCAAGCAAAAGGGCCTAAACCTCATAGGAACTGGCGACTTTACCCATCCGTTGTGGCTAAAGGAGCTAAAGGGGATTCTGAGCGAAAATGACGGTCTTTGCTATCACAAGCAAAGCGACCTTGCCTTTATGCTCCAGGCAGAAATAGCGGTCATCTACAGGCAGGATGAAAAGTCAAGAAGGGTTCACTTGGTTTTGTTCGCGCCCAGCTTTGAGGTTGTTGACCAGATAAACGAGTTTCTTGGAAAGTACGGCAAGCTGGCTTCGGACGGCAGACCCATGCTAACAAGAATAGACTGCGCCCAGATAACAGAAAAATTGATGCAGATTTCAAAGGACATCGCTGTTATACCCGCGCATGTGTGGACGCCATGGTACGGTCTTTTTGGCAGCAAGACGGGCTTTGACAAAATAGATGACTGCTTCAAGGACCAGACAAAAAACATCTTTGCCCTGGAAACAGGCCTTAGCTCGGATCCTGCAATGAACTGGAGACTGTCAGAATTGGACCGCTTTGCCCTAATTAGCAACAGCGACTCTCACAGCCCGTGGCCCTCGAGAATAGGAAGAGAGGCGAACGTCTTTGACTGCGAGCTAAAGTACAATGACATAATGAGTATTTTGAAAACAAAGGACCCAAAAAAATTCCTATACACAATAGAGGTCGACCCTGCATGGGGCAAGTACCACTGGGACGGCCATAGGATGTGCGATGTTTGCATGAGCCCCAAGGAATCCATGAAAAACAAGAAACTTTGCCCTGTTTGCAAAAAGGAGATGACAATAGGTGTCGAGCACCGAGTTGAGGAGCTGGCTGACAGGGAAATGGGCTTTGAGCCAAAGGGAGCAATACCTTTCAAGTCCATGATACCCCTATCAGAGCTGATAGCTACTGTTTACAACACGCAGCCCTTTACCAAAAAGGTGTGGGAAGAGTCATCAAAACTGTTAAAGGAGTTCGGCTCAGAGTTCAAGGTGCTTTTGGAAACGCCAGAGGAGAACCTCAAGATAATAACGCACGAGAAGATAGCCGACCTCATAATAAAGAACAGGGAAGGCAAGCTAAAGGTAAAGCCTGGATATGACGGGGTGTATGGGGAACTGGTTCTAGAGCAGGAAGGCTACATCAAAAGGCCGCAGCAAAGGCTGGATGCTTTTATAAAAAAGAAGTAGAGAAACTTTTGTTTCTCTTAAAAAAAACTATCTTCCTTGGATCGTTACGCTAGCTCTTTCTTCTGTGTAGTAACCGTAGGAAACTGTCACATCAAACGAAAAAGACTCGAATGTAGGCACATCATCGTTTACTTCGATGTCACATACCAACACCAAATCTCTTCCTGCGACAAGTTCTAGGTCTTGACCTTCACAGTCTTCAGAACTTAGTATATTCAAACCAGAATCCGGAACAACGTCTACATCGACTCTGTTCATCTGATCCATTGTCAACTGAACGCTGTTCGAATCATAGTTCAAAGATCCTGGAGCGTATATTGTACCTGATGCAAGATTGCTTATTGTTATGAAAGCAGTAAAGCTGTTCTCACCCTCATCATACAGGATTATCGGTGTTGGTGATACTGAGACCGCTATTCCGACAGGTCCCTTTGTGTATGTGAACGAAGGTGCATCTAAACTTCTTCCAGCTTCTCTAGACGCCTCAGACTCTGCCTCAGAATAGACCCATATGTTTCCGTTGGCACTGGTCTTATAATCATGATAGACCCTACCAATAAAAACATCGTTTCTTGTCTGCCCTGGTTCCAAGTCCGGAGCTGTCAGGGTAGCTGTGACCCTATCAGTAGAAGCAGGAACTCCTCTCACAACGTCTTGGGCTCTCATATCCTTTAGCGACTCGAAAACGGCACTGCTACCGTCATTCCAATCATCGAAATTTGAACCTGTTATGTAAACTACGCTGTCTCCGGCATCTACGTTTGTGCCACCTAGGTTCTCAACTTCCATCATTAGCCTAACGGAACTGCCGCTAAACACGCTTGAAGGCTCTGCTGTAAAACTAGTCATTTCAAGGCCTCTTCCGCTTCCTGTTACCGAGCCACCTGATATGCTGTTCATGTCCAAATCAACGCATCCAGCTACTAGAACGATCGACAAAACGGTTAGTAAAAGTTTTGTTTTCATTTGCTCACTTAAAATAAGATTATCGAGTCGGTATTTATAATTTGTGGTGTAGAGCAGCAACACTACCTAACTTCATTACAACAACACATACCTTCTGCTTGGCAATCAGAAGCCATGTAATTGCAAGTAGCAATGCATCTATTACTATCAACACACTGTCCAATGCTGTTTGTAAACATGTCTGCGCACTTTGTTCCCTGTTCTTCACTAGAAGGAGTGTTTATAGTGACAGTATTGCTAGGACCTACCTTTACAGAAACAATCCTATCTATCATGTAAGTGTAATCAGCAGTTATTTCCATGGTCTCTATGCTTATGGGCTGGTCTATATCATTTGTCTCAAAATAGCACGTAGTCTTGGGAGCTTTGTTATTTATGAACCTAAGCTCTCCGTTGCTAAAATATCCGTTACAATCAGTGTCCATTTCTATGTTTTCTGACTCTGTTATGTTTATTTCATTTTTATTGACTGACAAAAAACCATCACCTGTATTATAATAATCTATTGTCATACTATATCCCAAAGTATCTTCTATGAAAGGCATGCTTTCAGGGAAAGTAAGGTCTATTCTTAAAGGTGAATCAGAACAACCTGAATTAGCAGGTATGCTGTTTAATGTTCCTTTTGTTTGCCTTGAAAGATATTCGTCTTGTGATAGCACTACAATGTCTTGTTGCAAGGAGAACGAAGCCTTGTACTCAGCCTTTATTTTTATGTCACAATTTTTCTCAAGGCGTGTTTCACCTGCTTTCCATACCCATTTCCATGTCTTGCTTTGGTTGGCCTTTAGCACGCCTTGATTATTGCTACCTTCATTTGGAACGTAATAACTAGAACCTGTAAAAATGCATGTATCATAAGCCTCTATCTTCAAGTCCCTGATATCGTAATTGTTGTTGTTTGTGACTTGGAAGATTAGTGTCAAGTCCCTTCCTGATGTTATGCTGCTAGGTATTGTATCAACATCGAAATAAAGATAATCGCCTGTTTGTAAAATGTTATTGCTTTGACCTGGCAAAAATTGTGATATATCAGAACCTGTGCACATTGATATGGAAACTAAAATCAAAAGCGAAATTAGGATGTATTTCATAAAGAATAATTAGAGCTTATTAAAATAAGTTTATGCCAAAGGCTGGACTTCCACTTCCACTTCTTTTATTTTGTCATATGCAAAGTCCAAGAAATACGCATTGGCAAAATATGTCTGTTCCAAAGACACGTCGGGTGCTATAAAAGTGCATTTCATTTTTGGCGTTTCTTTTGATACAAACGGTATGCTCTGGGTGTTGGTAAAATAAGCGTAACCGCCTATTGTTTCGTCAAGACTCATAAAATCGCAATAAGCGCCTTCAGCGAATTCTTCAGGAATTCCCATAACAAGTTTCCTTTCAGGTATTTTTGTCATCAAACCGTCTCCTTTGTCCTCAACTGTTATGTAAACTGGAAGTGTCCCGCCTTCCCTGATGGGCAGAGTTGCTCCTAATTCCATGTATATCTTTATAGGTCCCCTGCCAACAGTCAAAGTGGGAGTAAATGTTGTAAATTCTCCTGACTGCTGAAGCTGCATGTATCTATCTTTGTCAATAACACTTATTTCTATTTCTGATTCTGCGAAGTAATAATAGGTCGTCTTGAACCTGATAGGACATATAGTTCTTATGTAAGCTATGTCCGAGCTTTCAGGTGTATCAAAAGTCCATTCTATAAATTCTACCTGACCTGGAACGAGCGTGAAACTTCCAGTATCTCTAAATGCTTGATTTCTTACAAAACTACACAAGCCGTCGTCCAAAAGCTTGTATTCAACTGGAACATCGTACATCTCATCTTCGTTTATCATTTGGAAAGACAAAGAAAACTGATCACCTGCTATCAATGGAGAAGTTGGAACTACATTAATATTTTCAATAACGATAACATCTTCTGAAACTTCCTTTACTTCTTGGTTTTGACCAAAAAAGTTTATACCAGAAAAGCTAGTGCAGCCTGATACAAACAAAACCAAAACAAGCAATGATATCATTTTCTTCATTTTATCATCTCAAATTATCCATAAGGTGATACAGCAACCTGTATATTTTCGTCCTTTGACACTCTGTAACTATAAGACGCTTTGCCTATTATAAGGCTTGTTTTTGTTGTATCCTTGATGCTGACAGGGTATATCATGAAAACCATTGTCCTGTACTTGTCTCTTTCTATGTCAGGATGGCTATTGTCAACAACGTATTCACAATCAATATACATGAACTCTTCATCACCGTCTTCTCCTGTATCGCTTTTCAGGGAAGACCAAATGTTTTTTCCTCTGTTACTTGAACAGTCAGTGAAAGTATACGAACCATCATCTATGTTTTCAGGATTGAGTATAACAGGCACTATTATTCTGTAATTTATTATGCCAGTAATGTTTCCTCTTCCTTCATTGTAAAGCGACACTCTTATGAAGGACCTTTCCCCGTTCCTTATGGGCTGCTCCCTGCTGTATATTGTTGCCTTGACAGGTCCACCAGTGTACTCGGAAGTGACTTCATCTAATGATATCTGGTTGGCGCTTATTAGCCTTTCATACTCTTCATATGGTATAACATCAACAGGCATGGAAACATTGACATTGTATCTATAATCATATGTTGCTCGAACCTTTACATTATTTCCTGACTTGATATACGAAGTTCCAACAGCGCATGTTGTGGGATTTTCCTCACAAACAACATCCTCCATCTCGTTTGTTTCTTCGTTAAGCTCTTCAACCAGGCAGCATTCTTCCAAAACGCCCCATCCACCTTTACTGAAGCTAAAGGAAGCAACAGCGGTTTCTGTGGGATATGCGGCAGGCCTTGTAACACTACCTTCCCATTCACAAGTGGCGTAACTACCCAATTCGTCTGTTCCTTTTCCGTCTTTTCCTGAACCACTACATGTTATATCGTTGATTACTCCAACAGATGTCTCCGGAGCCGTGTTTTTAGCATCAGGGTCCTTCCAGAATGCTTGTATCTTTACATTTATGTATTCAGCATTGAACTCGCCCTTATTCTTAAGATTAATATCACCAAAAAGCGTCTCAACAGCAGGATCCAAAACACTTGATGACAACTTGAACTTGTCGACCTCTATTGAACTCTTGGAACCGCCAGTAGAGCTTGATGTTACCTGACCTGTTGTTGCTTGTTTATTCATGTAAGCCTGAGGATTTGTCATCATAAGCCACGCATCAGAAACACCCAAAGTAGCCTGATACCACATCTCATCCAAGGGACCCATAATCATCTCCCCAGCACTCTGCACCTGGGGCCACCAATAACCAAAAACCGCCTGACCTATAACGCCCGTGTATGTGGTAGAAAATATGAAAAGCGCTATCATTATGGTCATTATTCCCAAAGCAGGCCTTGCCTCGGGGCCCGCGCCTATTCCAACAAGCAATGACAAGAACCACATTATGTAAAAGACTACATGTATCATGTCCAATGTGTTGCCGCCACCTGCAACAAAGAACCAAAGGGAAATTAGCATGGCTATTAGGAAAAATCCCCTATCTATAATCTTGAAGGCGCCGGAATCTGCCAGATTCTTGTATTTGCCCACAACGACTGTTATTTTTCTGTCTTCGCTGTCGCCATCTAGCTGCACAGGAAAAGTTATGAAAAACGCAGCTCCCATCCATCCTAAAGCAACAGCAACATTGTTTCCTGCCAAACCAGAACCTCCAAATGTCAGGAAAAACAGGTATGCAAGGTATACCCCAAAGCCCATCTTTGCCCAAGCTTCTATGGCCTTATGGGGCTGGCTGGTCTTGTAGCGACCTGGCAAATCATAGTAAAATATGAAAGCCAATACAAGCGATATCAGGCGGTTGTACATGAAGAATTGCCAGATTATCAAAAAGAACGCTATCAACTTGAATGCGGACTTTGGCACTAAAAGCCATGCCCTTCCTGTTATGTCCCCTCCTTCTCTAATCGAAGATAGTATGTCTCTTTCACTTGGAAAGAGTATGTATGCTGGAATGAAAAACATGAAAGCAAATCCCACAAACGGGAATGACGGTAAACCGAAAATCGGCGTTCCTATGAAAAAGAAAGCACCCACAAGAACAAACATCAAGACTTCGTATATTCTGGGCTTTATTCTTCTGCCGAAACTAACGCCCAAAGGGTTTGTGTCTTCATCACTAGAACCTCCACTACCTTTAAGCCATCCTTTAATCCTTTTCCTTCTAGATATGTTCGTTTTCTTAATGTCGTATTCTTTCTCCTTTATTACAGGCAAAGCCTTTACCTCTTCTGTAACTACGTTTTCTTTTATTTCATGTTTCAAATCATTTCTACTACCGCTCCATCCACAACTGTCACAATAAAGTTTATCTTTTTTTATGTATCTTAGTTTGATTCTTCCACAATAAGGACAGAAATTAGGTAAATATTTTGCAAGAGGTCCTCCTCGTTCTTTTAACAAATCGGGACCTGGTAATAACTTTGGTTCTTTAGGACCTGGTAATAACTTTGGTTCTTTAGGACCTGGTAATAACTTTGGTTCTTTAGGACCTGGTAATAACTTTATTTTTTTCGAAATTTTTTCTATTTCTTTTTTTTCTTCCTTTCGTATACTTTTATCTTTATCCTTTATTTTTCTAGCTTCCATGTAAGCAATCATTGCAGCTCTATATGTTTCTGGGCTAACAGAAATGTCAGATTCTAATTTCTGCATAAATTTATCATATTTACTGTTACCTATTTTTCCACGAAGAAATTTTTGGTAGTATGACCTAGAAGCTTTTCTAGCCCATTCATCCTTTTTTTCTATATCTTTTGGTTCTTTAGGAATTCTAAGTAATTTTTTTAATCTGTCTGAAATACTATCTGCCATTAAAACATCTCCGAGATTATATTCTAAGATTTAGAGAACTTGCTATATTAAATTATCATTCAAAGAACATGACGACCTGGGCTGATTTTATGGTGTATTCAGTATCAGGCTCAGTGGAAATAACAACGCTGTTAGCGCCCTCTTTGAGCCCGTCTATTGCAAAGTCAGTGTAAACAGGAGTCCAGCCAGAATACATCTCATTGCCGTTTATCAAAACGTTCAAGTTGCCAGAACCCTTCCTTTCGCCGAATATCAAAAGCCTTGCCCTGGAAAGGCGCTCAAATTCTATGCCATCAATTTCAAACTCAAAGGACTGCGTCTTTTTGCTCTCATAGTTAACAGCAACGTCCATGTCGAATATGTAGACTGTTGGGGCCCACAACTTCCACCCAGAATTTTCCGCAACAACTTTGATTGTATTCAAACCCTCAAGTTTCGAGCCATCAAAGCTTATGGTCTTATCCCCAATACCAGGGGCTCCCTTGTACACCTGCTTGTCATTGACAAACACGAAAAGGTTGCCATAGTAGTTAGAGTTCAATACCTCAAGGCCCACAGTGGCTTCTGTTACATCCCCGATATTTTCCACCTCGAATTCCTTTTTCTGCTCAAGATAGGAAAAAAGGCCGCTGTTCACCTCACCGTCGAATGACAGAACGCTTTCATGGCCAGTGTTGTATGAAACAGTAAAGTCCATGCCAATCATCTCTGTTTTGCTATAATCAGTATAACCGCTGCTGCTGCCACCGTATGCGAAAAAGTTAAAACTCCCCCCAAAAGCAAGCATGAGCACTACAAGGCCCAAAACAGCTGCTATGAGAACAGGAATAAAGTCTGGCATAACTGTATTTAAAATATTCAAGAATAAAAATATACCTTATGCTATCGTCCATAGACCTTAGGCACAACGAGGTCAAAGTGACCCCGCAGAACAAAAACGACCTTTTCATACTAAAGGACCTTATAACAAAGGACTGCCTTGTTACTGCCAAGTCCCCAAGAAGCATCAAGGTTAAGCGCGGGGACAGGATGGAAAGGGCAAAAACCGGCAGAAAGGAAGTTCTAATGAAAGTCCAGATAGAAAAAACCGAGATTGCCGAAAGGCTAAGACTAACAGGCAAGATATTAGAAGCCCCTGACTTTGTTGACAAGGGCTACCACACAATAGAAGTCGAAGAGGGCAAGTTTCTCACCATAGAAAAGGAATGGAGGTCCTGGGAAATAGACATGCTAAAGGCTGCTGAGATAAAGTCCGAGCCTGTTTTGGTGTGCGTCCTAGACGACGAGGAAGCTGACTTTTATTTTCTCAAGGAAAGATACAAGTACCTGCTTAGCATAAGGTCCCAGGTTTCAGGCAAGGCATACGATACAAGAAACGCCGAGAACAAGAGAAAGGAATACTATGAGGCTTTGATAAAGAAGCTAAAGGCAAAGTCTAGCAGCGTCAAAAAGATAATAATAGCAGGACCAGGGTTTACAAAAGAGGATCTTCAAAAAGTGATAAAGATCAAGGAAAAGTCTTTGCTAGAAAAGCTCATAGTAAAGTCCACCTTTGAAAGGGGAAAGCAAGGTCTTCAGGAGCTTTTGACAGAAGGGCTTTTGGAGAAATTGGGAAAGATGAGCAGAGTCGAGGAGGAAACCAACGCAGTGCAAATGGCAATAGAAGGCATGGGAAAGGGCAAGACCTTGCAAAAAGATGCTGTTCCAGAAGCTCTTAACTCGGGTAGACTAAGCATGCTGCTTGTTTCTGACAACAAGATAAGGGAATATGAGGAAATGCTAAATTTGGCAGATGACCAAAAAATCAAGATAATGATAATTTCTTCCAGCCACCCTGCAGGGGAAAGGCTTTTGGACATGGGCGGCATTGCCGGCATTGTTTTCTAGTCAACAACAGGATAGACATAGTTTGTAAAGCATAGTGAAACCAAAGCTGTTCCGAACCTTTTTTCAGGGACAAAGCTTCTTGATATCACCTTGATGTCATTGAGGTCGTATTTGTCGTCAAAGCCGTTGTTGTAGAGCTCGTTTAGGCTTGCTTTCAAACTTTCTATTGCAAACTCCTCGGAATCATGACCATTGTATTCGCACACAAGGCCGCCGTACTTTTCGCCCGTGTTTTTGTCATAGAGCCACCCAAATATTATGCCAACTGTGGCCAGCTGCCCCTTTTCCGCGTTAGAGCATGCCATTATGGTCTCCATAACAGAGCCGTGAACATAATCAGAGGGCTTTGGAACCTCCTGGGCAATGCCCGGAAGAATTGACGAGTAGGTCATTATGTTAAAGCTCTCGATTCCTGCATCCTTTAGCGCCAGATGATACGAGCCTGCATGGATTGTTATGTCGCTTTGGCCAACCCCGGACGTTATGAAAAAGTCCTTTGGTATCCTGTTTCCTATGTTCATCTGCTTTACAGCAAGCTGGCTTTGGAGGAAGTTTTTTATCATAAAATCACATTTGTCTAGAAAGAGTTTTTCACAAGTATGTTTTGTTTACTATTTGCTCCGAATTTAATTTTTATTAAAAAAGATACATGCTAGAACTTTATAAAAATATCATCGAGTGGACCCGTCGGGACTCGAACCCGAAACCTCTACCATGCCAAGGTAGCGATCTACCAGTTGATCTACAGGCCCCTCTATTAGATAAAACTTTCCTAAATTTATAAAAGAATGTGGGCCGGGCAGGATTCGAACCTGCGATATCCACCGTGTAAGGGTGGCGTCATAGCCGCTAGACCACCGGCCCGGATAAAAAAATGGTGGGCGAGGGGAGATTTGAACTCCCGACCTCCAGTTTCTACAGAACACAGCCAACAAAAAGAACTGACGTTCTTTTATAAGACTGGCGCTCTGCCAGGCTAAGCTACCCGCCCATTAAGGATTTATTTTGTCTTCAGCAATTTAAAAATATGTTTAATGTC
>JAFGAZ010000001.1 GCA_016933455.1 Candidatus Aenigmatarchaeota archaeon
AGCGCCGACGGCAGGATTCGAACCTGCAAGCCCTTGCGGGCACTAGATTTCTAGACATCATTTCGCCTATCATTCCTCATTTCGCCGCATTCGGAGTCAAGCCATTTAATCATTTGTCCTCAAGTCTAGCGCAATGACCTGGTTCTGCCACGTCGGCATAAACTCATTTAAAATTCTTAACCTTTTAAAGCTTATAGAAATTATGCTCTTTCACATATGCTTGAAAAAACCTATTACTTTGTTGCTAGTTTTCTTCTCTTGATGTATTGCCAAACTTTCTTTGTCATCTCGGAAGGAGTAACAGCCTTGTTGCCAACTATCTTTGCAAAGTTTTCATCAGGGTTTATCTTGTAACCGCCAAAGGCCTTGCCTTTCTTGGTTGTCTTTCTCTTTGAGGTTCTTTTCTTTGCGGTTGTCCTTCTTGCAGCAGTCTTTCTCTTTACTGTTCTTCTGCTTGCAACTTTTTTCTTTGCTGTTTTTCTCTTAACAACTTTCTTTTTTGTTGTCTTTTTCTTTTTTCCTAATCCAAATACCATTTAATCACCTGCTACTAAATTGTATTATCTGCTTATTAAATTTAGTTTGATCATAAATCTCAATCCAAGCTCCATAAAATTTCTTATTTTTCTAACAGGCCTTATTCTTCTGTCATACTTTTTCATGACATCGGATATCGACTCGCCCAAAACCTTTATTTCATCTTCTTTGTAGTTCAAAAGCCTAAGGTATTCGATTTCTTTAGGGTCTACTCCCATGCACCTTGTCGCAACAACATCAACGCTAAGAGCGTCCTTGCCGCCTATCATTATGTTGGACCTTTTCGGGATAACGTAGAACTCGTCGTTTTGCCCGCCCACTATGCCGTCGACTATGTTAAGATTTGGCTTTAGAATCTGCATGTAATCATGTATGGCATCGTCTATATGCGGATGCATGAGCATCTTGTCGGTTCCTGGAATGCATCCAAAAAGGTTCTTGAGACTCATGGTAACGCCCGCATGGTTGTGTATCTTTAGCTTTGATACGTTGATGAAATAGTCGCAGTCAAAGCAGCAGTCTGCTATTGGTATCTTTTCAAATCTTATCGGCCTTTTGACTTTTCTGTAGACCTTCTTTTGCAAGTCGATGTCAACAAGCTTGACGCCATAGTCAATAAGGTCATAATAGTTGTTTATCCTAAACGATTTGCCCATTATGCCGACATTTCCTCCGACTAAAATCTCGCAGTTGCTAAGGCGGCTAACTATTGCCTTTATGACCCGAACGTCTGTAGAAGGCAGCTTTGCCGGATGCACATTGGTCTTTATGAAAACCTTCTTGTTTCTTAGCGAGAACTTCATCTTGTCCAAAAGCTCTTGCGTTGCCTTGTATGGTTCCTTGCCTTTTACTATGTAGACTCTTTCCATGGAAATAACCAAGATATTTTATTTTAATTATCGCATCTATTATATATGAAAATACGATTTGTGCTGCTTTTTTTGCTGCTGCTTTCGACCAATGCATACGCCCTCTCATGGTCGGATGCCTCAGCAAACCCCGCATCAGGTTCTCAGTACAGCCCGGGCAAAAACTATAATTTCCAGATATCTTGGAACGGCGACGGGGAAACTGTCACAGGCGTTCTATTCGAGCTAACAGATGTCTCTGCTGGCACGAAAAGCAATAACACGGTCTATAATGTAATGAACCTGTATTATGTTAATTTCACAGGCCTTGAGCCTTCTGATTACTCTTTTCGATGGTTTGCAGAGGACAGCTCGTCAAACACTAACATCACGGATGCTATATCATATAGCGTTGTCAAGAACTCTTCTGCAGCAATCACGCTTCTTTTGGACGAAAGGCAGGGAAACAAAAGCTATGCCAAAAACGACATAGCGACTTTTTCCGCATCCCTAAACATTCCCGGAAAGACGATATATCTTGACTCCGACTATCCTGGAATTGATGTCAACAACACCACATCGATTATTTACGCCCAAAAGAACCTGACATACGAGGGGACTTTTATTCTAAACGCATCATGGCCAGGGGATGACTTTTACGAATCGCATTGGAAGGCTTTCTATTTTGACAACAAGCCGCCTTTCCACGGACAGGTCAATTCATATCCCTGGGACTATACGACATACTCGCCCAATCTGACAATAAACTTTAACACGACATGGTCTGATGTCAATTTGACAGAGGTAAGGTTCGAGTCAAACCATACGGGCAAAAAGAAGAACTATACAACAAAAACAGAGCCCAAGGTACAGAACA
The DNA here is from genome assembly GCA_016933455.1 of Candidatus Aenigmatarchaeota archaeon. Taxonomy (GTDB): domain Archaea; phylum Aenigmatarchaeota; class Aenigmatarchaeia; order Aenigmatarchaeales; family Aenigmatarchaeaceae; genus JAFGAZ01. The sequence continues at coordinate 2,263 of JAFGAZ010000001.1, forward strand.
TGTCCGGAGTTTTCTGGGTGGATATGGAAAACATATTCCCTGCAGAGTTTGCCTACAGGTGGTATGCAAAAGACGATGCTAATAACTGGGCAGCAACAGAAGCAAGAACATACAATCTGTTCAAGGCGTTGGCTTTGAACGTAAACCCACTGTCAAGCGAGGTTTATGATGGAACGACATCGGTTATCAACTGCTTTTCCATAACAGACGAGATAGACATCAGTGACTTTGAATTCAGCAGGAACGGAACGAAAATTAGCAACTCCAGCATGATGGACAGAATAGACGCAACAAAGCTTGACATTGGATACTATGAGTACATCTGCGAAACCGAGGGCAACAAGAACTATTCAAACCAGACAATAGTTGCCAATCTTACTGTTTTATCGAAATACACAAAGCCAAAGCCTGAAGCCAAAAAGGAGCTTAAGATATCAGACGTATCGTCTGTTTACGTTCTTTCCGGAGAGAGCACGCAAGGAACATTTAATCTTTCTAGCACTCTTGAAGATACTGTTACTGATTTATCGGTTATAGTAGAGAACCTAGACGAGGAATGGTATGAAATAGGCAGCCTCCCAAGCGCGATACTGGAGGGCGGATATACTATTGTTGAGATAGATTTTGACATACCCTACTATGTGGAAGCGCAGTATATCGGAGTCAAAATAAAGGCAACAGGCCAGACAGACAACGGCTCTGTTTTAGCAACAGGCACAATGCCTCTTTCCATAAACGAGGAGCAGTCAGCTCCCAACCAGCCTCCCGAATATTTTGATTTCTCAACAACGCCTGCAAAGAAAGGCGAGACGGCCATGTTTTCCTTCATGCTTGATGACGACTCTGGCCTTTCAGGCTACATATTCTCGACCAACGAGACAGGTAGCTGGGTTAACGACTCGTGGGTTTTCCTAGACGGCAAAGAGGGCAGCATAGACATAATGAAAGATGTTGCAAGCAATCCAGGAACTGTTGTTGCATGGAAGGTTTATGCCAACGACACCAACAATGCATGGTCATCTTCAATGGAGAACTTTATGCAAATAAGGCAGGAAGAAGAGTTTGGTTACATAATACCCCTTGTGATAGTTATAGTAGCAATAGTTGTGGCGGTTGTCATGCTTTTTTTGAACAAGAAGGAAGCTGCTCCTTCCAAGAAAGTCGTATATGTTTACACGAAAGATAGTTGATGTAATGAATAAATTTGAAAAAATACTGATAGTTTGCCTTCTTGTTTTCGGGCTTTTGTATTCCGCTTATGTCACGATATACACTAATGACTTTTATGTTGGCCTTGTTCTAGCACTAGTAACGCTCGGCTTTTCTGCGACCATCTACATACTTGACAAGAAAATAAACTACAGGATAATAATATACATCTGGATTGCAATAGTTCTAATTGCCATCATAGCTTTGCTGCTTAGATTGTCATTTAGCGCAATGGAAATTTTCATTGTTTAGGGTATGTTCCCTTCTTCATTAGGACTCTGTCTATCTTGACCGCTATGCCCTTTTTCTTTGCCATGTCCTTTGATTTCATGCACGACTTGCCAATAGCAATGAGCTCTCCTTTGTTCGAGAAGACAGCAACCCATTCGCCTTTCTTTATGTTATCTTCCAGCCTTGCTATGCCTCCTGTATAAAGAGGCGAGCCGTTGCAAACATTGTCAACTGTCGTGTCAAAAACTATGACCTTTCTTGTTTTTTCCATGGCAATTTCCATGGGCTTTACAACTTCCTTTACCTTGTTTTGCGCAACGCCGTCCATTAGACCCTGCAAAGTTATCATGTCCTTCTCTTCGAAATTGCCGCTCTTTGTTCTTCTTAATTCCTTTAGGTGCGACTTTACTCCGAGTCTTTCTCCTATGTCAACAGCCAACCTTCTTACGTAAAAGCCCGCCTGGCACCCTACCTTGAATAGGATGTTTCGGCCTTCTATTTCGATTATCTCAAGATAGTAGATTTCTCTTATTCTCTCCCTTCTTGCCACAGCAGATTTTAGAGGCGGCAGCTGCTTTACCTTGCCCACAAAATCATCAAAGACCTTCCTTATTTTTTCTTGGTCAACGTCCTTGTGAAGATACATTATGCCCACATACTCCTTTTTGGAGGAGAGCATGATCGGCATGAGCTTTGTTGCGTTCTCTATTGCTATTACCAAAACCCCAGTTGCCCTGGGGTCTAGCGTTCCGGCATGGGAGCACTTGTTTATGTTCAAAATCTCCTTGACCCAAGTGTCTATCTGGTTGCATGTTGGGCCTGAAGGCTTGTCTAGAATTATTATGCCGTTGTCTACGTAATCCTTAATGGACCTTGCACCAGGGTATGTCCCATAGTCTGTTAAGGATGCCTCGTGCTTTTTTACAATCCAAGCCATGATATAGAATTATCTTTGTTTTTTATATGCTTAATATTAATTTAAAGTTTTTTTCATAATTATGAAAATGAACTTTTACCGTCCGTTTAGTAATAATTATTTCGACATAAGATTTAAAGGCAAGGCCGTAGACGACCTTGAAAGACTTAGAGAGTCTAGCAAAAGTCTATGTTATTCTGAATTAATACAAAAGTCAATTGATACTTATTCCAAGCTTCTAAATCTTGCAGACAAGAGCATAACAACCGATCATGAAGGAAGAAATTGTAAGGGAAGAATAGTCATCATAAAGCCGAAAAACTTTCTTGACAAGATTCTAAAGAGAGAAAGAAAGGCAGCTTTGTATATACCTTGAAAAATTATTTTTTCCTAAATTCTTCCCTTAGTTGCATTTCCCTTCTTTTTTTGTTGTAGCCAATAGAGAACCTGTGCGCCTCGTCGCGTATTCTTCTAAGAAGAAGCATCATCCTTCCTGTTTTCTTGTAGCTTCTTGGCTCTTGCTCTCCTGGAAGATATATCTCCTCGTTTTGCTTTGCAATACCTATAAGAGGTATCTGAAGGCCCAGCTCGCACAAAGCCTTCGCAGCAAAGTCCACCTGCAAGGACCCGCCGTCTATAACTATAAGGTCTGGCATTTTAGATTTCTCTTCCAAAAGCCTTTTGTATCTTCTAGAGACCGCCTCCTTTATAGAGGCAAAATCGTCTTGGCCCTTGACGGTTTTTATCTTGAACTTTCTATAGTTCTTCTTGTCGGGCTTGGCATTAGCAAACCTCACCATTCCAGAGACAAGGTGCTCGCCCGAAAGATTTGACACGTCAAAACATTCTATAATTCTTGGAATAGACGGAAGGTTTAGCTTTTCCTTTATTTCCAAAAGCGAGCTATCCTCCTTTAGGTTGGCATCTATGTTCTTTTTGGCAAGTTCAACAAGCAAAAGCTTGTCTCCTTTTTTTGGAACAGTCAATGAGACTTTTCCAGAACGAATGTTTGTTAGCATCTTCTCCAATGAAACTTTTTCTTCTATATCCTCCCAGCATTCATGGCTCAAAAGAACTTCCCTCGGCAGTTTGTTGGCTGTATAGAAGGCCTTGAGAAACTCCTGCTCAACGCCGTCTTGGTAATCGACCTTGAACTCTTTCTTTCCAAGCAAAACACCCTTCCTAACCCCCATCTGGACGATTATCATTTTTTCATCTAATTTTCTGAAAGCCAAAATATCCTGATCAAAGCTAAGCTCTCTATCGACTATTTGCTTTTTCTCAAGAAGCTTTATTGATTGTATCTGGTTTCTTATCTCCATTGCACATTCGTATCTTTTGTTTTTTGACTCGTTTTTCATTTGCTTGTTTAGACTTTCAAGAGTCCTTTCATAGTCTCCAGAAAGAAAAGCCTTTGCATTTTCTATGTTTTCCATATACTCTTCCTTTGTTATTTTACCAATGCATGGGGCAAGGCATGTACCTATATGAAAGTTAAGGCAAGCTCTTTTTGGCATCTTCCTGCACACTCTTATCTTGAAGACTTTCGAAACCATTCGTTCAAGGTCCTGCCTAAGATAGCCGTCCGTATAAGGACCGAAAGTATCGAGCTTTGTTGAAATCTTTCTTGAAGTTAAAATTCTTGGGAATTTTTCCTTTGTCAAAGCGATGTAGGCAAATGTCTTTGAATCCTTGAGATTTATGTTGTACTTGGGCTTGTTCTTCTTGATTAGTTTGTTTTCAAGTAAAAGCGCCTCGACCTCGTTGTTTACAACAATCCAATCGATTGCATTTGCCTTGGACATCAAATGCTTTGTCTTGAGGGCAAGGTTGTTTTTTGAAAAGTAGCTCTTGATTCTATTTCTTAGGTTCTTTGCCTTGCCTATGTATAGAATATCATCATTGCGCTTGAACATGTAAACGCCGGGCTCTTTTGGCACATTCTTTAGTTCTATTTCAAACATTCAACCACGCATTCGACATTGAAGATGCTAAGCTTTCCCTTTACAGGAAATTTCTTTATTTTTCTTATGTTTTCTAGAACCCAGGAATAAGATTTGGGTTCAAAATATCCGCCGGATAATTTTGCATCCGATTTTTTCATCGGTCTGCAATCAACAATTTCAACAATGCACAAAGCGTTGCCGCTGTTTTCTGTTTTTGGCTTGGCGGATGCGCAAACTAGTATGTCGCCTCTATAATTGGTCCTCCATGTCCTAACCTCCACTGTCTTTTCCCCTCTCAATATCATGCTTGCCCAAGGCTCTTTTATCGAGAGCGCTTTCATTTCAACATCTTCCTTAAAAATTTTCCCGTATGGGTATTTTTCTTTGCGATATCTTCCGGCGTTCCCATTGCAACTATAGTTCCCCCGGCGTCCCCGCCCTCAGGCCCCATGTCTATTATGTAATCGCAGCTTTTCACAACGTCAAGATTGTGCTCAATAACATAAACGGTGTTTCCCTTTTCGACCAAACGATTCAATACACCAATCAATCTTTTAGTGTCCTCAAAGTGAAGCCCGGTTGTTGGCTCATCAAGCATGTACACGACATGGCCCGACTTTTTCTTGGCAAGCTCTCGTGTTATCTTGACCCTCTGGCTTTCGCCGCCAGAAAGAGTTGTCGAGCTCTGCCCAAGCTTTATGTAGCCAAGCCCGACATCCAAAAGCGTCTTTAGCTTCCTGCTTATCGAGGGGACGTTTTCGAAAAACTTGGCAGCCTCGGACACTTCCATGTCCAAAATCTCTGCAATGTTTTTTCCCTTGTAGAATATGTCAAGCGTTTCCTTGTTGTATCTTTTGCCCTTGCACTCGCTGCACTGCACATAAACATCAGGCAAAAAGCTCATCTCTATTTTTATGACACCGTCCCCCTTGCATTCCTCGCACCTGCCTCCGGGAACATTGAAAGAGAATCTCCCTGGTTTGTAGCCTCTTGCCTTTGCGTCTTTTGTTAATGCAAAAATCTTCCTGACCTCGTCGAATATCTTGGTGTATGTTGCAGGATTGCTTCTTGGCGTCTTGCCTATCGGGTCTTGGTCTATGACAACAACGTTTCTTATTGTTTTTGGAATCTTTGACAATCTGTGCTTGCCTATATTATCAACCTGCTGGCCAAACTCCTTTCTAAGAATCGGCATCATGGTCTGATTCATAAGGGTGGACTTGCCAGAACCCGAAACCCCGGTTATTGCGCACAAAACATTGAGCGGAAACTCTACATCTATCTGCTTTAGGTTGTTTTGGCAAGCCCCATAAAGAGTCATGAAATATTTCGGCTTTCTTCTCTTCTTTGGAACATCTATTTTCTTTTTGCCGGAAAGGTATTTTCCAGTAAGGCTTTTTTCGCTTTTCATTATTTCTCTTGGCGTGCCAACAGAAACTATATGGCCGCCATGAACCCCTGCACCGGGTCCCATGTCAACAATATAGTCGGCGTTTCTTATGGTGTCCTCGTCGTGCTCGACAACAACAAGCGTATTGCCTATGTCTCGAAGATTGTGCAAGGTCTTAATTAGCTTCTCGTTGTCTCTTTGGTGAAGGCCGATGCTTGGCTCGTCTAGAATGTATAAAACCCCCATCAGGTTCGAGCCTATCTGCGTTGCAAGCCTAATTCTCTGGGCCTCCCCGCCAGACAAGGTCCTTGCAGCCCTTGAAAGCGAAAGGTAGCCAAGCCCCACATTGCTAAGAAAGCCAAGCCTCTGGTTTATTTCCTTTAGAACCTGCTTTGCTATGAACATTTCCTTTTTGTTTAATTTTTCAGGAAGCTCTAAGAAGAATTCGACGGCCTTTTCTATTGACATGTCAGTGACATCTATTATGCTCTTGTTGTTTATCAGAACCGCCAAGACAACTGGCTTTAGCCTTCTGCTCTTGCACTCGTCGCACGGCGTTGATTTCATAAAGCTCTCTATCATGTTCTTGCGATAGTCGCTGTCTGTTTGCCTATACAGCCTCATGGTCTGGGGTATCACGCCCTCCCATCCGTCCTCCATGTTCATGTTGGCCCCATTGGACCATCTCCCCCTGATGGGCCTTGGATCCCCGTACAATAAAACATCAAGGCTCTTTCTTTTCATTTTCTCAATTGGCATAAACAAGTCAAAGCCGTGCTTTTTTCCAACAGCCGATAGCTGCTGCGCCCTCCAGCTAAGGTCCATCTTGCCGTAAACAGCAAGAGCGCCCTGCATTATGCTCTTCTTTTTGTTGGGTATTACCAAATCCTCTGATATCTCCATTATCTCCCCTAGGCCGTGGCACTTGGGGCATGCGCCGAACGGGGAGTTGAACGAGAACATCCTTGGCTCAAGGTTTTCAAAAACCATCTCAGGATGGTTCGGGCATGCGCCGAATGTGCTATACATAATCTCGCCCTTGAACCTGTCTATCTCTCTTTTCTTGCCAGTTTTTTTCTTTGCATCAATAACAATCATTGTCCCCTTGCCGATGTTTAAGGACTGCTCGACTGCCTCTGCTATTCTCGACCTTTCCTCGTCATCTATCTTTACTGTATCTATGACAGCCTCAATCCAATGCTTCTCGTATCTTGCAAGCTTGACCTGCTTTTTAACAGATTCCAATTCGTATATCTTCTGATCAACCCTAACCTTTGTAAAGCCCTGCTTTTTCAAATCATCAAAAACCTTCTCGTGCGTTCCCTTGATGCCTCGAATTATCGGGGCTAGAAATATCAGTGTCTTTGGCCTTTCAGACATGACAAGGCTTGCAATGTTCTCCGGGCTTTGGGGCTTAATCAAACTGTTGCACCTAGGGCAGTGGTGCGTTCCTATCCTTGCAAAAAGAAGCCTTAGGTAATCGTAAATTTCGGTGACTGTTCCAACAGTAGACCTTGGGTTCTTGCTTGTGCTTTTCTGCTCAATGGATATTGCAGGGGAAAGCCCATCTATCGAGTCAACGTCAGGCTTGTCCATTAGGCCAAGAAACTGCCTTGCGTAAGCTGAAAGGCTCTCGACATACCTTCTTTGACCCTCCGCATATATTGTATCAAATGCCAAGGTGGACTTGCCAGAACCCGAAAGCCCTGTTATTACTATGAACTTGTTTCTTGGAAGCTCTACGTCGATGTTCTTTAGGTTGTGCTCTCTTGCCCCCTTTACAACTATCTTATCTTTCATAAAATCACTTTTTGGATATTGACTTTTGCATTTCCTCAAGCGCATCCCTTGCCTCTATTGCCTTTTCGAAATCCAGGTTCTCTGCGTACTCTCTCATCTTGGCCTCAAGCTCTATCATCCTCTTTCTTATGTCGGACTTGGCAAGGTGCATGGTGCCTTTGATTCTTCTTCCCTTTGCTGAAATCTTCTTTTCTATTGTTTTTGGCACTATTTTGTGCTTTTTGTTAAAATCAATCTGGAACTCTCTTCTTTTCTTTGTTATCTCCATTGCCTTCTTTATGGAATCGGTCTTCTTGTCAGCATAAAGAACGACCCTTCCGTTTACATTCCTTGCAGCCCTTCCTATTGTCTGGATAAGGCTTCTTTGGTCTCTTAGAAATCCTTCCTTGTCTGCATCCAAAATAAATATTGTTGAAACCTCTGGAATGTCTAGGCCCTCCCTTAGGAGGTTTATCCCAACCAGGATGTCGAATTCTCCCATCCTTAGCTGCCTGACAAGCTCTATTCTGTCAAGGCTCTTGATATCGGAATGAAGATACCTTACCTTGAAACCCTCCCCTACAAGATAGTCTGTCAGATCCTCCGCCATCTTCTTTGTTATTGTTGTGACAAGCGCCCTATCTCCCCTATCGATTGTCTTTCTTGCCTCACGCATCAGGTGCTGCATCTGGCCCTTTATTGGATGAAGCTCAACTGTGGGATCCAAAAGACCTGTCGGCCTTGTTATTAGTTCGACTGGCTTTCCGGATTTTTCAATCTCATAGTCGCCGGGCGTTGCTGAAACGAAAAGAACCTTTTTCATCTTGCCCTCGAACTCTTTGAATTTCAAGGGGCGGTTGTCAAACGCCGACGGCAACCTAAAGCCGAATTCTATTAGGCTCTTTTTCCTGGCATAGTCTCCGTTGTACATCGCCCTTGCCTGGGGCACTGACTGGTGGCTCTCGTCGATTATCATAAGAAAGTTATCTGGAAAATAGTCTATCAAAACATAGGGGGGCTGGCCGGGTTTTCTGCCGTCAAAGTGGCGGCTGTAATTTTCAATGCCCGAGCAAAAGCCCATCTCCTCGATCATCTCAAGGTCATAGTTGGTCCTCTGCTTTAGCCTTTGGGCTTCCAATGGCGCAAGCTCAGGCAGCCTTTTCTTTAATTCCAATCTTATGTTTTCTATTGCCTGCTTTTGCTTGTCTTCTGGCACAACGTACTGCCTTGCAGGATAAACCGTAAAGTCCTCGATGTCGTTTTTCACCTCGCCTGTTAGAAGGTGAACCTCTCTTATCTTTGAAACAATGTCTTCTTTTAGCTGCACGCGTATTATGTCCTCTTCGTATATAGGCACAATGTCTATTGTGTCGCCCCTTACTCTGAACTTGCCGGGTTCTAGGTTCACATCGTTTCTTTCGTACTGGATTTCTATTAGCTTGCCGATTAATTCCTTTCTTGAAAGTTTGTTTCCAACCCTAAGGTCGACTGCCAGCTCTTTGAAATAGTCTGGGTTGCCAAGGCTGTAAATGCAGCTTATGCTTGCAACAATTATGGTATCCTTCCTGCTAACAATGCTAGACACCGCATGCATTCGCATTTTTTCTATCTGCTCGTTGACAGACGAGTCCTTTTCTATGTAGGTATCGGTTGTTGGTATGTAGGATTCTGGCTGGTAATAATCATAGAATGAAATAAAGTATTCGACTCGGTTGTTTGGAAACAGTTCCTTAAGCTCTGTGTATAGCTGGGCTGCCAATGTCTTGTTGTGAGCAATTATCAAGGTGGGCCTTTGCAACTTGTTTATTATATTGGCCATTACAAAGGTCTTGCCAGAGCCTGTTATGCCAAGGAGCGTTTGCTTGTCCTTTTTCTTGAAATTCTTCTCCAGCATGTTAACAGCGTCTTCTTGACCAGGAGACATCTTGTATGGAGAATTGAGTTCGAACCTCATAAGAAAACCTATCATGAATCTTTGATTTGAAAGTTTTAAAAGATTGTCAATTGGGCAAAATCTTGCAATGAAAAACTTTAAGAAGTTGGCATAATCATTATTTTTTCTATGACTAACATGAAAATGATATCAAAAGAACAGGCCCTTGGCGTTGCTTGCGAGGACTGCAGGAATTTTATCAACTCCCATGAGATGGTGGAGGGAACTCCTTCCTACATAACCAAGAGCAATGACTGCAGAAAGTGCAAGCTGCAAATAGACATGATGAGCGAGAAAATTGCCGTCATATGGAAGGAAATCTAATTCTTTTTTTCATAATTCGATTTTATTATTTCTAAAACAAAAAGTCACCTTACATCAAGGCTACATAGAGATTTATTGTTGTTCTGGCAACAATTTACGATGAGATTTCTAGCAGGAGCATTCTTTGTATTCATAATATCAGCTGCATTTTTTTCTCTGTATTTGTCACAAAACAATTTGCCAAAAGAGAAAATAACGTCTTTTGGCATAGCAAATTCGAATACAGTTAGTGTTTCAAGTTATGTTGACATTAGAGTAAAAAGGGCGCTGAATTATGGCAGCATAGGAAGCGTTTCAGGAGGCTCTTCGGGAACTGTTCCTGATGTTGCCCCGGATGAAACAGTAATTGTTGAAGAAGGCAATTCTATTAATGAGATTGAAGAAAACAACACTATCGAAGAAGATGAAACAGCCAATGAATCTAATTATTTGTTCGTAGAAAGCAAAATCCTAGCGGGCTGGCGGTCGTCAATGTATGGCTATCAGCAACAAAAGCCCCCGTCTTATTGGGTGGATGTTGCAAAGGACATATCGTCAAAGTTTCCTGGAACTGTGCCTGGAGGCATATGGCTTGTGGGAGAAACCGACGGCAGCGGTCCTGGAACATTATTGTATATGAAATCAACTGGCTCTTATCCAAACATAGCATTCGAAAAGGGGGACGTGTCAGAAGAATACCTGAATGCTTTTGACAAAGCAAATGTCAAGGTAATTCTACAGGTGGAGCCGATGAGCGCAGACATCAACACGCTAATAGACATAGTGATGAGCCAATACAAGCATCATTCTTCAGTAATTGGCTTTGGTGTGGACATTGAATGGTACGGCACTTGCAATGACGGGTGCAAGCCATCAGCAGAGGATGTTATTTCATGGAATGACAAACTTCATTCCATAAACCAAAACTACACCCTTATGATAAAGCACTTTGAGGAATCAAAGCTGCCAACAGGAATACCGTCCAATATTCTTATTGTGTGCGACGACGAGGAGAACGGAAAACTGAACACGCTGGTATCCGAGCATGCACTAATGGAGAGCAAGTTCAAAAACAACCCGTTCGGGGCCCAGTACGGATATCCAAGCGATAAGAACATCTGGCAGGACATGCAAGACCCGATAAAGCAGTTAGGCAATGCAATAGAAGATAGGATTGGCAGGCCAATAAGCCATTTCTGGGTGGACTTTAGCATAATGGATTTGTATCCTTAGGTTAGAAAAATTCTATTCGCTTTATCAATTTTCAATGTATAACAAATATCATGAAATGCAAGCTCTGTGAAAAGGAAATAGAAAACTACAGCCAAGAGTTCAACCAGCTAGTCATCGATAATTCTAAGGTTAACATCTGCAGCAACTGCCTAACAAAGATAGCAAAGTGGCAGACCAAAAATTTTGCAAAGTTCTTTCCCACAAAGGCTATGAAAAGGCTGCAAAGAAAATAACAAATTTATTCTTTTCTGTTCCATGTATTCGAATGATAAAATTGAAACTGCTAGAAAAGGACCTAGATTTGCTAAAGAAAAGCGTGCCGAAAACAGAAATAAAAGATGTAGACGCTATAGTCACGGCGAATCTTGAGAACAGTGAAATATACAGAGTAAGAAAGAATTTTGTAACGGCAAAGTACATTAGATGGAAGGATTTTCTAAATAGAAAAAGTTGTAATTTCGTCAAGACAAGAGAGAACTCGTCGTACAAGAACGGCCTTATATTCTACAACAAGTTCGGTCATAAACATCTTCTAAAAGGAGAAGAAGAAAAGGGAAATAAGATAATTCCTGTTGAAGGAATCGGCGAATCTTTTGCGCAGATTTTCCAGAAATATTACGGAGAAGATGTGAAAAGAAAAACCAGAAGAGACAACAGGCTCATTGTATATTCTGTTTGATCTTCTCGATTATAATGTCAAAGGCTTCTTCGGAAGTTTGAGCCTCGCCCTTGAAGGCAACGCCCTTTTTGGAATTTAACACAACGCAGTACGTATAGTCCTTGCCGTTGATAGAATAGTGGTTCATTGCCGCAATGCCAAAGCCATTCTCACGGATTGTTCTTTCGAATTCTTCGAACTTCATAAAATAAGATTAGAAATTAGAAAATAAAAGATTACTTTTTGGCAGCCGGCTTTTCCTTCTTGGCAAACTCGCGCTTTTCTGGAATCTTTATCTCCAAGGTCTTGATTAGCTCCGAGTTTCTCCAGACCTTTTCAACTGCAGCATCGTCGCCAGCTCCGATATCAAGCATGTGGCTTGTGGGCTCGACGTGGTCGACGTTGCACTTTCTTCTCTTAACGCCGGTTATAGCCTTTGGGCCTGTTATGATCACAAAGCCGTCGTTCGAGTTCTCGACAACGACCGCGTACTTGCCAGCTTCCCTGCCAGCTATCTTTAGAACAATTCTTCCCTTTGCTAGCATATCATTTCACCGTTTCCTTGATTTTTTTCCTCATGCACTTGGAGCAAAGCTCAGGATAAGGTCTTTGTGGCCTTCTCTTGGTCTTGGGCAGCTTTTTTATCTGAGAGCCTGTAAGCTTGGCCCTGTTGAGCTTGGCGCCGCACACATAGCATAAAACGTGCTCTGGCTTTTTCTTTTTTATGTGAACAACGGTCCTGCCGCCTGAAGCCTTTCTGCATATCTTTCTTTGCGATTTATTGTTTCTCATAATTCAACACCTAGTATCTTTCTGAAGATTGAATTTAATGGTAGCGAAAGTATAAAATACCATGCCATCCATCCAAAATCGCTCCCAAAGTAGGGCAATGTGAACGGAAGGTTGACAACAGAATCTGGAAACAGCTGCGGCATTATGGGCAAAACCAGCATGAACACAATTAGGCTAACAATCATTGGCTTCATTGTAAGTTTCATCTGGTTTTGAGAGAGCTTTAGCATCTCGTTCATGACCTGGTTTGCCTCGTCGGGATTTGTCTTTTGGATTTCCTTTAGCCTTTCCTGCTTTTCCTTCTGCTTGCTCTTTATCTCCTTTAGCTTCTCATGGTCGAGCAAAAACTTGTATATCAAAGATGATCCGAAAAGTATTAGCGCAACTAGCAAGAACTCTTCAATAGCTGCTGAAAGTCCTAAAATGCTCATTCTTTTGCACCGTCGTAGCTTATCAATTCGTTTGGCCTAAACCAGAGATTAATTTCTCTTTGCGCTTCGTCAATCGAACCTGAAGCGTGAACAAGGTTCTCAACTGCGCGTCTTTCAGCGTTTGCCTTTTCAGGCGAATCGCAACCAAAGTCGCCTCTTATGGTTCCCTTTTCAGCCTTGATCGGCATGGTATGGCCTGTTAGTTTTCTTACCTTCTTTACAGCGTCCTCTCCCTCAAGCACCATGGCAATGACAGGATGAGACGTTACATACTCTATTAGCCACTTTCTTAGCATAAAACCTATCTCCTTGGGGTTGTCTGTATTGAAGATCTTGTACATGTCCTCCGTGCTGTTGTTCTCCTTTGCAGACTCCAAGGTCTTCATGCCCATGCCCACAATCTGCTCGTCGCAAGTAGTATAATGCTTCTCGGCAAGCTCGGTATCTGGAAACACGACCTTCATTCCGACTATCTTAAGGTCTGCCTCGTGGTACCTCTTTATTATGTCGCCTGCTAGCCTTCCTCTCATGCCGTCGGGCTTTACCATTACAAATGTTCTTTCCATTTTATCGCGTCCTTTATTCTTTGATTTAAGATGTCAACATCTAAATCTGCTTTCTCACATCTTATAATCCTAAGTATTCCCTTGTCTTTATAGTATTCTGTCAAGGGTTTTAAATTTTTCTTATCCTCTTCGATTCTTCTTTTTGCAGCTTCGGGCAAATCGTCAGCCTTCTGGTGAAGGTCGCATCCGCACTTGTTGCATATGCCCTCGTTTTCTGGCTTCATGAGCTCTGTGTTGTATACCTCTCCGCAGTTTTTGCAAACAACTCTTGATGTTAACCTCTGCATTACGATTTCGTCTTCAACGTCCATGTAAATTGCGCTATCGATTTTCTCCATTTTGTCAAACTCGATTGCCTGCTTTACTGTTCTTGGAAAGCCGTCAAGTATGAAGCCGTCCTTGCAGTCCTGCTCCTTTAGCCTCTCTTCCACAACTTCAAGCACCAAATCATCAGACAAAAATTTGCCGTTGTTAAACACTTGCTCTATTTTCCTGCCAAGTTCTGTGTTCTTGGCGACATTCGACCTAAATATCTCGCCTGTGGAAATATGAGGAACGCCAAGTTCGAGCGCAAGCCTTGAAGCGCAAGTGCCCTTTCCAGAACACCTAACGCCCAAAAAAACAAGCCTCATTTACGCACCCAAAAATTTCCTTATTGAAGGGGGTATGTCGTCGCCATGCTGCTGCATTATCTGCTCGTATAGCTGATAGATTATCATTACAGTAAGCAAAAGACCTGTTCCAGAACCTATGGCCGATGTCAAGTCCGCAAAGGTTGCAAGGAATCCAACAAACGCTCCTCCCAAAACAGTGAGAGCGGGTATGTAGCGGTTTAGGACCTTTTCGAATATTCTAGGGTCGTGCCTAAAGCCTGGAATCATTATGGAGTATGACTTGAACTGCTCTGCAACGGACTTGGCATCCATGCTTGCAGTGCTTGTCCAGAATACGGAAAATATAACAGACGAAACTATGTAGACTGACATGTAGGTTATCGCCCTAACTATTGTTGTGGTCGATATAGTTGAAATGTTGAAGATTGTTATTAGCAAGTAGCCAAAAACAAGTCCTAACAAAGCCCCTGCAATTGCCATTCTCTTGGTGTACTTTTTGAGGTACTTTATTGACAAGATGGCAAAAGACAATGCCAAAACGCTTGCAAGAACTGTCATTATGATAAGGCCCACCTCACCGGAAGGTGCGGACAGATAATACATGAGCCCGCCGGATATGTTGCCGTCAGCATCATATGTTCCAAGTATTGTTATGCCCCTTTGGAAAAGCATCTTGCCCATAATCTGCATATTGGCAAGAACAGCAGCTGTTAGTATGACTGGTATGTTTGATGTATACAGGAACTTTAGCGGCCATCTTCTGGCAGCGAACTTGCCAAAGGGCATGGAGAATGCCATAGGCACCTCGACTCTAACATCCATTATGTAAACTGTTAGTATGAAAACAACAAGAGTTGAAACAAGGGGCAAAAGCGAGATGAACGCAGGGTTTCCCTCGATGAAAGATGCTATAAAGCCGGGTATTATGCCTGCAGGCAAATCGCCAATGCTAAGGTCTGGTATGCCTCCTGTCTGGCTTAGCGGGTTGAAGGTTCTAAGCATTATGGTCTTGGCAACACCTGCTGCGATGAAAAGCGAAACTCCCGAACCAAAGCCCCATTTTGATACAACCTCGTCCATGTACATGACGACTATACCACCAATAGTTAGCTGAAATATTACGAATGAAACAGTGAACATGTCAGGGCTTGCCGGTGGAACAGCCCCTGCCACAACGTATGCTATGCCCTCGATAAGACAAAAGGCAATTGTCATTAATTTTTGCGCTGCGCCGAACTTTCTTTTGCCGTCTTCTGTTGACTGGTCCCAGTTTATTATGCCAGATCCGACAATTAATTGCAGAATTATAGAAGACGTAACTATGGGTCCGATACCAAGCGTTATTATAGAACCGAATTTTGAACCGAAAACAATTTCCAGAAACTCGAATTGGGCAACTGCATCAGAGTTTATGCCCCATATGCTTATGGAACCTAAAACAAAGAACATTACAAGTATTATCAGCGTCCATTTGGCCTTTTCCTTGAAAGAAAGCTTTTGTACGGGGCTGATGACTGTTGGAATTCTCTCTGCTAGTCCTACCCAATCAAGCACTCTCTATCACCTTGCCGCCGGACTCCTCAATTTTCTGCTTTGCCTTTGCAGTTATTTTGCTTACTGTTATGGTCAAAGGCTGGGTAAGCTTGCCCTTTGAAATGACCTTGTCAAAACCAAGCTCGGAAACATTAATCTCGGTCTTTTTCATGTTCCTTGCAATGACATCAAGTTCCCTAACCGTCACAGACATTACAACATTCTTTGCCTCGTCATTAATAATGAAACCTTTCTTTCCATAGTGGTTTGGGTCGTTTACAACCATCCAAGTCTTTTTCTGCTTGTGAAGACCTGCCTTTCCCCTTCCGCCACGAGAACCCTTTCCTCTGTGCTTTTTGGTGCTGCCATAGCCGCAGGTTCTTGTTGCTCTTTGCTTTCTTATTTTCTTGTTTCTTCTAACAACCATTAAATCATCCTCTTAAGCAAGGCGTTTATCTCCTTGCCCCTGTAGCCAAGCTCGCCGCCTGGATAGTGCTGCTTTATGGATTTCTTAAAGCCCTTTGAGGGTGGTGATAATCTAAAAACTGGCTTTATTCCTTCAGGAAGCTTGCCTGTATCCTTGAGAGACTTTACAGCAGCTTCTGCCTCTTGTTTTGTAAGTCTGACATTGCCGTTCTTTCTTGCCCTTTTGGAAACAAGATGAGATAAAACTTTGTCGTCAACCTCGCCCCATGTTGACCAGTCCTTGACCTTCTGGAGCATGCCCTTGACTATGTCTGTTTCCTTCAAGACAACGCAATGCATCTTGCGATTCATCCTCATCATCTTGAAGGTGTCGTTTACCTCGTCTCTTAGGTTTATCGATCCTCTTATTCTTATTATTGCAAACATCTTACTCTACCTTCCCGACTATCATGCCGACGTTCTTTTCGAACTCTGGCTTTATCTTGTAAACATTAAGCTTTCTTAGCGCGCTAAAAACAGCCATGACAAAGTTTATCCTCATTTTGGTGTTGCCCCTTGACTTGCACCAAACATCACTTATTCCTGCAAAGGACATTATCTTCTTTATCTCGTTGGAAACGCAAAGGCCTATTCCCTTTGGAGCAGGTATCAAGTTGACCTTGACAGACCCTCTCTTGCCGTTAACAGTGAAAGGTATCGAGTGCTTTGCACCGCACAAGCATTCCCACGAACCACAGCCTCTTGCTATGGGTATTATGTTGAGCTTTGCCTTGTCTGTGGCTTTTTGTATGGCTTCCCTGTGCTTTCCTGCAGGGCTTGCTGCCATGCCCACTCCGACATAGCCGTTCTTGTTGCCAACAACAGCCATAACAGACATCCTATACCTTCTTCCGCTCTTGTGCATCCTTGATGTTCTCTTGAAAGGCGTTCTTCTAATTCCTCCACCCTTTCCAGTAGATCCGCCTATGAATATGACGTCTTTCTCAAGACCTGGAATCAAAATGTCGACTATGGCAGGCTCGGCAATCTTAAGACCCTGCGCAAAAACCTGGTTTATGTCGGTTATCTCTCCAGACAAAACTTTCTTGCCAAGCTCTGTTTTTGGCTTCCACGTTGTGTAGTCGAACTCTTCTTTTTCTTCCCTTCTTCTTCCACCGCGTCTGCCCTTAAAGTCTCTTCTTCCGCGTCTTTCAGGCCTTTCTTCTTTTTTGTCTTCTTGTTTTGCCTCTTCTTTTGGAGCTTGCTTTTTCTCAGAAACTGCCTTCTTTTCTACAGCTTCTTTTGCAACAGGCTTTTCCTTAGCAGGGGCCTTTTCTTCTTTTTTTGTTTTATTTTCTTCTGCCATTTTAACCAACTATCTTCTTTTTTACTTCCTCGAATTTCTTAACTGTTTCCTCGGATATGTGCTTTCCCGATATCCTGTCATCCTTTGGAAGTATTTCCTCTGAATGTGGAACAATAATTCCTGCATCAACAACTCCCTTTAATGCAGCATAGATTCTTGACCCCTTTGTTGATGTTTGCAATCCCATGTCAAGAACAGCTCCTTCTATCTTCTTTTCCTTGGCCTTCATGCCTGCCAAAAGACCTGTAAGGTAGGCTGCCGGGACATTGCCGTTCTTTGTCCAGTCGAACTTTTTGAGCTCTGTTGACGAGGCGCATGCTAGCGTCTTGTCTCCTTCTGGAATATAGTCGACAAACTGGACAGTGATGTTTGAAAGGCTCTTTCTTATTACAAGTCTTGTCTTGCCAGATTTTAGCAAGGCTAGCCTTTTCTTATAGTCTGTTTTCTTTTGTCTCCTTCTCTTGAAGGGCATCAAGTATCTTGATCGTTTCATTTTTCTCCCTTTAGCATTTTTTTATCTTTGAGGTAGTTTGTAAGGTGCGTCTTGCTTCTAAACATTCCTCCCTTGACGAGTCTGTATAGTCTTCTGTAAACATTAGGCTCAAGCTTCTTTTGCATCTCGAGCTCCTTGATTAGCTTCCTTTGCGGCCTTATTATCCTAAGCCACGAGCTCTTCTTGCCCCTTCTTGCCCCTTTTGAACCTTTTCTGCTTCCCATGTTCTGCTGGGTCTTTGGGCTGTTCTTGCTTTTCTTCTTTGAGGGCAGCTTCTTTATTGCCCCTTCCTTTACGAACCTTCTGATATCTCTTCTGGTTATCGCCTGCTTTACCTTTGTGTTGGTCGGGTCTATCCAAACTTTATCAACGCCGCACTTTAAAACTTTTGATGCAAGCTTTTTTTGAACATTCATGAAATCATCCTTTCTCTGTTTTCAGGTGAAAGCACAATGCCGAACTCGTTGAAAAAAACATTGCAACCAGGGCACACCAAAACGTCAGTGTCTTTCCTCCACGAGTTGCCTTTAACGCCGCAGTGCGGACATCTTTTTTTACCAACAAGATACATCTTCACACCTTTTTCTTTTCTTCCTTTTTGTCTTTAATCTTTTTTACCTCTTTGCTTTGAGCCTTTTCCTTTTTGGCTGTCTGCTTTATTGGGTTTAAAACTTTAATCTTAAGTTCGGCTGCCTTTTTCATTATCTCAAGGCCCTTTCTCTTGCCCACCTTTGACGCTATCCTGCATGCCTGGGTTTTGGCATCAAGCTTTTCCAGCTCGCTGATAGTATATATCAGTATGTCTTCAAAGCCCGAAGGATGCAAATTCTTGACTTCTTTGGGAGAACCATAGCCAGGTCTTGGCAAAAAGCCCCTTGCCTTTTTGTGTTTTCTTAGCTTTGACTGGTTTCCTCTCGGCCTTCTCCAGCCGGTCTTGACTCTTACATGTGTCTTGTCCCCGGACCTTCTGAAAGATGGCTTTTTCCTCTTGAGCTTTGCTCTTAGCTTTATTTTCTCCATGAAATCACTTTAACCTGAATATGCCGTCCTGGAAAACTCTTCTGTCCCTGTTTTTTATCTTTGTAATAATTTCCATGTTGGCTGACGTTTGTCCAACGTCCTCTTTGTTTATTCCTGTAACAATTATCTCGTCGCCCTTAACTTCGACCTTGCAGTCGCCGACTATTGTGGTCTTTCTGGGCTTTTTTTCTCCCAAAAAGTTGTTGATCAAAATGTCTTTTCCCTCTATCTTTATTGTGAACGGAAAGTGCATGTAAACCATCTTCATCTTTATCGTATAGCCGCTGGTTAGACCCTCGAACATGTTCTTGATGTGCGACTCTATTGTTCCAATCATTGCCCCGACCTTTTTTCTCTTCGAGTCAGTGGAAATAATTATCTGCTTGCCGTCTTTCTTCAATACTATGTCCTTTTTGAAAAGCGGGCTGTAAAAGTCCCTTTCCAAGGTTCCCTTGGGACCCTTTACAGTAGTCTTGAATTTCTCTATGCTAACTTCCATGTTCTCTGGTATGACGATAGTTTTTTCCATTTTTATCACTAGTAAACATATCCGAGCAGCGTTCCGCCGAGGTTGTTTTTCTTTGCCTCGGAGTGAAGCATAAGGCCCTTTGATGTTGAAACGATTATGAATCCCATGCCTGCAGCAGGAAGGTATCTCTTCTCGAATTTTTCATAGTCCTCGACCTTTGCATAGTGCCTTGGCCTTATGGCGCTGCAGTTGTTTATTTTTCCAATGAGCTGTATGCTAAATCTACCGCCCATGTTGTCGTCAACGTACTCAAAGTCCCCGACATAGTTGTGCTTTTGCAGTATCAGCAATATGCCCTTGACCAGCTTTGATGCTGGCGTGTTTGCCCTGCTCTTTCCGGACTTGTCGCCGTTCTTTATTGCAGACATTACGTCTGAAAGTATATCGAATCTCATAATTATCACGAATATTTTTTAAAGCCGAGCTCCTTTGCAATTTCCCTAAAACACTGCCTGCAGTACAAAAGGCCGTACCTTCTTATCAGCCCGCCCTTTCTGCCGCAGCGTCTGCAAACCCTGCTTCCTCTTCCGATTTTTCTTTCTTTTTTCTCCATATCAAATCACCAATAGCGCGCATTTGTTGTTTATGCAAGCGCATGTCATGTCAGTTGTTCTGTTAATCTCAGGGCATTCTATCTCAAGTGTGAGCCCTGTCTTGCTCTCTATAACTGAATTATACTCTTGTACAAAGTTCTTGTTGACGCAAACCTCAACGCCGCCCATGTTTGCTGGGCATGCCGAGCCTTTGAACTTGAAGCAGTCGTCAACATCATCGCATGCAACAAAGCGCTCTTCTGGTTCTACATAGTCTGTGTACGAATATTCATATTTCTCTTCTTCCTTTACACTCAGTTCCTGGATAACAAACACTATGCCTATTGCGATGAGCATTATTGAAATCAAAGTGACATTGGTCATACTATTTCGACCTTAAAGTTTTTGGTGACCCATTCGCGGGCCTCTTCCGGCTTTATCGTGTGCTTCTTGCCGACCTTTGAAGACAGCTTCTTTCTCTTGACGCTAAAACCTGGCCTTTCAAGGGTAACGCAAACATCCATGCCCCATATTCCAATGTCTGGATCGTATTCTATTCCAGGCATGTCTATGTGCTCTTTTATGCCGAATGAAAAATTACCAGTAGCATCAAAAACCCTTTTGGCAAGCTTGTTTTCAACTGCCTCGAATGCCTTTGCCAAAAAGTCCATTGCGTCCTTTCCCCTCAAAGTTACCTTGCAGCCTATTGGCCTTCCCTTTGCAGACCCGAAAGTCGTCCTGTTGCTGGTCTTTGTAATCACTATTTTTTTGCCTGTTAGCTGGCCTAGCAAATCCTTGGCCTTGTCTAGCCTTTCACCTGCTTCGCCGCAGCCTATGTTTACAGTCACTTTTTCTATCCTGATGTTTCTCATTGCGTTCATATAATCACTCTAATTTTATGATGGGCGCGTCCTTGCCCACAACGACAACAAGGTTCTTTGGTATCTCAAAAAGCTCGCCGTTGTCTAGCCACAGCCTTTCCTTTTCTATTGTCTTTATCTTGGCCATCTTGCCCGCGTTGCGTCCCTTTACAACAAGCACAGTCGAGCCCTTCTCGAACTTGAGGTGGTCGACTATCTTTTGCTCAGGCAGCTCTAAAACTATGGAATCTAAAGTAGAATATTTTTTGTCTGCCAAAATGTTTCTTCCGTCAGCCAAATTTAGCTGGTTCTTGTTTCCCTTGAGCGTCTTCTTGTCAACTATCTTGCATATCTTGATTTTCGATTCGCTCTCTGGTATTTCGATAAAGCTAATACCATTGTTTGGCACAGCTCTCCAGAACTTTTTCATCAAAGGAATCTCTATAACATCAAATAGTCCAACACCGTACCTGGGGTCTTTTCTCTTCTTCTTGTCAACAAGCACATGACCCTCTTTGATTATCTTCCTGGCTTCTGTGTTGGTCTCTGCTATTTTGAGCACGTCCCTTACCAGGACTAGCAAAGGCAGGGAGAATTCCTTTGAATGGGAACCTCTAACCGCGATTACGAATTTGCTTGTCTTTCTTTCTATTGGCCACCATCTAGGCGCTGACATTCTTTTTAGCTTCATTCTTTACACCCTTTCTTTTTATTCTCTTGCCATCATCCATGGCAGGATTAACTATGAGCAAATTGCAAGGCCTTATGGGCACGGCAACTTCCTCACCTGAAACTTTTTTCGTCTTTACATTTTCCATGTAAACCTTAAGTCTCTTTATGTTGACTTTGGAAATCTTGCCAACAGTCCCTTTGAACTTGCCTTTCATAACCTTTACCTCATCGCCCTTTCTAACAGGCAATGACCTTTTGCCGACTATCTTTCTTGCGTCCTTTGACAAGTGTGCTGCAAGCATCTTGTGCTTTGTATGCAAAGGTGCCTGATATATTGCCTTTCTTTGTTTGCTAGGTTTTTTTGTTACCATTATACCACCATGCTCGCTATCTTGCCTACCATCGAGAACCTCTCCACGACTTCCTTTGCTATGGGTCCCTTAATCTTGGTTCCCCTTGGCTCTCCCTTTTCGTTGATAAGAACAGCAGCATTGTCCTCGAACTTTATTCTCAGTCCGTTTTTTCTTCTGTATTCTTTTCTTTGTCTTACGATGACACCGAAAACAACCTGGTGCTTCATCTTTGGGTCTCCTTGCTTTACAGCGCACATGACCCAGCTTCCAACTCCGCAAGGTGGCGTTCTTGTCTTTACGCCATGGTATCCCTTTACGGATATTATCTGAAGCATGCCAGCTCCGCTATTGTCTGCGCAGTCTATGTAGCTGCCTACCTGCAGACCCTTTGTCACCTTGGCTGAAATTGGCTTCATTTTACTACCTCAATAACAACGAACTTTTTGGTTTTGGAAAGCGGCCTGCACTCTGCTATTCTAACTGTGTCGCCCTTCTTGGCACTGATGCAAAGCGGGCAGTATGCAGCGACCCTTCCGTTCCTTCTCTCGTATCTCTCGTACTTTGTCATGTAATTATGATAGTCCCATCTAACAATAACTGTCTTCGATGCCTTTGCGCTTTCCACAACGCCCTTTAGCACAAGCTTCCTAACTGGCAATGTGCCGTGCCATGGGCATTTCAAATCTTCGCAAACGCCTTCTGGAGGCTTTGCCTCAATTCCTATGTTTCTTGTTTTTTGTTTCACCATTTTTTCACCTTGAGTTTTATCCTGTCTTCCGGTTTTGCTATTATTCTTTTGCCGTCAACCTTTACTCTTTTTCCATCCGGAATCTTAAATATGAACTGCGTCCCCTTTTTTTGTATTCTCTTTGGGCCGTCGCATGTTTCTATCGTAAGCATGTTCTTTGTCTCGTCAACAACAACTCCGCTTTTTCCCTTGTTTGTTTTGTTCGTGCTTTCAAAAACCTCGACATCAAGACCTATTAGCTCATGACGTATCAGGTTTTTTTCTGAAATCATATCATTCAACTTCGATTTTTTCTTCAGGGAAGCCCGCGTTGATTAGCAGTTGTTTCATTTTCCTTATGTGATCGCCCCTAAGTTCTATCTTGTTGTTCTTGAAGGTGCCCCCACAAGCCAGCTTTGTTTTTAGCTTCTTGGTGAGTTGCTTTGGATTGGCCTTGTCCTCAATGCCTTCGACGACAGTGACTTTTTTTCCGAACCTTCTTTTCTCGACAAAGACTTTGATTTTGGCTTCTTCCTTGGCTATTGTTCCGCAGATGCAAAGCTCCTTGGGTAAACCACATATCGAACATACTTCAGACAGTTTTTTCACCCCTCCTATTTACCTTGGTAAGTATCCTTGCTATTGTCTTTTTGACTTCTTTTATCCTTCCGGGATTTGAAGCAGATCCTCCAATAGCAATCTGGCTTTTTTCCTTTGCTAACTCGAGCCTCAGCTCGCTTAGCCTTGTAGCCAAATCAACATTATTCATTTCATTTAGTTGCTTTTTCTTTATTATCGCCATTATCTTCTACCTTTGCTTTTTTCTTTTGTTCAGTCTTCTTTTCCTTGGACTGTTTCTTTTCCTTTTTCTCTTTTGGTTTTGTCTCTTCTTTTGGAGCTTGCTTTTTCTCAGAAACTGCCTTCTTTTCTACAGCTTCTTTTTCATCTGTCTTTTCTTCAGCCACATCCTGCTCTTCAACAGCTTTCTTTTCTTCTGAAGCAACAGGGGCTTCTTCTTCAACAAAAACCTTCTTGACAACAGTAAGCTCCCTTGGCAACTCTCTCATAATCCTTACCTGTATGCCTATCATTCCAAGCTTAACATTTGCCTGGGCATATGCTTTGTCGACCATTGTCTCTGCAGGGTCTCCGGAATAGTTCAAATATCCTGCGTTGAACTTTTCTGTTCTTCCCATGTCGCCACCGAGCTTTCCTGAAATCCTAAGGGCAACGCCTGCAGCTCCAGCGCCCATCACCCTTTCAAGGGCGATGTTTGCAACTCTCTTAAAGTTAAGTCCCCTTTCTATCGAGGAGGCTATCCACTTTGCGATTATGTGAGCATCAATGTCTGGATTTTCTATCTCTTGAACATCAAGCTGGGGGTTTTCGAAACCAAACTTTTCCTTTAGTACTCTTGTTATCATCTCGATGTTCTTGCCACCGCGTCCTATTATTAGGCCCGGCCTTCTTGCAAATATTGTTATCCTTATGCTAAGGGGTGTTCTTTGTATTATGCTGTGGCTATAACCTGCTCTGTCAAATTCGCTTGTAAGGAATCCTTCCAAGTCCTTGTTTCTTATGCCCTCTTTGACAAACTTTTTCTCCAAAGCCATACTATTCACTTTTTTCCTTTGCAGTCGGCTTCTTTACAAAGCTGCTGCTTTCGCTTAGCACTGTTTGAACATGACACGCCTTCATCTTCGAACCGAACTTTCTCCACCTTCTCCTTCCCCTGTGCATGGTGGGTCCTCTGTGAGTCGATATGAAAACATACAAATTGTCAACATCCAGTCCCTCTTTTCTGCCGTTCATCTCAAGCTGATGAAGCATCATCTGCATTTCCTTTCTTATGTTGTCGTATGTCTTGCCGTTTAGCGTCTTTCTTCCTTGCTTTATTTCCTCAAGGATTTTTTTGGCAACAGACAGTTTCTTTCTGTTTATGACCTTGCAAAACTTTACAGAGTCCTTGTGCGATATCTTCATTGTAGCCGAAGCCTTTGCCTTTATCCCTGAGTTTATTGCGTATTTCATATCATCACTTTAATGGTAGGTTCTTGGAAGCTCTAGTAGCTCCTACACCTGGGGCGCTGTGCATGACCCTTCTTCTTGTGAGAACGAACTCACCGAGTCTGTGCCCTAGCATCTCAGGTTTTATTGTGACCAGCTGCCAGTCCTTGCCGCTATGAAGCATTATTCTTGCATCAATCATCTGGGGTATTATTACCATGTCCCTTAGGTGCGTCCTGACAGGCTTGTCTGATTTCTTTAGCTTTTCCAAGAACTTCTTTTCCTTGTCGCTAAGCCCGTTCTTGACATGCCTTCTTTCCCTTGAAGGTATGAGCTTTATGAAATCGTCCAAGCTCATCTTCTGGATTTCCTCTAGCGTCTTTCCCTTGAATGTAAATATTTTAGCCATAATTATCACTTCTTCCTCTTACCGCTTCTTCTAGCCGCAATCGAACCCACCTTTGCACCGGGCGGCGCGTTTCTTGAAATTGTCTTTGGAGTTCCAGGCTTTGTCCTACCACCGAATGGATGGTCGACTGCGTTCATCTTAACGCCTGATGTTCTTGGCCAGAGCTTGTTTCTTGCGCGGTTCTTGTAAAAGTTCTGACCAGCCTTTACAAAAGGCTTCTCCCTCATGCCGCCGCCAGCAGGCACGCCCACTGTTGCATGGCATTTTGGATTGAATGTCTTGAACTGTTTTGAAGGCATCTGTATAACTGCCTTGGTATCGTCGTTCGAAACAATAAAGGCCTTTGTACCAGCCGATAAGCATAACTTGGGACCTGATCCTGGTCTTGTTTCAAGACCAAAAACAAATGTTCCCTTGGGTATTTTGTTTAAAGTCATTATGTTTCCAGATGTCGGGTTTCCTTCCTTGTCTATGACATCACCAACTTTCAAGCCCTCTGCTGCAACAATAAGCTTCTCTCCCTTGTCAGACATTATCTTTGCCAAAGGAGCGTCCCTGCAAGGATCGTGCACTATGTCTATAACATCAGCCTTTGTAAAGTTGTAGCTAATCTTTCCTGGGAATCTGTGGCTTGGGCTCTTGTAAGGCGGCCCGCCTTTTCCCCTAGCTCTTTGAATTATTCTTTTACCCATAATCATCACAACATGCCAAGTCTTGTGGCAATGTCAGCAGCCTGGTATTCCTTTGCCAGCTGCACCCATGCTTTCTTTCTTCCCTTTCTGTCTATTAGTGTCCTAACCTCAATCACCTTTACGTTAAAGGCTTTTTCAGTTGCCCACTTTACTTGTTTCTTGTTTGATTTTCTATCAACTATAAACACGAGCTTGTTTTCGGTCTCTATCCTGCTAATCGACTTTTCTGTTAGCAAAGGATACTGCAGTATTGTCCAGGGATCTATCAGTGAAACTTTCTCTTCTTTGTTGTTTGCTTCTTTCTTTTCAGCCATATATCTCACCTAAAGCTCTTATTGCGGATTCGCTCCAGACAACAAGCCTGCCGGCATGTGTTCCTGGCGCCAAAAGTTCGGCATTGAGGTTCTTGACAATTGCAAAATCAGAGCCAGGAATGTTTTTCACTGCCTTTGATATGCCCTTGTCGTCAGAAACAACAAAAAGAATCGACTTTCTCTTCTTGTACTTTCTTCCCCTTGCCTTTCCCTTTCCTGCCCTGACTTTTTTGACACTCGCTCTTTCAAGCTCGTCTTTTAATCCCAGCTTTTCCAAAAACGCTTTGACCTGCTGGGTTTTTTTGAAATCTTGAACATTATCTTCAACTATAAGAGGCAAGCTTATGCCGTTAATGACATGGCCTCTTTGCACAACAATATCCTTTACAATGGTTGCAGCTATTGCCGACTTTATTGCCAAAACCTTTTCCTTTTTGTTTATCTTCTGATCCCACACCTTTTCTACCTGCGGCGGGTGTGCTGCCCTTCCCTTTACTGACTGCGAAACAAATCTTGCCCTCATGGAAAGATTCGGCGGACCGCCGTGTATTCTCTTCATTCTTGCGGTTTCAGTGTTCATCATGTGGTGGGGTCCTTTTCTAACACCGTGATAATGAGCGGATGTCCTATGTCCTGCAAGGGGGTCTGTGCCGAACGCCTGCCTGTTGTGGCTCTGTATTGCCAGAACTGCCCTTTTTATCAAGTCGGGCCTGTATGCCGTGTTGAAAACCTTTGGTAAGGTAATCTC
The DNA here is from genome assembly GCA_016933455.1 of Candidatus Aenigmatarchaeota archaeon. Taxonomy (GTDB): domain Archaea; phylum Aenigmatarchaeota; class Aenigmatarchaeia; order Aenigmatarchaeales; family Aenigmatarchaeaceae; genus JAFGAZ01. The sequence goes on from JAFGAZ010000001.1 coordinate 28,925, forward strand.
TGCTTTCTGCTTGGCGTTAACATCAACGATATTTGCTTTCATTTTATGCACCCTGCTTACTCTTTGTTGAAACATATTTTATATCAATAGGATAGGTCTTCTTTTCCCTTATGGCAAACCTTAGTCTCACAAGCCTTTTTCTTACTCCCGGTATGCTGCCGTCAAGGACAATGCAATCTCCCTTGACCTTTCCGTATTTCAAAAAGTCTCCTGAAATATCAAAGCCCTCTTGTATCTTGAGTATTCTCTTGTTAAATTCTGTCCTTCTGTGGAAACCGTGCTGGCCTGCCTGGGGCACAGTGTGCCTTACCTTTCCTGGCTCGTTTTGACCAAGTGGCGCTATGTGCCTTAGCATCTGCTGGGCCTTTCTTCCCTGCAGCGTTATGCCAAATCTCTTTACAGGTCCCTGGAATCCCTTGCCCTTTGTTATGGCAATAACATCAATAAGGTCTCCTTCCTTGAAAACATCAGAGAGCTTTATTTCCTTGCCCAGTATTTCCTGAGAATACTTTAGCTGCTCTTCAACAGAACCGCCAAGAGCCATCTCAAAGACCTCTGGCTTTTTCTTGAAAGTAGGATTGGTATGACAAATAAGACTGATTGAAGTTGCATCCTTTGGCAGCTTTTTTAGTTGCTCTTCAACTTTCTTTGGCTGCTTTGGTGTTTTCATTTTTCTTGACAAATTCTTGTCAAATTTTTCAGAAAGGACATCAAAAGAAGATTTATTTTTTGTATAGCATCTGAAACCGAAAACAGAAATAGGGGGGCAATCGAGAATTGTTATTGGCCTTGTGATCTGCTGGCCTGTTGTCTTGGTATTGGGATTGGAATCCACGACAACGGCGTGCGACATGCCTGCCTTGTAGCCTGCAAAGCCCAAAGGCTTTACTTCGCTTGATGGCTTCCAGCTCGATATCCTCGGATAGATGCGGCTGGATCTTTTTCTGGGGTAGTATGCTTTACTACCTCTTCTCGGTCTTTTTACTGATGGCATAAAACCAATTTCTCTTTTGAATATATTTAAATCTATCAGAACACGCTACCACGAAAACTTTCCGTATGTTAATACGACAAGAAGGTATATAAAGATTTATTTTGTTTTCAGAACTTGAGATACGTATCTTAAATCTTTGTTGCATTGCTTCTTAGAGACCGGGTTTTTTCCAAAATATATTTTCTTATATTCTTCTAATCGATCGGGAATGGTCGCGCTTAGAACCGTTTCGTTCTTGACTAGAAGATTTCTTATTTTGTTGTAAATTGAAACCATTTTTTTCACTAATTCCAAAAATAGTATGTAATCTCAGAAATTTAAGTCTATTTCAAACAGAAACTAGGAACTTCAAAACTTCAATAAAGCCAAGGATTGTTGACAAAATTATCAAGCCGCCTATTGTCGAGCCTATGGCAATTGCTATGAAAGATTTCTTCCAGTCGAGGTTCAAAAGCCAGCTTAGAATAGATGCCGTGTAGGTCCCTGTCAGGGGGGTAGGAAGCGATATGAAAAGCGTTAAGCCTAAAACCCCGTACTTGTCAACGTATGGCTGGCCCTTCTTTCTTGCCTTTTCCAAGTATCTGTTGAATATTTTTATTCTTGAAAATACCTTGTCGTAGAAAATTTTCAGTCCGAAATATATTGGAAAGAAGAGTGCGCAGTTAACGCAAAGAGAAACAAGAAATGAATAAACAGGATCAAGGCCCAGTGCAACCCCAAGCGGTATGCCAACTATTTGTTCTCCGGTCGGGATAATATTTGCAATTATGACTGCCATGGTCTCTTCAAGCATGAAAGAATAATTATGTTCCTAATTTAAAAAAGAAAGCGCCGAGAGAGGGATTTGAACCCCCATATCCTTGCGGAAACTAGCTTTCCAGGCTAGCGCAATACCAGGTTATGCGATCTCGGCATAAGATAATAGTTCTTCGAAAGAACTTTTAAATCTTGAATTTTTCAATTATTTATATGCCAACCCAATTCGACATGGATACGAACTTTGTCAAGTTCCTATTTACCTTCTGCATCATACTTGTTCTTTTTTCAATGTCGTTTATAGCAATGCCATACACAATGGGTTTGCAAAACAAGAACATTCAACACATGGGCATACTGTTTCTAATGCTTTTGATACTGCTCATAGGATTTGTCTTTGGGATATTTGTAAAATGGTTTGTAAAATACAAAAACAGTCTGATAAGGCCCTACTAGTCCTTTAGCTGTATAGAAATAGAAACTCCGTCAGGTATTGTGACCCTCATTATCTGTCTTAGAGTTCTTTCATCAGCAGAGATGTCTATTACTCTCTTGTGGATTCTCATCTCCCACCTGTCCCATGTGGCGTTTCCGTGACCGCAACCGTCTCCGCATGGAGTTTTCATGGTTGTAATCTTGAGCTTCTTTGTTGGGAGCGGGATTGGACCATGCATCGCTACCCCGAACTTGTCTGTTATCATCTTAAGCTCGGTGCACACATTGTCTATTTTTTCCGTGTCTCTGCTCATTAATTTTATTCTTGCTTTTTGCATATCTCTAACTATTTGCGAAAGTATTTAAATATCTACTGCATTGCATAGAGAAAAGTCTAACAAGAAAAATAAAAAGAAAAAGTAAATTGAAAAATTAAAGAAATCACTCTGCAGGAACTACTTCTAAGCAGATACCTGCTGCGATTGTCTGTCCCATGTCTCTAATAGCGAATCTAGAAAGTTCCGGTATGTCCTTGGAAGACTCTACAACAAATGGTTTGTTTGGAACGCACTTGATGACTGCAGCGTCTCCTGTCTTGATAAAGTCGGGGTTTTCTGCTACGACCGCTCCGGTTTTTGGATCGATCTTCTTCACTATCTCCGTAACCTTGCAAGCAACCTGTGCTGTGTGGCAGTGGAAGACTGGTGTGTATCCCTTTGTTATGACATTGGGGTGCTGAAGCACAATTATCTGTGCTGTGAACTCCTTCGCAATCTTTGGAGGATTGGAAGCGTGTCCTACAACATCTCCTCTTTTAATGTCAGCTTTGTTTACACCTCTTACGCTAAAGCCCACGTTGTCTCCAGGCTCGGCCTGTGCTACTTGCTCATGGTGCATCTCGATTGTCTTAACTTCTCCAGACTTGCCAGATGGCTGGAAGACTACTGTCTCTCCAGTCTTTAGAATACCTGTCTCGATTCTTCCAACAGGCACTGTTCCAATTCCAGTGATTGTGTAAACGTCCTGTACAGGAAGCCTCAAAGGCTTATCTATTGGCTTTTCTGGTGATGTAAGTGTATCAAGTGCTTCTACCAGCGTAGGTCCGCTGTACCACTTTAGGTTATCAGACTTTTTAGCAACATTGTCGCCCTTGTAACCAGATGTTGGAACAAACAGTATCTTGCTGACGTCGTATCCAACGGTCTTGAGAAGCTTTGTTGCAGCCTCTTTTGTCTCGTTGAACTTTGCCTCGTCGTATTCTACTGCGTCCATCTTGTTGATGGCCACTATGATCTGCTTTACTCCCAAAACCTTTAGGAGGAAAACGTGCTCTTTGGTCTGCTCCTGCACACCGTCCTTTGCTGAACAGACAAGTATTGCTGCATCGGCTTGCGATGCACCCGTTATCATGTTCTTTACAAAGTCCCTGTGTCCTGGCGCGTCGATAACTGTAAAGTAATACTTTTGAGTATCGAACCTCTGGTGCATTACGTCAATAGTAACTCCCCTTTCTCTTTCTTCCTTAAGTCTGTCCATGGCGTAGGCGAATTCCCAAGTTTCCTTCTTCAAGTCCTTTGCCATTTCCTTGAACTTTCTCATCTGCTCCTCGGGCAAAGCTCCTGTGTCAAACAGGACTCTTCCGAGTAGAGTGGATTTGCCATGGTCTACATGGCCTACAGTTACTAAGTTTAAATGTGGTTTTTTTGCCATAATTTCACCTTTTAGCTAATTACACTAGCAATCTATTTAAATGTTTATATTAGAAAAGAAGAAAAATTCGCTACTCTGCCTTTGGAATTTCCTTTGGCATACCCTTTCTTTCTCTGATCTTTAGGGCAATCCTATCTCTTAGGTCGCCAGGTATCTTTTCGAAAGTAACGTCAACCATTGACTGGAAGCCCTTTCCGGCTGTGGAAGACTTTAGCGCTCCCTCAAAACCAAACATCTCTGCAACTGGCAGCTTTGCTGTTATGATAGAAGAGTACTCCTCCTGCTCCATGTCCAAAACCTCTCCTCTTCTGTTGCCAAGCTCTGCTACAACGTTTCCTATATAGTCCTGAGGCGAGTCGATTCTAAGTATCTGCTTTGGCTCAAGGAACGAAACACCTGCCTTTAGCATGCCCTGGTTTATGGGATGCCTAATTGCTGGCATTATCTGCGCAGGTCCCCTGTGAACAGCGTCCTCGTGCAAGGCAGCATCGTGAAGCCTAACTATCATGGCAGAACACGGCTCTTTTGCCAAAGGTCCGCTCTCAACAACATCAATGAAAGCGCTTTTTATGTTTTCCATTGACTCGTTAAGGTACTGTATACCCTTTGTGCTGTCAATGAACATGCAGTGATTATGAATCAAAACAACGCTCTTGGAATCCTCCTTGGTCATGCCAAGGTCGACTAGTTGCTGCCTCAAATCAAGCGCCTTGCCCTTTATCTCGCCGTCCTTTATCTTACCTTCTGTCATGGCCTTGTAGAGCTGCTCTGGAACAGGCTCAACTGAGATGTAGAACTTGTTGTGCTTGTTTGGGGACTTGCCCTCTATTACGGGCGATTCCGAGAATATGCTTTCCCTGTAAACAACAATAGGGGGTGATACGATTATGTCAACTCCCTTTTCTCTAATCTTTCTTTCCACTTTTGCATCCAAATGAAGCTCGCCAAGACCTGAAACTAGCGTCTCTCCTGTTTCCTGGTTAACATTGATCTTAAGGGTCGGGTCCTCTCTTATTAGAGTCTTTAGTATATCGATAAGCTTTGGCAAATCCTGTGGGGATTTAGGCTCGATTGATTTTGTGATAACAGGCTCGAAGATGTGCTTTATTGCCTCGAACTTTTCTATTGGATTTTCCGGCTCGCACATGGTGTCTCCAACAACAGCCTCTGTCAGACCAACAAGACCAACAACGTTTCCTGCCAACGCCTCCTCAACAGGCATTCTCTTTAGGGCAATGAAAGTTGTGACTTGCTGCAATTTTATTTCCCTGTCACTGTCAACCAAATAAACATTCTGACCTCTTGTTAATTTTCCTGAAAATATCCTGGCAGTAGAAATCATTCCTGCATGCGGGTCGTACACGACCTTGGTTATAACAGCACCAAGCTTTCCGTTAGGATCGCAGTCAATAAGCTGCTTTCCTGTATCGCTTTCAGGGTCGCCTGTCCAAAGCCTCTTTATCCTGTATTTCTGAGCCTCCTTGGGAGAAGGAAGGTGCTTGATAACCATGTCCAAAACAACAGTGTTCATTGGGGCTTTCTTGCAAAGCTCTTCGTCCTTGTCGTTTGCGCACATGTCGATTATTTCTTTGAACGTAACTCCTGAACTTTGCATGAATGGAACAGATATTGCCCATTTTCTTAGAGCAGAACCGAAAGCAACAGAACCGTCTTCGACCTTTACAACCCAGTCATTCTTGAACTGGGGCTCTACGTACCTTTGGATGAACTTGTTAACATTAATCACAATCTTGGCAAGCCTTTTTTGCAGCTGCTCCGGGGTTAGCTTGAGCTCCTTTATTGCCCTGTCAACCTTGTTGATAAACAATGTCGGCTTTACTCTCTCGTTGATTGCCTGCCTTAGAACTGTTTCTGTCTGGGGCATTATGCCCTCGACTGCACAGCACATGACAACAGCGCCGTCAACAGCCCTCATGGCCTGCGTAACGTCTGCTCCAAAATCAATGTGTCCTGGGGTGTCCAAAAGGTTGATAAGATATGTCTCTCCCTCATACTGGTGAGGCATTGTGACAGTTGCGCCGTATATGGTCATTAGCCTTTCTCTTTCCTGGTCATCGACCCATGTAAGCATTCTTTCACCCACAAGCTGGTTGGCCATAAGGCCTGCAGCTGCAGCAAGGTTGTCTGTTAGTGTTGTCTTGCCGTGGTGCACATGACTTACAATACCGATATTTCTGATATTCTTGGGATTGTTCATGAGTCTTTGTATTTCCTCGGAGTATGTTTCTTTTGCCATAAAATCACGTAATGATTTGAATAATATCGAGTAATATTATTTAAACTTTTTGGAAAGTTTGAAACAAAGGCTGTTAATTGGAAAATTCTTTTTTGAAAAGAAAATTCAAACTATCTAGCGCCGCTTGCTTCTCTTTCCATTCTTTCCTTTGCCTTCATCGCAAAGGAGTTCTGCGAATCGCCGTTAAAGGCTGCTAGCAGCTCTTCAGCAAGGCATACAGCCATCTTCTTTGGGCTCTTGAAGGCCTTCTGGTATGAGCCTTGTGTTATGTACCTCAAAGCAAGATCTACTCTTCTTTGAGGAGATGTTATGACAGCCTTTCTGACAATGATGCCTCCGACCTGGAAGGAAGTTACCTCTTCTCTTACAGCAGAGTTCTCAACAGCCCGAACAAAAACCTCAACAGGATTTTTGCCGGCCTTTTTCTCAAGAATATCAAAACAATCAACTATGATGTCGGTCACAGCAAGGGTCTTGCCAACGTTCATGCCGCTGGTTATCCTGTGCTTCTTTCCCCTATGGCCTGCAACAAACATTCTGTTCATTAGCCTTTCCACGATGTGCATCTGGGACTTGTGGAACTGCTTGCCGCTAGACCTTCCGAATGATCTTGGGACTATGATCGGCTTTAGGTTCACGTATCTTTTCAAGCCCATGTCCTCTACAGCAATGCCTTCTGTATCCCATTTGTCAAAGAGCTTTATTTCAGACATTATCTATCACTTTACTTTTTCGCCTTGCCCTTTAGCAAGGACTTTAAAGGAATCTTATTAACAATAATTACTCTGTGCCTTAGTCCGTGCTGGGAACCTATTGGTCCTCCCTGAGAACCGCCGATTCCCTCGATAACTACCTCGTCGTGCTCGTTGATAAAACCAATGCCGCCCGACTTTGGCACAAAAGCGGTTAGTTCCTTTTTGTTTTTGAGAAGCTGAACTCTAACGACCTTGATAAGACCGGAGTGAGGCTGCTTTTGCTCAATGGCTCTCTTGGCTATGACAATTCCCTTGGCGCTTGGTGCGCCTTCAAGAGGATCGTTCTTTGCTTTGAGGCCTAAAGTTCTGACCTTGTATTTGGTCTTCTTCCATCTGTACTTCTTTTTTCTCTTTTTGAGCTCTCTTCCGCTAAACAAACCCATGTAATCACTAACTATTTACATTACAAACAATACTTTAAAAGCCTTTTGGTTAATAATAGCCCCGACCAGATTCGAACTGGTGTCTCAAGGTTACTTCGTCATCCTGAAATCAGATCTTTAGAGACAACTCCAAAGCCTTGCATCCTTGACCACTAGACGACGGGGCTGTATGAGTTAATATTTCTTGTCAAAGGTTTATAAAACGTTTTATCAAAGTTATACTATGAGGTTGCTTATACTGGGGGATTTGCACGGCCAAAAGCCCAGGTTTCGTTTCAAGGACTTTGACGCAGTTATAACGCCGGGGGATTTTTGCTATCCCAATGATTTGAGAAAGTATCAGTTCAGATTCATCAGAGAAAAGCTAAAGAACCCGGAAATAAAATACAAGTGGTACGACATTGTTGGCAAGAAAAAAACAAGGGCTCTCATAAAAAAGTCTTTGTTCAAAGGAAGAATGGTCCTGGAAAGCCTTGATTCCGTTGGTGTTCCTGTCTTTATAGTGCCGGGAAATTGGGACTTTACTCAGGAGAGAGATTCTAAGTGGAATTTTCTAAAAAAGGGGCATTTCAAGAATTTGATATCAGGTCTGAAAAACGTAAAAAACACGCACATGAAAATATCAAACTTCAAAGATTATGCGATAGTGGGTTATGGAATTTCAAGCGGACCTGAAGTTCCGCAGCACAAAGAAGACATGAAAAACGTCGAGAAAAAGGTTCTTGAAAAAAAGCTAAAAAAGTCAAAAAAAGAGTACGAGCAAAAATATCAGAGGGTGTCAAAATTATTTGGAAAGGCGAAAAAACCAATCATCTTCCTATCACACAACGTCCCTTTCAATACAAAGCTTGACAAGATTACGACCAAAAGCTCTCCAAGGTACGGCTATCATTACGGCTCTTTGATAACAAGAGACATTATAGAAAAATACCAGCCTCTGATTTCCATAGCAGGCCACATGCACGAGAATTTGGGTAAGACAAAAATAGGCAAAACTGTCTGCATAAATTCTGGTTTTGGTTCTAAGGTTAATGTTCTTTTGGAACTAGAAGGAAAGACGATAAAGAAAATAAAATTCCACAATGGAAAGTGATTTAATAATTAAATCACCATAAATTAAAAGTGATTTTACATGGTTAAGATAACACTTCCAGACGGCTCGGTTCAGGATAAAAAAGACGGCATAACGCCTGCTGAAATAGCCAAGGAAATAGGCGAAGGGCTTTTCAGGGCAGCTTTGGCAGCAAAGGTCAACGACGTTTTGGTGAATCTTAACGAGCCGATAAGTTCTGATTCAAAAATTGAGATAATTACTTTCAAGCAAGACGATGGCAAGAAAATATACTGGCACAGCACGTCCCATGTCATGGCAGCTGCTGTCAGAAAGTTGTATCCAGAAGCAAAGTTCGGCATAGGGCCTGCGATAGAAGAGGGCTTCTATTATGATTTTGACAATCTAAAAATATCAGAAACTGATTTGGAAAAAATAGAAGAAGAAATGAAGAGTATAATCAAGCAAGATCTAAAATTTGAAAAGAAAAACATCTCTAAAAAAGAAGCAAATAGTATTTTCAAAAACCAGCCTTTCAAATTAGAATTAATAAAAAACATTGAGGAAGAAACAGTTTCTGTTTATTCAATAGGAAATTTTGTTGATCTATGCAAAGGTCCCCATGTATCATCTTCTGGAAAATTAGAATCAATAAAGTTGTTAAAATTTTCAGGGGCCTACTGGATGGGCAATTCAAAAAACCCGATGCTCCAAAGAATATACGGCATATCGTTCCCTTCTGGCAAGGATTTGAAATCATATCTTAAGATGAGAGAAGAAGCCGAACAGAGAGATCACTCAAAACTCGGAAGAGACCTTGATTTGTACATAACACATCCTGCTGTAGGCAAAGGGCTTCCATTGTTTACTCCTAAAGGAACAACGATGCTTATGATACTTCAAAGGTGGGTGGAAGACGAGGAAATAAAGAGGGGCTATCAATACACAAAAACGCCTGTCATGGCCAAAACAGACCTTTACAAGATATCAGGTCATTTGGATCATTACAGAGAAAACATGTTCATCTTTAAAACTGATGAAGACGAGGAAGTCAGCCTAAGACCGATGACATGTCCGTTTCAGTTTATGATTTACAAGAGTAAATCAAGAAGCTATAGAGATCTACCTATAAAATACACTGAAACTTCACCTCTTTTTAGAAAAGAACTTTCAGGAGAGTTGCACGGTCTTATAAGAGTTTGGCAATTTACACTAGCAGATGGTCATATAATTTGTCTTCCTGAACAGCTAGAAGAAGAGTTTGAAAAGGCACTTGAACTTGTACAATACATAATGAATACTTTGGGTTTTGATGATTACTGGTATAGGTTCTCTAAATGGGACCCTAAAAACAAGGAAAAATACATTGACAATCCAGAAGCATGGGAAAAGTCTCAGAAAATAATGAAGAAGATAATAGACAAAATGGGATTAAATTATGTCGAGGCTGAAAACGAAGCCGCTTTCTATGGACCAAAGCTAGACGTCCAAATGAAAAATGTTTGGGGCAAGGAAGACACTATGTTTACAGTGCAGATAGATTTCGCCCTTCCGGAAAGATTTGACATGAAGTATATTGACAAAAACAACGAGGAAAAAAGACCCATGGTAATACATCGTTCATCAATAGGATGCTATGAAAGAACTCTAGCGTTCTTAATAGAAAAATATGCAGGAAACTTCCCACTCTGGTTGTCTCCAACCCAGGTCAGGATTCTAACAGTAAGCGAAAAGACAGTTGAATTTGCAGAGAAAGTCAATAAACTAATGAAAGAAAATGGAATAAGATCCGAACTTGATTATAGTTCTAACACTTTGGAATACAAGGTAAGGAACGCCGAACTGGAAAAAATTCCCTACACAATAACAATAGGCGAAAAGGAAGAGCAAAACAACACTTTGGCCGTAAGGCCAAGAAGCGGCAAGGTAAAATTCGGCGTGAAAACAGAAAATTTCATAGAGGACATTCTAAAGGAAATCAAGGAAAAAAAGTAGAGCATTAGCTAACTTTTTCTAGTAAAACAAAGAAAATTTGAACTAATTAGTTCTTTGACTTTTTCCAGACCATCTCGAACATGGGCTTGAGCAAATTGTCTGCCACATGGTCGCTTTGGCTCCAAAGGGACATGTCCTGAGTTGGGTGCACTTTCTCGTCTGTCAAAGACATCACAACATGCGAGCCGTCAATTATTGCAAATCTGCTGCCAATGGCATCTTCTTTTGCAACGCCCCTTATGTCTGCAACGTCCTTTAGCCTTTCAACTGCCTTCATTGTTTCCTTGCCAAAGGGCGCGGCTATCCTGACATTAACGCCTCTTTTTGATGCTTTCTTTAGAAGGTTATAGTGCTTCTTCTCAAGGTCTTGCAAGCCCTTTTCAGTTGTTAGAACAGATATGTCCTTTTTTGCTCCCTTGAATACTGTCTCCAACTGCTGGTGAAGTGCATTGCTTCCCTTTAATGAACTTGTCATCTCGCCTGGCTCGACAAGCTTGAAACCTTTCTTGTGAAGGTTTTCAAGCTGCTTGAGCGCAGCAGAACTTTGAAGCTTTGTTATCCTGTTTATGGTAATGTCTGCTTCTTCTGTTATCTTCTTCTTTGACCTTTCCAAGGCTTCGTTTGGAGGAACTGCCACATACTTTAATGGCTTGGAGGACTGCGTCATGACAAATCCCTTTTCTGTCAGAGATTCCAAAACGTCATACGTCCTGCTGTGGGGCACCTTTGCCAAAGAGGACAGCTCTCCTGCTGTTGATGTTCCTCTTGAAAGCAGGGCTACCCATAGCTTTCTCTCGTAGAGATTCAAACCAATCTGTTTTAGTTCGTCCAAAACTGCTTGTGAAACAATCATCTTATCACTCTATATTAATCTGACTTTGATATTTAAACTTTGTTACTTTCAAGTCATTATTTGTAGTAGTTAATTGAAATGAAAACTATTTAAATACTTACTATGAGGTCGTAAATTGTCTTCATTCTGTCTATATTATGTCAAATAACAATTTAAATCTCAAATTGCCCATATTATAACAGTGTTATAAATGAAACCCTACTGCGAAATAGTTGCCCAGATAATTCTGCCCAACATAAGGGCTCTTGTAGCAAAGGAGCTCATGGAAAAGTACGGCTTTACGCAGCAGGCTGCTGCAAAAAAACTGGGCCTAACACAGTCTGCCATTTCCCAGTATCTGAGAAACTTAAGAGGCTCTCAGACCAATGTTTTGGAAAAGGACGAGAAGATTTCCAAGCTAATAGAGGACTTTGCAGGAAAGCTTGCATCCGGTGAAATGGACTCTTGCAAAACAGTCGAAGCCTTCTGCACATTGTGCAAGGAGCTTAGAAAAAGCAAAATCCTATGCAAACTCCACAAGGACGCGTTCCCAGAACTTGAGAACTGCAACATCTGCACTTGCTAGCAGATATTCTGACCAACTTCTTCCAAAAGAGTCTGGTTTAGGTATATTGTTGAATTGGTCCTTAGGGCAAGGGCTATTGCATCAGAAGGCTTGGAGTCTAATTTCAAAATCTTGTCATTTGATTTTAGGACAAGATTGGAATAGTATATGCCGTCGACATAGCTATCCAGCGTGACATACTCCAAGCTCAAATTAAAGCTTCTTAGGGTTTCGGCAAAGATGTCATGCGTGTTTGGCCTGTCATCTATTATTCCAGCAATGCCAAGCTCTATGGAGTACGCTCTTTCAGGGGATGTCTCTGCCACGATTGCCAGGCAGTCGCTTCCTATCAGAACTATGCTGCCCTCAACCTCTATTATGTCAGCCTCGACATAGCCGTCAGGCTGCAATGTGCTGATAACAGCAACAACTCCTATGGCAAGAAGGGATAGAATAATGAAAGCTGAAAATGAAAGCCCTGTTTTTTTCTTTGCCATAAAATCAAAAACTTATTGTTTCTTTCTAACCATTGGCAGGCCTGTCCTGGAGTTTTCAAAAACCTCTAGGTTTTCAGGCAGATCAATAGCATCTTCTGGTTTCTTGGAGAAAAAGAAAAGTCTCCCCTTGCTGTGCAACCAATAAGTGTTGCCCTTGCTGTTTGTGTGACTGTAAGCCATTTTTTTCACCTCATTATTTTAGATTAACCCATGTTGTCCTAACGTCAGGGCAGTTTCCTGCAACGACTCTCACTCTGTTGCCGACAATAACACCAGTTCCTGAAAAGTCCGCCCTTATTGTGCCTGAACTTCCAGCGGATATCGAAGTGGCGCCGGTTGCCGTCACAGTATTAACATCACCAGTTGAGTTTATGGCCTCTATCTTGAAACCAGACATGTCAACACTTGAAACATCTATTATAGCAACAATCATGCTGCCGCTAAGCTGCGGATAGTCCGCTGTTGTAAACGTTATTGTCCCGCCAACGCAGCTCTCAAGCTCAGATAAGCTCTGCTGCGTATAGCTTGAAACAAAGCTTGCCAGAATGGCGGCAAGCGTCATTGTTATGGCAATAAGCAGTACTGATGCAATCAACGGCGATACTCCTTTCATGTTGCTCAGTTTTTATTTTATAAAAGCTGTTATATAAACCTTTGTTTCAAACTTGCACAAGAAGCATTTGTTTTTGATTTAAAGAGTCATAACCGACGTTTCTTATCACCATGCTGTAGGTGCCGTCACCGAATTCCGAACTGCCCGTGACATTGTACGATGAAAGGTCCAAAGAAAGGTATATTCTTCCCTGATCCGCGGTGATGTTTATGCTGTCCTCTATCTTTGAGACGTTCGCTGCAACTATCTGCGAAAAGGTGTCCATGGTAAACATTATTTTCTCGTTCTCGCCATCAACAGTATAGTATCCGCCCTGGACAGAAATGTCCAAGGTCCTAGTCGAGCCCTCTCCCTCGCTAAGAACAGTGGAAACTGCGTTATTTATCCTAACAAGATTCCTTTTGGCGTTCTCCATGTTCAGTATCTCATTTGACCTGTCAAACGCAGGACCGCTCATCTGCAAAGCCATGTAAACAACAGTTATGGATATCACTATCACGATTGTGCTTGCAACTATGACGCTAACACCCTTCATTGAAACACCAAAACATCTCTTCTAATTATTAGGCTCTCGCTAAGATAAGAGTTGCTGCTTTGAAGGGTGATGTTTAGCAAGACTGCTGTTTGGTTTGAAGTTCGGCTTACAGAGTATGCGACAGTCTGGTTGTAGCCCTTTCTTGCATAGAAATCCTCTGTAAATGAAATGAAATCGTCAAGATTGCCCTCAACACTTTGCCTGTTTAGCAAGGATGTGTCAATAGTGCTTACTATTTCCGATTTGAGGTTGTTGAAATCATCAAGAAACATGTCGCTTTGCATTATTTCAACTGTCTCTGTTCCTGCTCTTAGAGAGAATAGGAAAATTAGCACGAATATAGAAATTAGTATGAAAACCTGGCCCTTCATTTTAACCACACCCACAAATTGATAATTCTTGGCTCGTATGTCAAATACCCCCTCATGACATAGCTTGACAAAACAATATTGCCGTCCGGCAGATTTTCTGTGCAAGGACTAGACGAGCATACCTTGAAAGTATAGTTGGAGGTTTTCGGCAGGCATTCATACAAGCTTGTGTTAAGCTCGCTGTTCATGCTGTTGTAAGCATAGTATCTAAGGTCTCCTGAAGCATCAAGCTGCTTTAGGCAGTTGTAACCATGGTCGCTGAAAACAAACTCACTACTTTGCTCAATTGGAAATATGCTAATAACGCCTATCAAAAGTATCAAGGTCCCCATGACCGCCTCGACAGTATACATAGTAGCCTTCATTACCACACCTTCAGTATAACATAACTGCTTTCTATCGAACCGTTTGTGTTCTCAATAACAACTGGCACGCTCTTAACCAGGATGTTTCCTGCCTCAGGCGGCTCTTCCCCGTAAACACAGTAGTTGTCTATTCTAAACCTGTGCGCAATTCCCAAATTGTTTCTTACATCATTGTAAGAAAGGCTCTGAAGATTGGAGCATTTTTCCTTGGAAAGAACATTGACATGGCTTTGTGAAAGCACAACAGCCGTTATGTTATTTGCTGTTATGTTGTTATCATATGAAATGTTGGCTGCTGCTCCAGAATATACCATTGTCACATAGCTTTCCATGTTGGGAGTAAAGCCCAGTTCAAAACCAACACCGTCTTCAATAACTTTTGCTTCTATCTCATCCATTGTTGAATCGTAAACATGCAAAGAGTCGACTGCTTCTATTGTGATGTTGATACTTTCTGTGTGGGAATAACCCCCGATTTCTTTAAAGACAATTTTTGTTGCGTTAAGCATTGTCATAAGACTGTTGATGTTTTTTGAACCGAATAAACTTTCTGACAAAGAGTTTGCCGAAGCTTCCAGTTCCTTGTTTTTAAAATATTCAAAGTCCTGCGTAAGCGAGTTGGATACAAAAAATATTGCATAAGATACCATCATGAAAACAACCACGAACGCAACTGCAAAATCTATCTGTGCCATCAAACCAAATCCATTGTTATTGTATCCCCGATTTTAGTGACAAAAAGAGACGCAGGCATCATCTTTTCCCCGCTCATTGAAACATTTATGTCAACAGGCCTTTCAAATTCCAGCATCTGGTTTTCAAAGGGTAGCATTATTTTTATCGTGCTATTTGAAAGGAGCATTGTGTATCTTTGGTCCCCGATTTTTTCCGGCAGTCTAAGCAAAAACATGCCGCTAAAGTTGCCATTGCCCTGCATGGTCGAGTATATCTTTAGCATGTCTGATCGCATTGTTTCTGTGACAAACTCCATTTGAGAATCAAGAAGGTCTCTTTCCGTGTCAGAAAGCGTTGAAGAAACCGAGGCTATTATCATGGCCATTGCGCCAAGGCCTATTATCAGCATTATGCTGTGGGAAAGAATCGGATGCACGCCTCTCATAATAAGAGATTGCCGCAGCCCTAATAAAAGTTTTACATGAAAAGGAAGAACACGCCGTATCCTATGATAGTTAATACCATGGAATGCTTAAGGCCTGCAACTATGCTGCCGTGGGCCATCTTGCCAACTACAAGACCCGAGAAGAAGCCCTCTATGACAATTAGCCACTGGAAGGTGTTGTCGTAGAACTGGTCAATGTTTTTCACGCTGCTAACCGACGTGCCGAAAGAGAAAAGGCTTGGAACAAGATAGGTCTTTAGTATGACCAAAACTCCAACGAACATGAAGAAGACAGCATAGCCTGTTAGCATCTGGTTGTACACAGAGGAGAACCTCTCCTGCTTTATCTTGTTTATCTGCTTTATGGTGTCTCCCGCAGCTGTCAGAACATGCGATATGTCCCCTCCTCCCTTGTAGGTCTCAAGTATTGTTGACACGGTCTTCTTGATTAGGGGGGTGGAGTTTCTTGCAAAGTCCAAAAGTATCCTTTCGAACGGAACAGCCCAGTCTATCTTGATTATTATCTTTTTTACATAGGGGGTTAGAACCCCGTACTCGTTGTCCTTGGTGGCCTTGATTGCCTGCGTCACTGTCATTCCTGTTTTTATGTTTTGCGTTATGTCCCTTAGGAAATCCGGGAACCTTTCCTCTATTTCCTTGTTCTCCTTATAGTCGTTGTACTTTAGAACAAGGGGAGTTGTAACAACCATGACAACGGCAACCCCGCCAACTATGCCGGACTTTACCGTAAGAAAGTTGCCCAAAAATATGGCCATTCCAAGGAATGCCAGAATTATTATTGCAAGCGATTCGTCTCTTATTTTTTTCATAAAATCACATTTTCGGCTGCGTTAGCTGTATGAACGCAAGGAATATCATGTTTAGCACAATCAATGAGCCAAGGCCCAGTGTCATTGTGGTCTCAAGGCTAAGCCCCATCACACTGCCCCCTATGACGCTAAGGGTTGAGATGACAACAATGAATATCATGGGGGCTGCCACCAAAAGCGCTGTGTACAAATCAGCGTATGTTGAAAGCACCTCGTTGTACTTTTCCCTTTTCAGGGTATAGTCAAACATCGTCTTGCCTGCCTCGTCTTTTAGGTACGACCTTATGTCCCCCCCTGTCTGGATGGTCGATAGCATGCCCTGGAAGATGCTTCTTAGAACAGGGGACGGCGACTTTGTTGCCCTATCCCTTATGGCGCTAAGCTCGTCTAACCCGAACTCCTTGACGTTTCTTGTTATCTTCTCAGCTTCCTTTGATATCTCGCCGTACTCCTTGAACTGGGCAAGTATCCTAAATATTGTCAAGGGAGGAGCGCCCGACTCTGCAATGGCAGACATGTGCGTCATGGCAAAGGGCAAATTAGCCTCAATGTCTCTTTTCTTGCTTTCTGCAACTGACATCGGGTATGCGAAAATCAAAAGGAATGTTAGAGATGATATGAAAAGCGGCATGACAAAAATTCCCATCAAAAAAAGCATTATGCCAAGGCGCGCCACTATTGCAAATATGAAGGTGGCTGCAAACGTTATGGCAAATGCTAGAATGGTTGAGAAGAATAATAGCGACAAAAACGTCCTGTACAAAATCTTGACATCAGACATTATCAAGTACTCCTTTAGCATGTAGAATTCCTTGGAATACAAGTCAGCGTACTTGCCGCAGCATTTTATGGCAAGCATCTTAACAGAATGTTTATAGTCTTCTTTTTCCCTTGGCTTTTTTGTTGGCCGTATCCTCTTTGCTTTTGCAGGCTTTTTTCTTTTAGCTGATTTCTTGGGCATATAGTAAATTTAGAAAAGGTCCATATATATTACTTGACAATTGCTTCCTCTTCGGGATAGATGACAACGCCCTTTTCGGTTATCTTGTAGGGATGCATCTTCGACGAGTGCGAAGAGCCTCTCATCTTCCAGACCGTGACAGACCTTGCGAACTGCGAATCGACTCTGGAATAGTATAGAACAATGACGTTATCTGTTACGAACTCCTCAACCCCGAACCTTGAAAGCGCTGACTGCTGCGGAGGTATCTCGGATATTAGAATTGAAGAGCAGTTTAGCCTTCTTAGCAAGAACGATATGTTGAAAATCATTCTTCGAATTTCCGAAGTTTCCTTGACGTAAAGGCCCAGGGCTGATATCGAGTCTATGACAACCCTTTTGGCGTCTATCTTCTTGATGTTGGTTTCGATTAGCTCGTATATGTCCTCTATGTGGAACGGGTCGTACTTTACAAAAATGATTTTTCCCTGCTCCTCAAGCTCGGTAAAGTCCATGCCGTGGTTTACGCAGCTGCTTTTTATGCTGTCTATGGGCTCCTCGAATGTAACGTACACTCCAGGCTCGTTGTATTTCTTTGCGCCCTCGTAGAGGAACTGCGTTGAAACAGTGGTCTTACCAGTACCAGCCGTGCCTGTGAGAAGAACAAGGTTCTTTGGGATAAACCCGCCCCCGGTTATCTCGTCTAGGCCTGGGACGCCTGTTTTTGTACGTTCGCAAGTCGGCATAATAGAATAACACCATCCATTTTAAATAAAACTGCGCTCCGGACGCGATTTGAACGCGCGACCCCTTGCTTAGGAGGCAAGTGCTCTATCCAAGCTGAGCTACCGGAGCTTATTGAATAGATAGACAGAATACGTTTTAAATGTTTAATTGTTGAAATATCTTTATGCTTCTTAGACAAAATAAAAAAGATCTAGCAAAACCAAGTGATTTGCCAAAAAGGTTCAACCTAAACAACAAAGATCACGAAGCTCTAAAAAATCTACATGAAGACGTTCTATTTAATACGAATTATAATGGTAATATAAAATTGGGTAATTCTGAACTTTTGTTAACATCCAAAAATTCTACGTATTATCTTTCCAAAGAAGAAAACGATTAATCAGATAAAGACTTTGATGTCCTTTTTTGTTGTGACAGTTCTTAGAAGCGACTTGCCAAGGTCAGAACTTTTTGAAACCTTTATCTGGCCGGTCCTTCCGATTGTTGCAGAAAACAAATATTCCTTGTTTATGTAAACGCTCGCGTTCCTTCCAGAAAGCTTCTTGCTAAAGCTAAGAACAATATAGCCACCCGTCTCGTTGATTTCAAAGCCGATTTCCTTTCCCATTGACTCGACCTGGGGCTGCACCTCTATTGACATGCCCAGCTTTTCCTCGATCTTCTTGATATTGCTACCCTCCTTGCCGATTATCCTTGCTATCTTGTCGTTTGCAGCCTTGACCAAAATCTTGTTGTCCGAAAGAAAGTCAATTTCAGCTGTTCTGTCAAACTTTCTTATCTCTTTTTTTATCTTCGAAATGGCAAGCTTTTGCAAGCCCGATATTTCCTTTTTCTTTACAGGAACAATGACTGTCTGCTCGCCGTAGGTATAAATCTCATACTCTAGTTTTCCGTTTTCAAAGTCAGTGACCTCAACCAAAGGTCTTGCAAGGTCTGCTTCTGCCATGCCTGTTGGGACCCTGACCGTCAAGTTCAAGGAAAACACTTTGAGAATTTGTCCGTCCTTTATGAAAAGAATGGTGTCAATTACATGAGGTATCATGCCAAGCTCGATTTTTCCAATGAACCTTTGTATTGCGTCAATCGGGTCTGTTGCATGCACGACCCCTATCATGCCAATGCCGGCCAGCCTCATGTCTGAAAATATCAAAAACTCGTTTCTCTTCCTTATGTCGTCGAAAATGGTATAATCGGGCCTTACCAAAAGCAGGATGTCGGCGGTTTTTTCGAACTTGCCCTTCAGGGGCGCGTACTGGGTTATCTCCTTTGGCACCTGCAGATCCCTTGGCTGCTCCATTGTTTTCACAATCTTGCCCTTTTTCATGTAAAATTCGGCCAAAGAAGCTGCCAGAGTGGACTTGCCAGAGCCTGGAGGGCCTGCCAATAAAACGCCCTCTGCCTTTTCATCCAGCCTTTTCTTTAATTTTTCAGAAAGCTTGTAATCATCCAAAACAAGCTTGACAGTGGGCCTAACCAGAGTTATCTCCAAGCCATCTGAGAAAGGCGGCCTTGCTATGGCAACCCTCTTGTCTTTTAATTGCACAACAGTTGCCCCGTGCTCCCCGTATTCCACAAAGGAGTCGTCCTCATACCTTGCAGCATCTAATATCTCTGTTGCAATGACGTTTAGCTCTTCCTCTGTCATGGGATTTTTCCTCAAAGTGACAAAGTCCACGCCCCCGGGCCTTCCCCTTTTGGCAAAGGGCAGTGCCCCGTCCTTTAGGTGCAAGGACATGGTGTCATCTGTTAGAAAATCTTCAATCTTTATTCGTTCAGCCTTCTCATAGGCCTCGAAATACTTTACCTTAAGGCCCTTGACCTCGGCAATTATGGCCTGCAGCCTGTCGGATGTGATGAAAATTGCCTTGTTTTGTTTGGCAACGTCTATTATCATGGCGTCTATTCTGCCGGATTTTGCCAATAATATATCTTCATAGCTCTGCCTTTCGCCCAGAAAATTTATCGTGAGCTTGTGCTTTTTTTCCAGCTTTTGTATTTTCTTTATCTCCTCAAGCCCGATGTAACCAATCTCCCTTCCCTTTGATGCCTGGGCCTGCAGTTCGGACAAGACCAACTCCGGGATTATTAGCTCGGATTCGTCTAGCTTCTTGTCCTCTATCATCTGCGTTAGCTTGCCGTTGATAACAGAGGATGTATCAACACAGAACTTTTTCATAATGAGCATTTGTTTATAGAATTATTTAAAAAGATTTTCTAACTCTCGTTTTTGCGTATATTTTTCTTAACCTATATGTCAGAGTAAGAATATGCTTAAGAGTTTTGGGAAGGAATGAAATGTTATGGAAGCAAAAATTGCATATCCAAGGATGATTTGCCCTGAATGCGGGTGCGACAAGTTGCAAAGAGCCATGGGAGAGACCAGCTGCCGCAAGTGCGGCCTTATTATCGACGAATTAGTCATGATGTAGTTACAAAAATCAGTTACTTTCTTATTTCTAGTGCCAGACACCGGGTGTTAACTTAATATTTAAGGGTAGTGATAAATCTATTATGCCGGTAAACATTCTTCAAGTGATTCTGATAACCGGGGTTTCGGTCGCAATCGTGGCCTTGGCCTTTCCCTGGGCTTTGGCTACCATAAACCAGTCAATGGACATGGTCGAGGTTAGCTTCATCAAGTCGCAGTTCGACACGTGCTCTGATAGGATTTTGGAGACTGCTAGAACCGGTACTAATAACAAGTGCTTCTTTAACATCAATAGAGGGGAATTGGTTGGAAGATCAGACGGCCTTTCCTACGCAATATCCAGCTCTTCAGACCTTTGCGACGAGCACAGCTTTGTTCAGATAGACGAGAAACGCCACATCTGGCAAAGATGCTCTGTTGACAGCGGTGTTACCATCTACGAGATGAAATGGATGTTTCCAGTTGAGCTTGAAATCCAGGGTTCTGAGGTGACTGGGATTATAATGGAAGGCGAGACCCAGACAGGCGATATCTATTTTGCTTCTTCATTAAATTTCAGGACTTTGACAGTATTTGTCAATTTCGACTACAATGAGGGCGAAAGCGGCAGGATAGTTGACATCACAAGAACGACCATAACAGAAGATGACGTTACTTTAAAAGTGGTGTTCCAGTAGTACAGAATTAAGACAGATTTTTAAAGCTTTCTGTTGAATTATTGATATGAGCGGTTTCGCATCATATCATCCATCGATTGATTCAGGAATCAATGGTAGTGTACGTAAGAAAATGAAGGAAACTGATGATTTATACCAGGCTTTCAAAGACGCAGTTGGTGTTAGAAACATCTTTAGCAGGAAAAGAAAGCAAAAAAACCTCCAAAAAACTCAAGATTACTTTGAAAAAATAGGCAAATCCAAGGATTTGGAGCATATTAACAAAGTCGAGGAAAAAATAGCCAACATGGCTAGCGATCCGAGATATTCTAGCAGACAAGCTCAAAAGCAACGCGAACAGGAAAGAATAAAGAAAGAAAATGACATGAAGGAGCTTGAAAGGGAAAACAACAGACAACTTCTTAGGGAAAGAATTTACAACGGTCTGAATCTTGTAAAGGTAGAAAAGAAGAAAAAACTCGGCTTTATTCCATCATATGAGACTACTTTTGACCTTGAAAGCGGCTACGAGGACCTTTTCAAGAATGCCACCATAAAAACTGACAAGTATTTTGTGCATTCAGAGATGGCAAGAATGGAAAAGGAGGAAACCAATCCAAAAAAGAAACTAAAATTAACAGGTCTTAAGAAGACTTATGCTAAAAAAGAAAAAGTTCATAGAAAGAAGATTTGGAGCGGTATTTTCTTGGGTCTAACGGCCGGAATGGTTGGAACGGCGTTTGCAATAGATGTTCTAAATAATAACAATAATAAAGAATTGGACAGTGATGGAGACGGTATACCTGATTATAAGGATCCTGAACCTTTTGTTTATAACAATCCAAATCAAAATGATAATACACCTGTTTATAACGAACCGACTCAAAATAATGAGCCTGAAACTGTTACAAATCCGGTCGTTCAATACGCAGAAGGCAAGGGTTTGTCAAAATCTGTAATTGATACTTTAAAAGTTCTTGGAGATGACGGTGATATGAGCCAAAGCGACAAAGCGCTTGTGGACACAGTCTCTTATGTGGGCTCTAGCCTAATACCTTCGGGCGTAAAGGTATACTATACGGACAATGAAATCCAGGATATACAAAATGATATTATACATTCTGTTCTTAGTGATGGAAAAGTTGGTTCCGTTGAGACGGAGGCCATGTCCAAATTGCCAAATGAGAGATGGTATGTTGTAAAGGATATAATTGATGCTGGAATGGTTAATGATGTTGCTTTGTCAGAAAATTGGGACGGTAGTGGACCTAGCAATATAGAAGAGATAAGGCAGGGTACCAACCCCTTGAATGATTTGGAAGATGTTCCTGGAGATTTTAGTGACAGGTATGCTGTTTTAGTGGAAACTTTAGGTTCTCCAGGTGCTGTAGGAAGGGTTTTAGGAACTTATCATCTTTTGAAGAAAAACGGTTATTCTGACGACAAGATAAATTTATCAATAAAACTTAGTCCGGAATTTGAGGAAAGTGATATAAGTTTAGATAGAGGAGGTCTTGCGAGTGGATTAGAATGGTTAAAGGAAGACTTGAAAGGAAATCTTATTCATGATTACAAAACAGTAATAGACCATAGGGATGGAGAAATTACACCTATTACTATTTCTAGTTGGATAAAGGATTTGAATTCTGATGGAAACGACAGTATTTTCATATATCATAATGGTCATGGTGGTCAGCTCGGTTCAGGAGAAGAATTGAATAATGCTTTAAATCTAATAAATTATAAAAATCTTTTAATTTTAAACGATTCATGTAGTGCAGAAGGACTTGTAAAGTCATTAAATGGACAAAAACAGCTTAAAAATGTAGTGGCAATAGCATCAAGTTCTGAAGGAGAGGATGTAGGGTCTTTATTCTCAGATTCTTTCTTACCGCTTGTTAAAGAAGGTTTGAATGTTGACGACGCTTATGAATCTGCAAAAAAAATTGTTTTAAATGAGGATTTACGTGAACAAAATCCTGTCATATACTCTTTCGATACTTCTATAAATCAACCTAAAAACAGCAAACTTCCATGGCTGAGCAGTTTTAACTTCTTCAAATACATAAAAAAGTAGTTCTGTAGAAGGTTTATATTGAAGCTTAAAAATATTTAATTAGAGCGATATGGAAAGAATTCACTTGATATTTTTGTTGGTATTTTTATCTATTTTAGTGCTACCAACACTTTACTTTTATAACACATTTTCGATAGAAGACAATGCACGCAACAAAGTCTTGAATATTTTGGAAGAAAAAAATAAATTCTGTGAAATTCAAAAAATGGATTTTGATACTTCGAGTAAAATAGGAAAATTCTGGCTTATTTGCAACGGACGACCTTTTTATGCCGATTATAACAACGAATTAGTTAGTTATGACCTTAATGGATGGAGCTGGTTAAAAGAAACGAAATATTGGGATGAATTGAAAGAATGTGATGTTTACAGAATAGAAAACGGTACAATTTCTTTTTTCTGTCCTAAAAACATATCTAAAGAAACAACAATAAAGTATTTTGACGCAAACAAACCGTTTTCACTAGAAAAACAAAAAGAAAGTATTTTCTTCAAAGTTCTTCTCGAAGACGTGCAGAACACACAACACAACATCAGAGGTTGCATATTAGAGGACTATGAAACTGTCATAGGAGGGAAAAAACCCGTCTCTGATTTGAAGTTGAACCTTGAATGCGATGATGGATTATATCAAGTATCCACAGATTTATCTTTCATAACTCCCTTTTCGTCATTGGGAGATGGGTCTGATAATATAATTAAATCCTTTGAAAAATCATTTGACGTCACGCCACAATTAAGTGGTCTAACAGCTAGTTACGATTTTGGAAATTGGAAAATCGACGTTTCATATCCTCAAGAAAAAGGTATTTCAGGCTTGAGATATTACATAACTTTAGAAGATGAAAACGCTTTACTTGATGTTATAAAGAGATTTGCCTTATTTGTCTCTGAAGGAGAATTAGAATTCATTAAAGAAGAAGAAATAAACATTGAAGACGAGAGCTTGTATATATCATTCAAGATAAGTTATTATAGGCTTGATGGAAGGATTTTAAGAGTATATACTCAAAATGAAAAAATAATTAGAATTGATTCGATTGTGGAGGGTTTTTATGAATAAAAAAATACTGTTCATTGTTTTGTTGATTTCATTTTCAATCATAATATCAGAATATGTGTATGCTTGTACACTCAATTATCAGACATTTTATCAAGAAGCAGAAAATACTATGTTCTGTAATCTTAGCACCCCTATAAATAAATGGGATTTTGAATTTGATGCTATAAATTCAGGATGTGCTTGTGGAATTTCAGTATGCTGTTGGTATGAACAACAATCACCGCCTTTATTTACAATTCCTAGATGTTATGGACCAGAAGCCAAATGGAAGCCTTGTTCACAAGGAACATCAAGTGATGAAGGGACGATATGTAAAATAAGGTCCGGCTTATATTGCGAAGATACTTTTGAAGGAAGATGGGACAACGACGAAAAACAATGCGTACAATGCAACGGTAATGCACAGTCAATGGCACGTGTTTGTGGTACGACTGCTTATAGCCTAACTCAGACATGTGAACAAGCATGTGGTGCTTCTGAAGTATGTGACGAGGGATGCGCAGAATCGATGGTTTCCTCCACTATTATTTGTAACAGCAATTGTATTGCTGAAACATGCAATTCTGGAAACAATTGTCAGGTAAGAAATGATAGAAGTACCTTTTGTGGTGTAGGTCCAAGACCTCTTACAGTTAGAACATGCAATTATGACAGCAACTGGGCTTGGAGAGATTATCAGATTTCAGAAAACACAGATGCACGTTGCAGTGACAATATAGATAACGATTGTGACGGTTATACCGATTGTCTTGATTCAGATTGCATCGGACGTGCTAATTGTTGCCAGACAAATTCAGATTGTGGAACTTATAGAGACTGTTGTGTTTATGCTTGTCAGTTAGGATCTAAGGAATGTACAACATCAAGTTGGTATAGAGACAATAGTCTTTGTTCAGGTAGTGAAACTTGTGGAACAGATTGTTACTGTACAGGTACATGTTCAAACGAAGGAGGATCATGTTCTGTTACATCAGATTGTTGTTCAGGTCAAGACCTAACTTGTGTTGGAGGAATTTGTGTAAAACCTGAGCCGGAACCAGGTCCATGTACACACAATTTTCCCACTGTAACAATATCGGGTTATCAAACAGGTTGTCCGGGAGACTCTTTAACATACACAGTAACTGTAAGAAATAATGATGTTTCAGAATGTCCTTCTTCAGTTTTTCAATTGTCACACAACAGTTTTACTTCATGGTCAATTGGTTTTAGTGGAGGTTCAACACTTACAATTCCACCACAAAGCACAAGATCGACTTCAATAACATATACATCACCACTTTCAGCAAGTAATGGTAATTATCAGGTTAGAGTAACAGCAACCAATACAGTGGATTCTTATTTTTCATCATATGGAACATCAAGATACACTGTAGACAACTCTGTTTGTGGAGGTTGCGACAACGACGGTTCTTGTGAATCTTCTAGAGGAGAAACATGCTCAAATTGTGGCGACTGCTCATGTTCATCAGTTTATATTTGTAGTAGTGGAACTTGTATACCACAAAGTTCAGGTTGTGACCCGATATATTACGTAGGTGAATGTGGACAAGATTGCCATTGGGCAGGTCAATGCGCGCCAAACGAAAGATGCTACCAATCTGATCCAGACCCATGTGACGCATCTCCTATG